>JAYVQC010000134.1:0-1726 GCA_043757045.1 Akkermansia sp. | reverse complement strand
TTTCACCAGCCGAACATCGCGGGACTGGCGTGGGTCGCGCCCGCGCTCATCCTGTTCGCGACGCGCGGAGGGAATGTCTTTCGCCTCGGCTGGCTGGCGGGGTTCACGCACTACCTCGTCTCGCTCTCGTGGTTGCTGCACATCCCGGTGAAATTTTATCCCATCCTCGGCTGGATCGCGCTCGCGGCGTACCTCGCGCTGTTCCCGGCGGCGTGGGCGTGGCTTTGTCAAAAGCAGAAAGCAGAAAGCGGAAAGCAGAAATGGATTGGGCGCACCGGGCACGCCCTGCTGTGCGGCGTGGCGTGGGTGGCGATGGAGATGATCGTGTCGCGACTGTTCACCGGCTTTCCGTGGAACTTGCTTGGCTCGTCGCAGCAGAAACTTTTGCCGCTCATTCAGATCGCATCCATCACGGGCGTGTATGGCGTGTCGTTTCTCGTCATCTGGTTCGCGGCCTCGCTGCTGAATGCCTTTGATGCCTTGGTCGCGCAACCTTCGGCACGCCACGTCTGGCTGAAGGAACTCGCGCTGCCGGTCTTCACGGTCGCGGTGATTTATGCGCTCGGCCTGCATCGCATCACCTCCGCCCCGCCGCCCGAACGCACGCTGCGGATGGCGCTGGTGCAGCCCAGCATTCCGCAGACGATGATTTGGAATGACGCCGACGCCGGCCCGCGTCTCGCGCAACTGTTGCAACTCACCGAGGCCGCGCTCACGAACCAACCCGACGTGCTCCTCTGGCCCGAGGCCGCGACCCCGCGCATGGTGCGGCTCGACGAACCGAGCGCGCGCGGTCTCGCGGAACTCGCGCAACGCAGCGGCGCGTGGTTCATCATCGGCTCGGATGACTTCGAGCGGCGCGGCACGAACAGCATCTTTTTCAACAGCAGTTTTCTCATCAATCCGCGCGGCGAATTTGTCAGCACCTATCGCAAGCGGCAGCTCGTCATCTTCGGCGAGTACGTGCCGCTCGTGGACTGGCTGCCGTTCATCAAATACCTCACCCCGATTGATGGCGGCTTCACGGCGGGCGAGCGTCCGGTGACGTTCGACCTCGGCGCGTTGCGCGCGAAGACGTCGGTGCTGATTTGTTTCGAGGATGTGTTCCCGCACTACGCGCGCGAGCATGTCACGGGCGAGGAGGATTTTCTGGTCAACATTACGAACGACGGATGGTTCGGCGAAAGCGCGGCGCAATGGCAGCAGGCCGCGAGCGCCGCCTTCCGCGCGGTGGAGAACGGCGTGCCGCTGGTGCGCTGCGCGAACAACGGCCTGAGCTGCTGGGTGGATCGCTTCGGAGGAATGCACAACGTCTTCTTCGAGGACGGCACGCGCGACATCTACCGCGCGGGTTTCAAGATCATCGAAGTTCCCCTGCCCTCGCCGGAGACGAAGGCGCCGCGCACGTTCTACAACCGGCACGGCGACTTGTTTGGGTGGGGCTGCGTGGCACTGGCCGGGGCGATGGTGGTGCTGCGATTTTTGCGGCGGCGAGTTGGGACTTCTTAGCCGGAACTCCGAAATCGGAACGGGTGGAACGGGTGGAACGGGCTACCAGCCCGTCCCGCCCGGCTACCAGCCGGGCGGAATGGGAGGGAGCGTGGATTGGAAATGGGCGCAGCAAAATTTTCCTGCATCCTCCTCCGTTCCGCGCGGCTGGTCGCCGCGCGGCACAGGCAGGTTGCCTGTGCTACCCCGGCGGCTACGCCGCCCCGACTTCGGAGTT
>JAYVQC010000133.1:0-6653 GCA_043757045.1 Akkermansia sp. | reverse complement strand
GCGGAACTTGCTGACGCCTCAATCCGGCGCGCGCGGAGCGACGACGCCCTACCAAGAACAATGTTCGGATGCACCCAGGCGCGGACGGCCGTTCAACTTCTCACTGGCGCACCTGGGAAAATGTTCCTAGAACAGCGCGCACAAAAATCATTCAACACCAAAAATTTATGGCAGAACGAATTGGCATCATCGGAGTCGGGCGCATGGGCGCGAACATGGCGCGACGTTTGCAGGAATGCGGCTGGCCCGTCACCGCCGTCTATGATGTGAACCGCGCCGGTGCGGAAGCCGTGGCCGGCGAAATCGGCGCGACCGCCTGCGCGAAACTTGCCGACGTGACCGCGCGCGCGGACGTGATCCTCACCGTCGTCACCGACGACAAGGCCATGCGGAAAATTTTCGCGACCAGCGGGGACAGCCTGCTCGTGAAAGCCGCCGGGAAAGTTTTCATCAACTGCGCCACCATTTCCCCGGAAGTCCATGTCGCGGTCGAGAAGCTGGCGAAGAAGGCCAAGGCCCAGTCGCTCGAAGCCTGCATGGCGTCGAGCATTACGCAAGCGCGGCAGGGCACGCTCTACCTGATGTGCGGCGGCGAGGAAACGGCGTACAAGAAAGTGAAAGCCATTCTCGAAAAACTCAGCGACGACGGCAAGTTGCTCCGCTACATCGGCAAGGCCGGGAGCGCCGCGCAAGTGAAGGCGCTGGTCAACATGGTGATGAACATCAACACCGCCGGACTCGCCGAAGGCCTCGGCCTCGGCCAGGCGCTCGGCCTCGACCTCACGATGTTGCGCGAAGTCTTTTCCCAGACCGGTGCGAACTCGCGCGTGCTCGCCACGGACGGCGAGGACATGCAGAAGCGCGACCACTCGTGTTTCTTCTCCGGCGCGCACGCGGCGAAAGATTCCGGCATCGCGCTCGCGCTCGCGAAGCAGAACAAAATTGAAGCCCCGCTCGCCGCCGCCGCGAAGAAGCAGTTCGACCGCATGGTGCGCGAAGGAATCGGTGGCCTCGACAAATCCGGCGTGGCGGAACTGACCTTCAAAGGGCGGCTGAAGAAGAAGCGGAAGTAATTTCCCGGCGGGCACAAGGGCGCGACGGTGCCAACCGTCGCGCTTTTTCATGGGCGCAATTCAGCATGGCTGATCTGTCCGCCGGAATGCGCGCAACGAACGTAAAGCCCGCACGTCGCCGCGCCCACGACCACCACCACGGCCAAGACCCAGGCCCGCACCGGACGCTGCTTCCGCCCCAGCCAGAGCGCCAGCGCCGTCGCGAGCGCGAGCAGGAACACCGCCGTCGTCACCTGATCACCGGCCTGCTCGTGGCGCGACACGAATTCCTTCACGCCGGTCAGTCGAGCCGCTGATTGTTCAGCAGCAAAGTCGCCGGTGAACTTGATCGCGATGGCCGCGATCGACAGACTCAGCACGCTCCACAAAGCCAACCGCAGCACCTCCGGGCTGCGCCGCGCCCAACCGATCAACAACCACAGCAACGCGAGCGGCAGGCCGATGACCGGCAGATGGTTCAGCGCGAGATGAATTTGCGTCCAGTCCATTTTGAATCTCCGGTTTCTTTCGCGGTCTTAGCGCGGGGTCTTCTTCGCCTGGTCTGTCAGTGCGCGCCAGCGATCCACCCGCTCCTTGATTTTCTTTTCCACGCCCTGCTCGGTCGGCTCGTAGTAACGCTTGGCCGCGCCAAGATAATCCTGCGGCGTGAAATGTTCCGGCGCGTCGTGCGCGTATTGATAGCCCACGCCGTGGCCGAGTTGCTTGGCCCCCTGGTAATGACCGTCGCGCAAATGCGGCGGCACCGGCAGCGTGCGGCCCGCCCGCACATCCTCCAGCGCCGCGTCAATGGCCAGGTAGGCGCTGTTGCTCTTGTTCGCCGTCGCGAGATAGATGGCCGCCTCCGCAATGGGAATTCTCGCCTCCGGCCAGCCGACAAATTCCGCCGCCTGATGCGCCGCCGCCGTCAGCACCAGCGCCATCGGGTCCGCCAGCCCCACATCTTCCGCCGCCGCGATCAGCATGCGCCGCGTGATGAAGCGCGGGTCCTCGCCCGCATGAATCATCTTCGCCAGCCAGTAGAGCGTCGCGTCCGCGTCGCTGCCGCGCATGGATTTGATGAACGCGGAAATGGTGTCGTAGTGCGCGTCGCCGTCGCCGTCGTACACGATGGCCTTCTTCTGAATGCTCTGCTCCGCGACGGCGAGCGTGAGGGGGATGAAACCGTCTGCGACCGGAGCCGTGGTGAGCGCGGCAATTTCCAGCGAGTTCAACGCCTTGCGCGCGTCGCCATCCGACATGCGCGCCAGGTGCGCGAGCGCATCTTCATCCGCGCGAATTTTCAAATGCCCCAATCCGCGTTCCCCGTCCGCCAACGCACGGCGCAACAGCCCGAGCAAGTCCGCCTCGCTCAAGGGCTGGAGTTCAAAAATCTGCGAACGGGAGACGAGCGGCGAATTGACGAAGAAAAATGGATTGTGCGTGGTCGCGCCGATGAGCCGCACCACGCCGCTCTCCACGTCGGGCAACAAGACATCCTGCTGCGATTTGTTGAAGCGGTGGATTTCGTCAATGAAGAGAATGGTCGGCTGCCCGGTGTTCGCGAGCCGGTTGCCCGCCGCCGCCAGCACCCGCCGCATGTCCGCCACGTTGGATTCCACGCCGCTCAACCGTTCAAACTTGTTGCTCGTGTGATGCGCGATGAGTTGTGCGAGGGATGTTTTCCCCGTGCCGGGCGGGCCGTAAAAAATCAGCGACTGGATGCGATCCGCCTCGATGGCGCGGCGCAGCAACTGCCCCGGCGCAAGGATGTGCGACTGCCCGACGTATTCGTCGAGCTGGCGCGGGCGCATCCGCGCGGCGAGCGGCGCGGACGAGGCGGCCGGGCGAACGGAAGCCAACTGGCCAGCCTCTTTCGGCTCGCTGGAGAAAAGATCGTCACGCGGCATTCGCCGGAGCGTAAATTCCCAAGCGCAAAATCCAAATCACAAAAACTCCCGGCGCGCGGGCTTTCCTGCCCGCAGCAAGCCGTGAAGGTCAGCGCGCGTCAGAAACACCAGCCTCTCACCACCCGGCCCCAGCCTCATACTTTCCGCGATGTCCTGTCCTTGTTTGTCCACGATGTCCTGTCTCGGTGCCTCCCGCCTGCCGCAGTCCTTGGGCCGTCCCGGCTGAAGGATACCAGCGGGGACGGCCCGTGGACTGGTGGCAGCCGGGAGGGCTGCCCCACTATGGATTTGTTCGCCGCGCGCCCGCCCTGCCCTGCTCCACCGGCCCCACGCGGTGGCAGCGGTCGGCGGCAACCGGATCGCGCCTCCGGGTGAGCGGACGACCATGCGCGACGACAAGACTGGTCGTTGGTGAACACAGCGATGGGGTTGGATGGGCGGTAACTAATTCGAGGCCGTCCACGCAGAATGAGAACGCGCGTCTTTGATTTGGAATTTTATCTAAGAGCCTGTCTGAAAAAGGGTGGAACGGGCTACCAGCCCGTTCCGCTGGGCAACCTGCCCAGCGGAATGAGAGGGAGCTTCCTAGTTTCGAGTCAGCCTTTCTTGAGTTGTGCGGCCCTCACTCTTCCGCCGGGCTGGTAGCCTGTGCCACCCATGCTGATTTTCAGACCGGCTCTAACGGTTTGAACCGCTAATGGACGCTGATAAACGCGGATTGAAAACGCGGCCGATGGAAATCCCGCCTCGGCAAACTCTTGGCTAAAGGAGTGTTCGTCAGCGATTTTTAAAAAATTATTCCGACGCATTTTTCAACCCGCCTTGTGGTTCAGCGCGCGGTAGCGGCTCGGCGGCAGGCCCGTCTTCTTTTTGAACACCACGCTGAGATACTCGACGTGCGCGAAGCCCGCGCGCTCCGCGATCACGGAGAGCGGCAGGTCCGTTTCCGCCAGCAGTTCCTTCACGCGATTGATCTGCACGCGATTGATCTCCTCGTGCGGCGTGCGCCCGAGAATTTTTTTGAAACGGCTTTCCAACAACCGCCGCGCCTGCGGCACCGCCTTCAACACGTCGAGCACATTGATGCCCCGGCACGCCTGCTCACGGATGTAGCGTACCGCCTGCGCCACATGCCGGTCCTCAATCGCCAGCACGTCCGTGGACTGTCGCGTGGCCACGCCCACCGGCGGGATGAGATGCGTTTCGCCGCGCGCCTTGCGGCCCGACATCATCGCATCGAGCAGCGCCGCCGCCTCGTAACCGGTGCGGTGCGTGTTCGGAATGACGCTCGACAACGGCGGATGCGACAGCTCGCAAATCAACTCGTCATTGTCCGCGCCGATCACCGCCACTTCATCCGGCACCGCGATGCGCGCGCGGCGGCAAGCGTCGAGCACCTGCTGGCCGCGCAAGTCGTAGCACGCGATCACGCCCACAGGTTTTGGCAATTTTTTCAACCAGCGCACGAGGTCGTCCACCTGCGTCGTGTCATCGGCGGCGAAAGCGCGGGAGGGTTGGTAGATGAAGCACGACTCGCCCTCGGCGCGCATCGTGCGCTCGAAATGTTCACAGCGCCAATTCGACCAGTTGAACCGCGCGTCGCCGCAGTAGGCGAATTGTTTGAACCCGCGCTCCTGCAAATGCTCGTAGGCCACCTGCGCGAACGCCGCGTCATCCGTCTCGAACCACGGCAGCGCCGGCAGCAGCCGCGCCGCGCTCACGTCCACCATCGGCACCTTCACGCGCCGCAGCGCCTGCGCAATCGGCGGCGTCTCCACCCGCGCGATGATGCCGTCCCCGCGCCCATGCTCCGCGAGGTAAATGGACCAAGGCCGATGCTCGCGCACATACGAGACAATGCCGCGCAACAACCCACGCGCGTACGCGTTCGACGTCTCAATGAGCAAGGCAACGTGTTTCATGTGGAACCCGGCCAAGCTAGCCACGCCCTCCGCCATTGCAACGCGCGAAACCGTCGGGGCCGACGCGGTTACAGCCAATATGTCACCGCGCCCTTGTCATTGATGGTGACGTGACCGGCTTGAGATAAATCTTCGATAATCCTCTCGACCTCGATGTCGCTCATCTTGTTGCCCAGGAGCGTGCGCAGATGGCTGATCAGATTCGTTTTGCGTTTGGGCCGGTTGTTGGGACGGGTGCGCAAGTGTTCTAGGACTCGGGCTTCGAGATCCGAAGCGGACGGTGGCACCTTCGACTTGGCTGGCCTCGGCTTGGCGACCTTGGCTTTGCTGGGAACCGAGGCCGATTGGATGGCAGCCTTCCCCGTCAGCGCGGCAAAATCCTGATGACGCTCCGCGCGAATGTGCCGGCTCCGCAGATGCTCAATGAGCGGATCAAACCCGGTGTCTCTGGAAATGATGTGAACATGCCCCGTGGGATCCGCCGCCACGGCCCGCCCGACGTAATAGGCCAACGTGAAGTCCAAGGCATTCTTCCCCGAGGACGTGAGCCGCACCAGTTGCACGGAGGCCGCGTGCTCCATCAATTTCTCCACCAGCGCCGCATCCAGCTTCGACTGCTTCGCCCCCAGCAACAACGTGAAGCTCACCGGCCTCAACGCAAAGACCGCCAAATCCACCGCGTGAACATTCTCGAAATCCACGAAGACGTGATGCACCGGCGGTGAAAGATGAGGGAGGTTGGCAGGCATAACTATGGATTGGTTAGTGGTGAGTTTAGCGGCGCACTCAGTTGGGCCTCAGTTTAGCGTGGCTGCGCGTCGCAGGTTTCAATGCCGCTTCCGTGGGCGATTGGCTCATAGTTCACAACTCTCCCGACTCACACCACCCAATCTGCACACAACAATTCCGCCTGCGCCAGCACCGTCTTCACCGCCTCGTCCTGCAAGTCGGGCGGATAGCCATACTTGTTCAGAATACGTTTTACCATCACGCGGATCTTCGCCCGCGCGCCTTCGCGGAGGGTCCAGTCGATGGTCACGCTCTTGCGCACTTGGGTGATGAGTTCGGCGGCGATGAGTTTGAGTTTGTCGTCGCCCATCGCTTTCACCGCGCTCTCGTTCACGGCGAGGGCGTCGTAAAAGGCGACTTCGTCATCGGTCAGGCCGAGGTCTTCGCCGCGCTTGGTGGCGGCGTCCATTTCCTTCGCCAGCTTGATGAGTTCCTCGATGACTTCCATCGTCGAGATGGCGCGGTTGTGGTAGGCGTTGAGCGTCTTCTTGAGCTTCTCGGAGAAGAGCTGGCTCTGCACGAGGTTCTTCTTCGAGCGCGCCTTCAGTTCGTCCTTGAGCAGCTTTTCCAGCAGCTCGGCGGCGACATTTTTGTGCTTGAGGCCGCGCACTTCGGCGAGGAACTGCGGGCTGAGAATGCCGATGTCGGGCTTCTTCAATCCGGCCGCAGTGAAGACGTCGATGATCTCGCCCTCGGTCGTGATCGCTTTGGAAACGAGCTGGCGGATGGCGGCGTCGATCTGCTCCGGGGACTTGCGGCTTTCGCCGGACTTCTTGTTCAGCGCGGCTTGCAGGGCTTGGAAAAAGGAAACGTCGTCGCGGATCGCGGTCGCTTCATCCGTGGCGGAGCAGAGGGCGAACGCCTGCGAGAGTTCCGTCACCACCTGCACCCAGCGCTTCTTTCCGTCTTCCTGTTCCAAGATGTGCTCCTGTCCGCTGGGGATGAGTTGCAGGCGCTCGGTCGGCGTGCCGGTCGTCCACTTG
>JAYVQC010000132.1:0-6668 GCA_043757045.1 Akkermansia sp. | reverse complement strand
GCGACCGCACTCCAAACGCTAACGCGCACAACAGACGCCTCGTGATTCGCGGAGCGTTTGGAGTGCGGTCGCTTTAGCGCCGCTTTTCCCACGCGAACCAAAACGAGATGCGCGCTGTCACTACTTCCCCGAGAAACTTTCAATGCCGATGCGCAAAACTTCGTCGATTTCATCGCGGGGTGCCCTTAGCTTGGGCGGGATTCCCGAAAACAACACCATGATGCCGAAACGAGTCACGAGTTTGCGCGCCGCACGGTTCGTCGCGCTGATGCTACTGGCGTTCACGCCGCCGGGCTTTGCTGCGAACAATCCCAAGGCGGCGAAGATTGATTTCAACCGCGACATCCGGCCCATCCTTTCCGACAACTGCTTCGCCTGCCACGGCCCGGATGACAAGGCGCGCAAGGCCAAGCTGCGGCTCGACACCAAGGAAGACGCCTTCCACGCCGCGAAGTCCGGCGAGTTCGCCATCGTGCCCGGCGACTTGAAGAAGAGCGCGCTCGTCGAACGCATCACCACGAAGAACGAAGACGACGTGATGCCGCCGCCGAAGACCGGCAAGAAACTCACCGCCACGCAAATTGATTTGCTCAAACGCTGGATCGCCGAAGGCGCGCCGTGGCAAACGCATTGGGCCTACGAAAATCCCAAGCGCCCCGTCTTGCCGGAAGTGAAGGACAAGAAGTGGGCGAAGAATGAAATCGACCGGTTCGTGCTCGCGAAACTGGAGAAGGAAAAGCTGAAGCCCGCGCCGGAAGCGGACAAGACGACGCTAATTCGCCGCGCGAGTTTTGATCTCACCGGCTTGCCGCCGACGCCGGAAGAAGTGGACGCTTACCTCGCGGACAAATCACCCGCGGCCTACGAGAAGGTCGTGGATCGATTGCTCGACTCACCGCGCTACGGCGAGCACGCGGCCCGGTACTGGCTGGACGCCGCGCGCTACGCGGACTCGCACGGCTACCACATTGATTCCGAGCGCAGCCTGTGGAAGTACCGCGAGTGGGTCATCAACGCGTTCAACAAGAACATGCCGTTTGATCAATTCACCACCGAGCAGATCGCGGGCGACCTGCTGCCGGAGGCCACGGTGGATCAACAGATTGGTTCCGGCTACGTGCGTTGCAATCTCAGCACCGGCGAAGGCGGAGCCATCGTGGAGGAGTATCAGGCCAAGTACACCTTCGACCGCGTGGAGACGACGAGCACGATCTGGATGGGCCTGACGATGACGTGCTGCCGTTGCCACACGCACAAGTATGACCCGATCCGGCACAGCGAATATTACGGTCTCTACTCGATCTTCAACAACCTGAACGAGTCGGTCATGGACAACAACGCGCCGAATCCCGCGCCTTCGATCAAGGTGCCCTCGATGGATCAAACGCGGCGGCAGGGCGAATTGAAAACCTTGCTCGCGGACGGACGGAAGAAACTCGACGCACCGATGCCCGAACTCGACACGAAACAGCCCGCGTGGGAAGCGCAGTGGCGCAGCAAGCTCAGCGAAGGCTGGACGGTTTTGAAACCGGAGTCGGTAAAATCCACGAACGGAACCGAGTTCACCATCGGTGCGGACAACTCGGTGCTGGCGCGTGGGACCAACCCGCCCAAGGACATTTACGAAGTGAAGCTCAAGCTCGAGCCGGGAAATCTCGCTGCCGTGCGCCTGGAGGCGCTGCCGCATGACTCGCTGCCGCTGAAGGCTTCCGGGCGCGCGGACGACGGCAACTTTCGGCTCTCGGAGTTTGAGGCCGAGATCATTTACCCCGGCACGAATGCCAAGCCGGTGAAGATCAAATTCACCCAAGCCCTGGCGGATTCGGCGCGCGCGGGCAACGAGGCCGCGCTGGCCATCGACGCGAAACCCGAAACCGGCTGGCAGTCGGACACGAACGGACTCACAGACGCGCACGCCGTCCTGTTCCTTCCCGCCGAGCCGCTGGCCATCAAGCCCGACGCCACGCTCAAGGCCGCGCTGAAGTTTGAAGCCTCGACGAGCAAGCGCGCCATCGGCCACTTCCGCCTGAGCGCGGCGCAGAACGATGGATTGGTGCAACTGCTCTCGCCGGCCAAGGCCGATCCGTGGCAGGTTCTCGGGCCCTTCAAAACCGAGAGCACCGCGCAGGGTTTCACGAATGTCTTTCCGCCCGAGACCGCCGTGGACTTGAAGAAAACTTACGCCGGCGTGCGCGATGAAATTAAGTGGAGCGCGAAGCCAGATTTCGCCGACGGCCAGGCCAACCTGCTCGTGCAGGATTTGCACGGGCTGCACGGCGCGCTTTATCTCCACCGCATCATGACGCTGCCCGCGCCGCGCCAGGTCGAGTTCAGCGCGCGCGCCGACGATCTCTTCAAGCTCTGGGTGAACGGAAAACTCGTGGCCGAGCGCAGCGTGAAAGAAAAAGTTGGTGAAGGCCCGGTGAAGATCGCGGTGAACTTGAAGAAGGGTGAGAACAAGCTGCTCTTCAAAGTCGTGACCACGCAGGGCGCGGCCTATTTCACTTTCAAAGACAACATTGATGACGAACACGCGCTCCCGGCGGACGTGGCCGCGCTGTTCGCCGCGACGAAAAACTTCACCGCGCCGCAACAGGCCAAGATCAAGAGCATCTATCGCCGCCTGCATTCGCCGGAGTTCAAGGAGATGTTCGAGAGCGTGGAGAAGTGGACGGAGGAAAACGCCGGGATCGACAAGTCCATTCCCACGACGATGGTCGCGAAGGAGATGGAGAAACCGCGCGACACGTTCATGCTCATTCGCGGCGAGTACGACAAGAAGGGTGACAAGGTCGGGCCGGGCGTGCCCGCTGTGCTGCCGCCGTGGCCTGCGGGACAACCCACGAACCGCCTCGGCTTTGCGCGCTGGCTCCTGCTCCCCGAGCATCCGCTCACCGCACGCGTGACGGTCAATCGTTTCTGGCAGCAATACTTCGGCACCGGCATCGTGAAGACGACGGAAGACTTCGGCGTGCAGAGCGACAATCCTTCGCATCCCGAACTGCTCGACTGGCTGGCGACAGAATTCCGATCCAACTGGAACGTGAAGAAACTTCACCGCCTCATCGTGACCTCCGCCACGTATCGCCAGTCCTCGAAGGTGACGCCGCAAATGCTTACGCGTGATCCGGAGAACCGCCTGCTGGCGCGTGGTCCGCGCTTCCGCGTGGATGCCGAGTCCGTCCGCGATACCGCACTCTACATCGGCGGCCTGCTGGTGGAACGGGCGGGCGGCAAAAGCGTGAAGCCGTATCAGCCCGGTGGTTTGTGGGAAGCGGTCTCGTTCAACAACTCGCAGAAGTACGTGCCCGACACCGGCGACTCCCAGTATCGCCGCAGCATGTACACCTATTGGAAACGCCAGAGTCCGCCGCCCAACATGATGATCTTCGACGCGCCAACGCGCGAGTATTGCGTCGTCCGCCGCCCGCGCACGAACACGCCGCTCCAGGCGCTCGCACTGATGAACGACCCGCAAATCCTCGAGGCCTCGCGCGCGCTGGCGCAGCGCATGATGAATGAAGGCGGCAAGGACACGGAATCGCGCCTCGCCCACGGCTTCCGTCTCGCGACCAGCCGGAACCTTTCCAATTACGAATCCAAGGTGCTGCTCGACCTGTTCAAGCAGCAGTTGGCCGAATACCAGCAGAAGAAGGACGAGGCGGAGAAGCTGCTCGCCATTGGCTCCTTCCGGGCCAATCCCAATTACGACCGTGCCGAACTCGCCGCGTGGACGATGGTGGCGAACACGATCCTGAACCTCGACGAGACGATCACGAAGAACTGAGATGAGCCAGAATTCAACACGCTGGAACGTTGCCGATGCCGCAATCCTGAAAGGATTGAATCATCCAGCCCAGGGTTGCGAGTCACGAGCTACCCTGGGTTGCGCCAGACAAATGGTATCAACCCTGAAAGGGTTGAATCTCGGCTCTGATATTTGGCCGGAACTTCTTCGTGTCTTGATTCAACCCCTTCAGGGTTGCCCATCATTTTTCCGCCGGACCCAGGGTAGCTCGCAGGCTCGCAACCCTGGGCTGATGGATGGAATCCCTTCAGGATTCCCGAACAGATACCAACCTATTTCCTCATGAACCCCATTCGCGAAAACCAACTGCTCGTCAATCGCCGTCACTTCTTCGGTCGCATGGCCACGGGCATCGGCACCGCGGCGCTCGCGTCGCTGCTGAATCCGAACCTGTTCGGCGCGATGGTGGGCGAGCAGAAACGCTACGGCGGTCTGACGGGCATCCCGCACTTTCCGCCCAAGGCCAAGCGCGTGATCCAGCTCTTCATGGCGGGCGGCCCGTCGCAAATCGATCTGTTCGACCACAAGCCCGCGCTGGAGAAGTTGCACAACACCGAGTTGCCCGAATCCATCCGCATGGGCCAGCGCATCACCGGCATGACCAGCGGGCAGAAGAATTTCCCGTGCGTGAAGTCGATCATGAAATTCTCCCAGCACGGGAAGGCGGGGACCTGGTTCAGCGAAGCGATTCCCCATATCGCGGGCATTGCCGACGACATCGCGGTCATCAAGACCGTCAACACCGAGGCCATCAATCACGACCCGGCCATCACCTTCATCCAGACCGGGTTTCAGCAGCCGGGCCGGCCCTGCACGGGCGCGTGGTTGAGCTACGGACTCGGCTCGATGAACGAGAATCTGCCCGGCTTCGTGGTCATGATTTCCAACGGCAAGGAGAGCGACCAGCCGCTCTACACGCGCCTGTGGGGTTCAGGATTTTTGCCGAGCGAATATCAGGGCGTGCAGTTCCGCGGCACGGGCGATCCGGTTTTGTATCTCTCGAATCCCGCCGGCATTGACGCGACCGCGCGCCGCCGGATGCTCGACGCCACGGCGAAGTTGAACGCGAAACAGTTTCAGGCGTTCGGCGATCCGGAGATCAACACGCGCATTGCCCAATACGAAATGGCGTATCGCATGCAGACTTCCGTCCCGGACTTGACGGACATGTCCAAGGAGAGCGAAGCGACGCTGGAGATGTATGGACCCGACGTGAAGAAGCCCGGCACCTTCGCCTACAACTGTCTGCTCGCGCGCCGCATGGCCGAGCGTGGCGTCACTTTCACGCAGCTTTATCATCGCGGCTGGGACCAGCACAGCAACCTGCCCAAGCGCATGCGCGAGCAATGCAAGGACACCGACCAGCCCAGCGCCGCGCTCGTGAAGGACTTGAAGCAACGCGGCCTGCTCGACGACACGCTCGTCATCTGGGGCGGCGAATTCGGTCGCACCGTTTATTCGCAGGGCAAGATTGAGAAGGAGAATTACGGACGCGATCATCACGGGCGCAATTACGCCGTCTGGATGGCCGGCGGCGGGATCAAGCCCGGCCTCAGCTACGGCGAGACCGACGACTTCTGCTACAACATCACCGAGAACCCCGTTCACATCCACGACCTGAACGCGACCGTGATGCACTGCCTCGGCATCAATCACGAGCAACTCACCTACCGTTTCCAGGGCCGCGACTTCCGCCTCACCGACATCCACGGCGAAGTGGTGAAAGGGATTCTGGCGTGAGCCTGTAGCTGCGCCTGTAAAGGCGCGGCCATCTTTTTTCAACCACGGACGCACACGGATGGTCACGGCTTTGGGAACCGCGAACCACGCGGAAGCATTGGCCGCAAAGAACGTAGAGAGCACAAAGAAACTTCTCCCTCTCCGTGGCACTCGCTCACTTCCGCTCATTCAGCCCCGGCAGCGCGTTCACAATCTTCATCGTCTCCAGGCTCACGCGCACCACGCGCTTGAGGAGGTCGAGGATGTAGCGGGGCTGGCCGTGCTCGCGCGCCCAATCGTTCGGGTCGTTGCGGATGCCGCTGTCTTTGTCCACGCTCACCTGGTAGCGCTCCATGATCCATTCGAGAGCGGGCTTGCCGTTCACCACGTAATCGTAGGCTTCGAGCGGGATGCCGGTGAGCGTGATCTGCGCGTTGTAATGAATGGTCGTCTTGTCCACCTGCCGGTCCTTCCGGCCAAAGGTCATCTTCTGCACGAGGAAATCCTTCGCCGGATTGGCCGTAGCGTCAGCCATCTTGGCTGATGTAGAACCGGGCTTCCAGCCCGGTGGATTGGGCGCGGTGGTAGTGGGAGATGTGGATTCATCCGACGCTGCTGCGGAATCTCGGTTTTTTCCGGGCGGCTGGAAGACGTCCTCTACGGCAGGCAGGGATGCCTGGCCGCTACTGAAAAGCAGTTCGCTGGCGAATTCCTGCACGGGCCACGGCTCGACGGTTTCGTAATTCAGATGCCACTGGGCGAGGTCGAGCCCGGACTGACTGAATCGCCAGAAATCCGCCGTCTCCCGCGTGAAGGGCAGGCGCGGCAGCATCTTCTTCAAGTCGCTGGCGAAGCGCGTGCGATATTCCGGCGAATGCAGCACGCCATAGACGTAGTAAAAGATGTCCTCCTTGGTGATTGGTTTGGGGAGCGCGCGCGGCCCGCGTGCTGCGTCAGGCGGCCCGCCTGACGCTCGTTCATCCATTTTCAGTTTGTTGGACGAGGATTCCGGCGGGCCACCGGAATCGGCACGCGGGCCGCGTGCGCTCCCCGGAATGGGAGGTTCATACGCCGCGCGGAAAGCGGCGAGGATGGCATCCGTAATGGCGCTGCGCCGCCGGTAGCCGTCCACCAAATCGCC
>JAYVQC010000131.1:0-6719 GCA_043757045.1 Akkermansia sp. | reverse complement strand
CGACGGCGACCTCGCCGAAGTCATCGCCTACGACTCGGCCCTCAGCGCCACCCACCGCGCCAACGTGTGGGCCTACCTCGCCGCGAAATACGCGCTCTCCTGATATGGCACTGACACTCATCAAAGAAGACGGCACCGGCAAAGTGGACGCCAACGCCTACGCGAATGTCGCCGATGGCGACGCCTACCATGACGGCCATCTCTACGCGACGGATTGGACGGGCGCGAACAGCGCCACGAAAGCGGCGGCGCTGGTCATGGCGACGCGGCTGATGGATGCCTACTACCAGTTTCGCGGCTTCAAGGCGCACGACGCGCAAGCCTTGTCATGGCCGCGCGAGTTGGCGCGTGACGACGATGCGCTCCGCGCTCCCGGCTTCGTCGGCCTCTCGCCACGCGAGGAATACTTCGCCAGCGACGCCATTCCCCGGCGGCTGATGGATGCGACCATTGAAACCGCGCGCGAGTTGATCAAAGCCAACCGCACGGCGGATCCCGATGGCGAAGGTCTCGCGCAACTGACCCTGACCGGCACGTTGAGCATGACGTTCGACAAGAAAGATCGCGCGCCCATCATCCCGCGCGTCGCGCAAGCCCTGCTCGCGAAACTCGGCGACTTCGCCGGCCAAACGTCCGGCGTCGTCCGGCTCACCCGCGCCTGATGGCCTTGAACCTTCCATCGCTGACGCGCCGCGGCTTGGCCGCGGTCTTTCGCCTGGGTGCGCCCGTCGTCCGTGATGGCGTGTTTTACCGCCCGCCCGCGTTCAACGCGGCGACTGGGCAAATCGTTTCTGCCGAAGTGACGGCCGCGTGCAAATTCATCGGCGCGCATGTCCTCTCCGCTGGCTACCTCGGCCTCGCGCCTGTGGATCCGGGCACGGAGCGGTTGCTGATTCGCGCCCCCGAACTGGCCGCGATTGCCGCGCCCGACAAAGGTGATTACCTCGTCGAGAGCGCGAGTGGATTGCGCCGCAACATCACCGGCGCACGCCTCGACCCCAGCGGCGAGTTCTACACGCTCCAAGCCCTGCGCTCCCTCGATGAAGATTGGGGCGACCTCACCACGCAAACCGTCGCCGAAGATGTTGGCGATCTCACCACGGCCACGACCTTCGACGACCGCCTGACGCTGGCCTGACCCTCAACCCTCAACCCTCAACCAGGAACCAACCCAATGCCCAAACAAGTTCGCCTCCGGCGCGGCACGACTGCGCAACACGTCACCTTCACCGGCGCAGACGGTGAAGTGACGTTCGACTCCACCAAGAAAGTTCTGGTCGTTCACGACGGCGTGACCGCCGGCGGCAAGCCCGTGGACGGCTTCGTGAAACTTGATCCCGGCAATCCCTTAGCTCTCCAGACCGTGACCAGCACGCTGCAAATCTCCGGCGGCGACTCGGACAGTTTCGGCTTGATGGTCGTTCACGAGGCCTTTTTTGCCGCGCTCATCAACGCCCAAGCGGGCATTTATCCGCGTCGCATCCAAATGCAGCATGAGTCGGCGATTTACGCCGCGTCCGTGAACCTCGACTTCAACGGCGTGGCCCACAAACGCCTCGACCTCTCCGGCAACCTCAGCCTGACCGCGACCAACATGGATTACGGCAAGTCGCTCCTGCTCCGCCTCAAGGCCGACGGCAGCACCCGCACGCTGAGCTTCCCGGCGGGCTGGCGTTGGGTAGCCGGCACCGCGCCCGCCAACCTCGCCGCCAACAAACTCGCCCTCCTCAAGCTCGAATGCTTCGGCACCGCCGAAACCGACGTCATCGCGGAGTATCGGGTGGAAACGTGAGAAGCTCGGGCGTCTCGGCGGCTGTGATACGGACGTGACGGCGCAATACGTGGAGGAACCGTGAAAATGTCTGACGCCAATTGGAATCTCAATTCTTCGTCGGGTCGTTTCGCAGCGCGGCGTCGGTGATGCCGATGGCGGCGAGCAACATGCGGGCTTGGTTCCGCATTTCCTTCGTTGGTCGTTTCGGCGGGAGAATCCCGGCAAAGCGGCCTTCAAAACTGTCGGGAGCCAGGCCGTCGTACTCTCCGAATCCGAAAAAGCCGCCGACTCCGGTGCGAATGATGGGCAGAATTTTCTGTTTGCAGCCGGAACGCGTTTCTCCGGTGAGCACGACAATTTCTTGGCGGCCAATTGCTTCCGATGGGCGCTCGTTCAGGTCGAGCGTTCCGCCGGGCGGCGCGCAATTCATCCACGCTTCCAGAATCATCACGGCGGCAGTCGCATCATGCGCGACGCAAATCAGCCGCGCTGTGTTGGCGAAATTGTCTTTGGCCCGGTCGTCCGTCATGGCTGACGGCACGAAGAAAAGCGGGCCGCGCGGACTCAACCCCATCATCGTCGGCGGCACGTTCCCGATTTTGCGCATGGCAAAGCCCGCGTAGTGCTGAGCCTGCGCGAGCAAATCATCCAGCGACTTGAGTGCGGGCTGATGGGCCATTTGGCGGCGACGGTAGCTAAATCAGTTGCCCGCCGAGAAGCAGAACTGTCCGCTTCGTCGATAACCACTTCTCCGTGTATTGCTCTTCGAGTTGGTTGGCTTTGGCGCCCGCGTTGTTGGCCAAGACTTGCAAGGCACACATTCGATCCATGATGCCGAGCAAATGCATGGCCCGCAGCGTTGCTTTGTCCGGTCCGCACAGCCACCAGACATCAGTCTTGAAGGACATGGCGATGGAAAGCAAATCGCGCTCGCCGTCGTCGAGGTCCACGCGACCTTGCAACGCATAGAGCAGAACCGCCCGGTGTTCATCGCTCACGTCATGCGCGACGACTTCTTTCTTCAAGTCTTCGATGCTGCGGTCAACCAACTTCTTGCCCTTGCGGTTGGGTCGCACGACTTCTTCCAGGCAGAAAGCCGCCGTTTCGAGCTTGTAGAATTTACAGAGGGCGTTCCAACACGCGGAACGGTGAGCGGCTTGGATGGCGTTCGTATCAATGAATACTCTGGCGTCCCGCGGTGGCATTTGGATTTAGTTTACAGCGCGAACGGTGGCTCATGGCCGTAGGCCGCGCAGATTCCGCGCAGGTCGTCGAGGTCACAATCCAGGAGTTCGGATGCCTTGCGAGCCGTGAGAAATCCCCGCTGCAACACCGTGTGCAGTCGCTTCACAAAATCAGCGTTGTAAATGTTCGGTCGTCCTGCCGGGTCAGTGTCCGCCGGTCGGATCAGTTTATCCCGGTCCACTCGTTCTTGCTCCGCCTTGGTAATCAAGGACGTGTTGACGAGCCGCCAGAACATCGCCATTCCTGAAACGTGAAATTCTTTCGCCGTGGCCAGAATGGCGTCGTGAATGTCCTGCTCGCTCGGGCGACAGGCCCAACGCTTGGCGAGCGCTTCGGTGGGCATCAACAATCCCGCCGTGAACGCGTCCGCCAGCTTTTCAACTTTTGATCTCACACCCCCGTCGTTTTCCGTGTCGAACTTCTCTGGGGGCATTTCCTGCCACGTCAGGATGTGGAAAAACTCGTGGCCCAGATCGAAGTTGCGACGAAAAGACGCCTCGTTCCGATTGATCAGAATGAAGTCACCATCCGGCAGATGGCACGCCGCGCCCGAAATGCTTTGCGGTGCGTCCACGTAAAGAACCATCACCTTCCAGCTTGATTCAATCTTCTCTCGCAAGGTGAGCGCGGGTACATCGCCCAGCAACATCGCCTTGGAGACGCGCTCACCGAGCGCGGTTGCTTGCGTAACGGTGGATTGCTTGCTCAAGCCGCGCAACTGCGACCCAATGGGCGCGGCTGTTTCATCCAGCAGCTCACGAAAGCGGCGGTTCGCGGAAATGAGGTTGTGCGCTTTCGTCTCGAAGGCGGCGATGTCTTTCGTGTTGCTCTTGGCCCGATACGAAAACGCGTGCGTCTCAGTCACCACGTACGGGTCGGTGAAAAACGAGATGGGGCGGTCCAACACCTGGCAGATGCGCGTCAATTCATCGGGCTGCACTTGGCGCTGGCCCGTCTCGGCGGCTGAAACGATCTGATGGTTGTTCCAGCCGAGTGCTTTGGCGAACGCCTCCTGCGTGACTTTTTTTTCGTCGCGTGCCAGGCGAATCCGTTCGCCGATCTGTCGGTCAAACTTGGTCATGGCTGCTGCGGTTGGGGATTGTGTTTTTCAGTGCTTAAAGAGGCTATCCTGCAAAATGAGAATTGCAAGGTCCAACCTCAATTTTTGCTGATCCTCGGTAACGGGCCGCGACCAAACCTTTTACAGGTCATTGCTGGCCAATTAGCCGTGGCTTTCATCCCTTAGCTCGCTTCAACATCAGCACCCGCGTGACTTCGTTCAACGGCGTGATGGAGCCTTGGTGATGCGCGGCGATGGCCGCTGGGTCGGTTGAGAAACGCTCCACCTTGTAGTGGCCGACGTGTTCCCATTCGTTCGCGCGGCGCCTGATGAAGATCGGGACCGGCCAATCCTGGTCGCAGAATAGTTTGGTCACGCGCCGGATGACCGGGCCGTTGCCGGGGATGACGATGTCCGGGGCTTCCGGGTTGTGCTTCAGGGTGAAACAGCCGCAGACCACGCGACCAACTTTGGTGGGAAGAAACTCAATATCGCTGCCGCCAAGAACAGCTTTGATTTCCTTGCGGGAATACTTTCGCCCCACCACGAAGAGCGGTGTGTCTTCCCAGAGAATCGAAGCCTTGCCGCCGCTCTCCTTGCCGCCTGTCACCATACCGCGACTCTTGCCGCATTCCGGGCATTGCCGCTCCCCGCCGTGAATCAGTTTGCTGACGATGAAAACCTTCCCGCACACGGGACATTCGATGGCGATATTGTTGCCAGCCCAATCTTCCTTGGGGCCTAGGTTCTGCGGTGCGAATTCTTTGGCTTTCATTTGGCGTTGGTAGTTTGGCTGCCTACCCCACCGTCACCGGCACCAGCGTCATCGTGTCGTTGCCGAAGATGTCGATCACCTTTACGGCGATGACGTAGCGGCCGGGCTTGGTGTAGGTGTGCTGGGCGCTGCTCAGTTCCAGGTCGCGGTCCTGGCGCGTGCGGAAGCTCTGCCATTCGTTCTCGAAGATGTAGGCGCCGGTCCAGCGTTCCTCGAAGTCGATGAACTCGCCGACGCTGGCCGTGCCGGGCAGTGCGCCTTCCACGCCGAGATTCTTGGCGACCTTGATGATTTCCTTGCGGCTCTCGTAGTCGAAATCCACGGCCCAATAATCCACCCAATCCGTCCATTGCTTCGTGAGCACGTCGCGGGTGATGACGCCTTCTTTGTTTTTGCTCACCTTGATGAGCTTGCCCTGATCGCACAGGACTTCGCTTTTGCCTTCCTTCAACTCGGCGGCGATGAATTCGGCGATGCCTTGCGAGTAATAGACGGAGAAATCCGTCAACTCCACGGCCAGCGCCATCTTGTTCTTTTTGTCGAAACGCGGCGTGACTTCGATGTAAGCCACGTCGTGAAAACGAACCTGGCCTTTTTCCACGGCGCGGCGGTCGAAGACTTCCGGCGGAATGGTTTTGGGCGCGAGGTCGATTCCCTTCTGTTTCGCTTCTTCCAGCACGGCGGGGAACAGTCCCATTTCAAACTCGAACGCCAGCACGTCCGCGCGCGTCGCGCCGCGCTTGCGACATTCGGTAATGACTTCCTCGACGAACAACCGCCCGACGGGAAGGTTGATCGGGCCGACGACCACGAGCCGCCCGCCGCTCTTGCCGTGGAAGAACGAGGCGTCCGGCAACGGCTCGGCGCGGTAGGCTTTCAAAATCAAATCGCGGAACTCCTGCTCCTTCTTCGCCAGCGCCTCGGCTTTCTTCTTGGCGGAGAGGCGCGAGCCGACGTTTAGATACGCTTGGCGCTCGTAACGGCCGAGGTTCAGGACTTCAAAGGCGCGAAACGGTTTGCCAGCGGCCTTTTGCTCACGCTGCACACCGATGAGCCGCTTGCGGGTGGTGTGGATGCCGAACTTGCCGAGGTCGGTGACGATCCATTTGCGCCCGAGCTTTTCGGCCACGGCCGCCGTCGTGCCGCTCCCGCAGAAAAAGTCCGCCACCAAATCGCCTTCGTTGCTGCTGGATTTAATAACTCGTTCCAACAAAGCTTCAGGCTTCTGGGTGTTGTAACCAGTGGCTTGCGTCGCTTGGGAATTGATTGCGTTTAGGTCGTCCCAAATATCCTGGATAGGAACGCCGGGCATCTCATCAAGATAGCGTTTGTAACGCGGCACTGCGCCCCCGCTGGGTTGAACGATTCGTCCCTCATCATAGAGCCGTTGCATTGTCGCTCGCGAGTAACGCCAGAAACGTGTCACGCCAAGGAACTCGTAGCTTGGATTCCCTTTCGATGCGCCGCCCGGACCAATGATGTTATCAAGCTCGTAACGCCTTCCGGTTTCAGGATCGGACTTTTTGTAGTGCGTCTGGAGGTAGTCGGCGCTGTAAGGCGCATATTGAAGATTCCACGGATAGCGTTCTCCTTTTGTGTAGAGAAAAATCACGTCATGCAGGCGACCGAGATGTTCTGAACCTTGCCCGCTGTCGCTGTGCGCAGTTTGCCTTTTCCAAATGATTTGGTTGAGGACTCGGTCTTTCCCAAAGACCTCATCAAGGACAGCGCGAACGAAGTGCGACACTGCCCAGCCCATGTGGACGTAGATGCTCCCCTCGCTGTGCATCAAGTCGCGCATGAGGATGAGGCGTTCGTAAATCATGGCGATGAAGGAATCCGCGCCGCGCCCCCAGGTGTCGCGG
>JAYVQC010000130.1:0-25328 GCA_043757045.1 Akkermansia sp. | reverse complement strand
GCGATTCGCGCACGATCAACTGCGCGCCGCGTTTGATTTCCTTGTCCTCGTCCGGGAAGCGCCACGAGAGCGTGTCGCGTGAGTCGTCCTCCCACTGGATGATGTCCAGCAGTTGCGTCTTCAAGTAATCCATCAGGCCCATAAAATTCTCCGTTGTTAATTTGGTTCGATTGACTGGCCGCATCATCCGCAAAACGGCGGGTGATGGAATTGGAATTTCGCGCGAGGATTTCCGACGTAACTCGTTTAGTGGCTCGGGAGTCGGGGGGAAAGCAGCGCTAAAGCGACCGCACTCCAAACGCTCCGCGAGTCACAAGGCGCTTGATGCTGCGCGTCAGCACTTGGAGTGCGGGTGTTTTTGCGCCGCTGAATATTCGTGGTATTGATGTCAGGCGGCGCGCGCTGGGTGAAAAATTGGCGGAGAGAGAGGGATTCGAACCCTCGGTACGGAGTTAACCGTACAACGATTTAGCAAACCGTCGCTTTCGACCACTCAGCCATCTCTCCTGCCGTTGCCGTTTTTGGGGACTGCTTTTCTCAACGGCGCGTTTTTATCGTTTCAAAGTGCGGGCGGGTCAACTCCAACTTTCAAATCTCACGCGGCGCGGGTGCCCCGCTCGGAGTTCGACAGGCGGGGGCGCCTGTCGGACGAATGACCGGCGAGGGTGCCGGTCCCACTCCCTTACATCGAAAGCACGCCCAGGATGGCTCCGCGCGGGACGGGACCGAAGGCGCGGCTGTCCACGCTGCGGTTGCGATTATCGCCGAGGACGAAGTAGTGGCCCTTCGGACAGACGGTCGCTTTGCTCAACGGCGACTGATCATTGCGCACAAAGCGGGAGGCGTAGGGTTCAAAAATTCTCCGGCCATTCACGTAGGCGGCGTCGTTGCGCATGATGACCGTCTCGCACGGCAGCCCGACGATGCGTTTCACGATGAGGTCGCCGGTCTCGGGGTCTTTCAGCACGACCATTTCGCCGCGCGCCGGTTCGCGCGTGAGGTAGGCGAAGCGGTTCAGGATGCAACGGTCGCCGGCGCGGAGCGTGGGCGCCATGCTCACGCCCTTCACTTCCACGGCCGTCACGATCACGCGGCTGAAAAAGAAATAACTGCCGACGGAGAGTGCGATGAGGAGGCCAAACTTGAGCAGGCGGCGCGGGCCGGTGGAGACCACGGTGGGGTGGGTGGGTGAGTTGTTCCACCGCTTCATTGCATCCAGCCAGCGTTTCATAATCGTTCCGTCACCGTCGCCGCCCTTTTTAGGACATCCGTGACTTGCGCCACAAGAGAGGCCTTTACTGCGGAGCAGGCCGGGGAAATTACTACTCCCCGGCTTTCACTTCGCGCAATTCGATTTTGTTCACGTCGGCGGAGCCAAGTTCGAGCAGCGCGGCGTTGCGGTAAAGGTCGAGACGGTTCGTGCGCGAGGCCATCGCCTCGGCGGCGCGCACGCGCTGGCTGTTGATTTCCTGGACCGACAACACGTCGAGCGCGACAGGGTCGGTGCTGAAGCGGAGTTGATTGAGCGCCACTGAATTGTGCAGCCGCAGCGACTGCTCGCCTTGATACTGGCAGATGAGCGCGTCGGTGATGTTCAGCACCACGCGCTCGCCGATGGCGGGGAGCGCGATGATTTCCGGCACGGCCTGCGCGAGTTTCGCCGGGTCGCCCTCGAAGCGCATGGTGTTGTCCACGCTGCCGAGCGCGAGGCTGTAGAGGTGCCCGCACACGCCGATGGAGTTGTGATTCAACAGCGGCGCGATGCTGATGACCTTCGTGATGTTCGTGGTCAGCAATTTTGTAACGAACGACTTGCGCCCCACGCCATCTTCCTTCTTCTGAAATTCCAAATCCCCGAAGGACAACTGACCGAGCAACGGGAATTCGTAGAACTGCGTTTCCTCCCAGCCCGTGTCGAGCGCGCCCGCGACACGCACGCCGTGCTCGCGCGCCAGTTCCACGAAACCCGCCGCGCGCAAATCCGAAAGCTGCCGGTCCCAAATGATGATGCGCTGCGCCGGAACACCCGCCGCGAGCAAGCCTTCCACCACGCCCGCCACAACGGACAGCCTCGTGCCGATCTGCGGCCCCGGTGTGGAATAAACTTTGATGCCCACTACGTCTTGAGTGCTCACCAGCGAACGCCACGCGGCGACAAGGTCGGCGCGCTTGGTAAAATTCGTGATGCCCCGCTGCACCAGCGCGCGGACGATCTCAGGCTGCGGCTTGAAGGCTTCCGTGGCGCGCGCGTCCTCGACCACCACCACGCGCGGAAATGCTGTCGCGGGCTGGCCGGGCAAAGGCGTTTCTGCGCGGGCTAGCATCGGAAAAATGCAGGCCAACAATAGCGCCCAACTCAGGTTTGCGATGGGGAAAAGTGCGTTCCTTGACACGTTCAACCAGCGAATGCTACCACGGGCCGAAATGGTGGCGATCAAAAATTCCCCGCAAAAACCCTTATTCATCCTCGCGCTCGCGATGCTGCTGGGAATGGCCGGTTGCACGCCGCCGGGACCGCGCGCGTTGCTCGAAGGCGACAAGTTATTGCGCGCCGGAAAACCTTCCGAAGCGATTGATGAACTCAAACTCGCCACAGATCTTTTGCCCGGCGAACCGCGCGCGTGGAACCTCCTCGGCCTCGCCTACCATCGCGCCGGGCAGCCGCAGCCCGCGCTTCAGGCCTACCGCCAGGCGTTGCTCCGCGACCACAGCAACCTCGTGGTCGTCGCGCACTTCAACCTCGGTTGCCTGCTGCTCGAACAGAACTCGGCGGCGAGCGCGGTGGACGCCTTGCGCAGCTACACGCTCATCACGAACAGCCCGGCGGGCTTCGCGCGGCTCGGCTCGGCGCAGTTGCGACTGCGGCAATTTGCCGATGCGGAAAAATCCTTCGTCACCGCGCTGCGCTGGGACGCAAAAAATGCCGAGGCCTTGAACGGTCTGGGCGTCGCGCGCGTGCTGCGCGGCCAGCGCGATGCGGCGCAGTATTTCACCGCCGCGCTCCAGTCGGACGCGAAGCATCCCCCTGCCCTGCTCAACTCCGCCGTGCTCGCGCATCAAAGTTCTGCGACGAAGCCGACCGCGTTGCAACGCTACCGCGATTACCTCGCCGCCCAAGGCAGCGGTGGCCGCACGGAAGCGGTAAAGTTGATCGTGCAGCAGTTGGAATCTGAACTCGCCCCCGCGCCCACTCCGTCGCCAGTCAAAGTTGTGGAAGCACCGAAGACCAGTCCACCGCCGGTCGCTGTGGTGAAGACCAACCCACCCGCCGGCCCGGTGGTCGTGGTCAAAACGAATCCGCCCGTCACCATTCCGAAAACCAATCCTGTCGTTGCCGTGACTAACAAGCCCGCCGCGCCGCCCGCGCCCGTGACCATCGTGGCCGTGAAAGAAACCGCACCTCCTAAACTCGCCGTCGTCGAACCGCCTGTCGTCAGGAAGACGCCCGCACCCACCGTCACGCGAAAGCCTGAACCCATTGCGGAAACACCGCCGGCCTACATCGCTCCCGAAACCAAGCCCGCGCCCGCGACGCCGGAGAAGAAGCGTGGGTTCTTCTCCAAGCTCAATCCCTTCAGCGGCGGCAAGCCGAAGCCCGCGCAGACTGACGACGTTTCGCGCACCATCATTTTGAATCCCGACTCCGCGCCCAGCACGCTGGACCTCGCCATGCGCGCGCCGGAGGAGAGGCCCGCGTTCCCCCGCTACCGCTATCTCACACCCACGCCGCCCGCCGCTGGAGATCGCGCGACGGCGGATCGCGCGTTGCAGCAGGCGCTGACCGCGCAGCGCGTCGGGCGCACCACGGAAGCCCGCAGTGCCTTCATCACCGCACTGGCTGCGGACGCCAGTTACTTCGAGGCGCAATACAACTCCGCGCTGCTCGCGTTTCAGTCCGGCGAGAACGCGCGCGCTCTGGCAGGCTGGGAAACTGCGCTCGCCTTGCAGCCTGATTCCCTGGCCGCGCGCTACAGTTTCGCGCTCACACTCAAGCAAGCGGGCCACGCCACGGACGCGGCGAACGAACTGGAGAGAATCATCGAAGCCAAGCCGGATGACGCGCGCGCTCATTTGGCGCTGGGAAATCTCTACGCGCAACAACTGCTGGAACCGATGAAGGCCCGCGCGCACTACAAGAAGTTTTTGGATTTGGAACCACGCAGCCCGCAAGCGGCGGCAATTCGCTACTGGCTCGCAGCGAATCCGTGAGCGGAGCGCGGACCGCCGAGTCCGCGTGTTGGTAACTCATCGTTAACAACGGCCAAAGCAAATGCCCAGAGTTATGGCCTGCCTCCCCTCACCCCAGCCCTCTCCCGCGGGGAGAGGGAGAAAGTCATGCAGCGTTCGACCAACGAATGCGCCCGGTATCAGTGAGGCTGTGTGCCCTGCTCCCTCTCCCAGCGGGAGAGGGCCGGGGTGAGGGAGAAATGCGGTTTGCTCCAAGACGGCCATTCCACCGCCCCTCAGTCTGAGGAAAGATTCTTCTACACGCGGACTCGGCGGTCCGCGCTCCGATCACGGCTGCAATTTCCCCGCGAGCAACCAGGCCACGCGCCGGAGAATTTTTTTGTCGGGATAACCTGGATTGGCGATGAGCACCCGGCCCCGCGCGACCACGGAAGCACGCACGTCGGAGAGCCGTTCAAGTCGCGCCAGCGATTCAGCGCGCTCCAGATCGCCGAAGCGGTTCTGGGGCAAATCGCCTGACTTATTCAACTGGCTGTTCCGATAAGCTCGGTGGTTTCTGCCGTTTTCTCTCATGGTTCTTTCGCGCCGGACATTGATGCCGACGTCGGTTCGTGTCAGATCATCGACACGCCGCAGGCGGTTCTTTAACCTGCGGTTCTCGCCACCCATCAGCCGCCACGCTTGCAATTGCCTTGGGGAATGCTTAGTCAAAACGCCATGAAGCAGCGCATCCTGGTCGTTGATGACGAGCCGCAAATCCGCGAGATGCTTTCCATGTACTTTTCGCGGCACGGTTACGAAGCCGCCACGGCGGGCGATTCCGCCACCACACTGCGTATCGTGAAGGAGACGCCTGTGGATGTCGTGGTGCTCGACATCAGCCTCGCCGACGAGGACGGATTGAAACTTCTGGAGCAGCTCAAGAAATCCCAGCCCGGCCTGCGCGTGATCATGCTTACTGGCATGGGCTTCGTGGAAGACCTGCTGCAAGAGGCGCAACAGAAAGGCGCCGACGGCTACGTGAGCAAGGTGCTGCCGCTCGATGAACTGCTCCTCGCCATCCAGCGCATCCTGAAGAATCCGCCGGCGTAGGGCGGAGTTGAAGGTTGCTGGTTGGTCGAAGGCGGCTGCCACAACTTGCAACCTTCAACCAGCAACTTTCAACCGCCTCACAGATGCTTCCCCGTCAGCCGCAGGTACGCCTCCAGATATTTCTCCTGCGTCTTCTGCACCACGTAGTCCGGCAACGGCGGCGCGGGGGGCTGCTTGTTCCAGTGGATGCGTTCGAGGTAGTCGCGCAGAAATTGTTTGTCGAAGCTGGGCTGGCCTCCGCCCGCTTCGTAGGTATCCGCCGGCCAGAAGCGTGAAGAATCGGGCGTCAGCACCTCGTCAATCAGGATGAGTTGCCCGTCAAAAATCCCGAACTCGAACTTGGTGTCCGCAATGATGATGCCCCGGTCGTGCGCGTGCGCGCAGGCCGCGCGATAAATCTTCAGACTGAACTCGCGCGCCTGTTCAGCCACGTCCGCGCCGACGATTTCTACCGCGCGCGCAAAAGAAATGTTCTCGTCGTGCCCCGTCTCGGCCTTGGTCGCGGGCGTGAAGATCGGTTCGGGCAATTGCGAAGACTCGGTCAGTCCTTCGGGCAGTTTGATCCCGCACACGGTCTGCGACTGCTGATACTCCTTCCACCCCGAGCCGGCGAGGTAGCCGCGCACCACGCACTCGATGGCGAGCGGCTTGGCACGCTTCACGATCATGCTGCGACCTTCGAGCAGCGTGTGGAACGGGAGCAATTTGTCCGGCAGCGGATCGCCGGGTTTGGCGAGCAGGTGGTTCGGCACGAGCGTGGCGAACTTGTCGAACCAGAAATGGGAAATTTGCGTGAGCACCTCGCCCTTGCGCGGGATGCCGTTGGGCATGATGCAGTCGAAGGCCGAGATGCGATCCGTCGCGACCATCAGGAAGGCGTCGCCGAGATCGAACAATTCGCGCACCTTCCCGCTTCGGATTTTCGGAACGCCCGGCAGATCAATTTGTAACAACGGCTGTGACATCGCGCGAGGATGCGGAGCGGGAGGCGCGGGTGGGAAGTGGAAAGTTGACGGACGCAAGGACGGGAAAATATCTCACGCGAAGGACGCCAAGGGCGCGAAGAAGAAATGATTTGGGCTGCGCGACGAAACTGGCTTCCTGGACAATCACGGCTGTCCTCCCTCACCCCAGCCCTCTCCCGCTGGGAGAGGGAGCCACGTCAGCCAGTCATCGGCGCGAGCGTGGCGCGTTCGTGGTCTGAGCGCTCCATGTTCGCCCAAGGCTGAATGCGTTTTCCCCACTCCCAGCGGGAGAGGGCTGGGGTGAGGGAGAACGTCCGGAACCACCAGGAACGTTCTCACACTCACCCTGCCCTCTCGCTTGGAGAGATAGGGAATCTGTCTTGCGCCATTCGCCGTCGCACGCCGCTGCGGGCTGGAAAGCCCGCGCTCCGCTACTCCGCCGCGCGCCAGTCCAAGACCTTCAACTGCACGCGCGTGTTGCCATTGTAGCGGTTCAATTCCGGCACGCAGGCGAGATCAAACTTGCCGACCGGCAGCGAACCTTCTTTTGCGTTCCACAACACCGCCTCGTGCGTGCGCGTGCCGTCGGTGATCCACATCTTGGCGTGCTGCTTCTCCTTGCCCATGCGTTGCAGCGCGCGTTCGTGGCCCACGCCGCGCAGGCAGAATTGCACGCGCGGATTACCCATGCCGGTCTGTTCCAGGCGCGCGAGTTCTTCCATCCGTTGCACGCTCAGGTCGGCGCAGGTCAGTTCGGCATCGAGACGGAGCGCGGGTTGAAGTTGTTCGGGTTTCAAACTGCGGCGGGCAATGGCGTTCATGCGTTCGCGAAAGGCGTTGAGCTTGTCCGGGTGAATCGTCACCCCCGCCGCCATCGCGTGACCGCCGTGGCGGATCAACAGGTCGTCGCATTCGCGCAACGCCGCCGCGAGATCGAAGCCCTCGATGCTGCGGCCCGAGCCGCGCCACTCGTCCCCTTCCCCGCCGATGATGAACGTGGGGCGATAAAATTCCTGCAACACGCGCGACGCGACAATGCCCACGACGCCGATGTGCCAGAGCAATTGTCCCTCGACCAACACAAAGTCCCGCGCCGGATCGAAGCGCGCCCGGATCGCGCCGATGGCCGCGTCCGAGATGCTGCGCTCGATGGTCTGGCGCTCGATGTTGCGCGAGTCGAGCGACTCGGCGATGGGTTGGGCCGTGGCGAGATCGCGCGCGAGCAGGAGTTGCAAGGCTTCCTCCGCGTTCTCCAGGCGACCAGCGGCATTCAGGCGCGGCGCGAGTTGGAAGCCCACTTCGTAGCCGCCGACCTCGCCTTCGACACCCGCGACTTCTTTAAGCGCGACGAGTCCGGGCCGCGTGGTGGTGGTGAGGCGCGGCAATCCGGCACAGACGAGAATCCGGTTCTCGCCGATCAGTGGAACAAGATCGGCGATGGTCCCGAGCGCAACGAGATCGAGGAGCGGGCGAAGATCGAATTCCTGCGCACCGGGCAGATTGTTCTCGCGTCCGTGTTTGATGATCGCGTGCGCGAGTTTGAAAGCGAGTCCAGCGGAGCAGAGTTCGGTGAAGCGAGAAGGTTGGGAGTTGAGAGTCGAGAGCTGCGGATTGACCAACGCCACCGCGGCGGGCCGCGGGTCGGAAACTTGGTGGTGGTCGAGCACGAGCACGTCCACACCGCGTTCGCGAAGCCAGGCGATTTGCGCACACGCGGTCGAGCCGCAGTCCACGGCGAGCAGCAGTTTCACGGGGAATTTCTCCAGACAATTCTCCACGCCGGACTGGCTCAGACCATAGCCTTCGTCCATGCGGTGCGGCAGGTAGCAATGCACTTTCCAGCCCAGCGCGGTCAGCACGTCATGCAGCAGCGTGGTCGAGGTGACACCGTCCACGTCGTAATCACCAAAGATGACCAGCGACTCGCGCGCGGCGTGCGCCGCGAACAGGCGCTCGACGGCGGCGCTCATGTTCGGGAGCAGAAACGGGTCGGCAAGGTTCTTCAACTTTGGATCGAGAAAGCGCGCGATGGGTTCCGGCTCGCTGTGGCCGCGATTGAGCAGGCACTGCGCGAGCAGCGGGGAGATTTTTAATTCGCGCACCAGAAATTCCACGAGTGCCGGCTGCGTGGGCGCGATGGACCAGCGGCATTTCATTTCGGGTCGTTGCGGTGCGAGCGCCGGCCCGCGACGACCGAGAGGAGAATCGAAACGAGGATGATGCCGCCGACGATGGCGAGCGAGACGGTGTTCGGAATGTTCAGTTGGAACCACTTCGGCTCGTGACCATGCGGATCAATCAGCATCTTCACGCCAATGAAGGCCAGCACCACGGCGAGCCCGGTTTTGAGATGGCGGAAAAAATCAATGGCCCCGGCCAGCACGAAGTAGAGCGAGCGCAGCCCGAGAATGGCGAAGACGTTCGAGGTGAAAACGATGAAGCCGTTGCTGGTCACGCCGAAGATGGCAGGGATGGAATCAATCGCGAAAATCAAATCCGTCGTCTCCACGCAGATCAGCACCAGTGCGAGGGGGGTGAACGCTCGTTTGCCGTTCAACACAGTAAAGAATTTTTGCCCCTCCAGATTCGGCGCGACGGGATAAAATTTTTGCGCTAGTCGGAGGACGAAATTCTTCTCGGGATGCACTTCCTCATCGCCGCCGAAAATCATTTTCACGCCCGAGACCACGAGCAGCGCGCCGAGGATGTAGAGCACCCACTCGAATTGCTGCACAATGGCCACACCCACGCCGATCATCACGCCGCGCATAACCAGTGCACCGAGGATGCCCCAGAACAGCACGCGATGCTGGAACTCCATCGGCACGCGGAAGTAGGCGAAGATGAGCGCGATGACAAACACGTTGTCCATCGAGAGCGACAGTTCGATGATGTAGCCCGTGATGAAGTCCACCGTGTCCTTCTTCTGCCACGAGTCCGCCATGGCTGGCGCGACAAGGAAGGCGAAAATCATCGCACACGCGAACCAGATGCACGTCCACATCAGCGCCTCGCGGAACTTCACCACATGGGCGCGGCGGTGGAACACGCCCAGGTCGAGGGCGAGAAAAATCAAAATGCAGACGATGAACCCGGCCCAGTGCCAGGGAGTGATCGTGGTCGCAGCAAGCATTGGCGCGAATGGAAGGAAGCGCGGGGACAAATTGCAAGCCCGGCGCGACTCGTTCCCGAGTTACTGCAACTTCAGCGGCATCTGGAAGACGCGGTCGTAGAGCTGCGAAAGCATCTGGCCGGTCTGCTGGCTGGCCACGGTGTCGCCGAGCTGGATGGTGCGGGTGGGCGTGACCTGGTTGAGCACGGCGCAATATTCGCCGTTGACCATGATGCCGAGCAGTTCGCCGCTCTTGGTGAAGACGAGGTCGCCACGCGAGGGGTTGAATTTGCCAAAGAGGCCCTTGAGGAGATTGCGGTCCACCTTCACGTATTGCGGCGGCGTGCCGGCTTCGATCGAGAATTTGCATTCACCGTAGTAACCTTCGGTGGCGCCCACGATCACGGCCTCCTGAAATTTGAACGGGTCCGCCGCCGCCTTGTAAATCTTTACGCCGTATTGCTTCGCCTGCGCCTCACCGACCGGGATGACGACCACGCGCGGGTCTTGCGCGAGGAAGGACAGGCGCACGCCGCCGTAGCGCGTCGGGCCGCGCTCCAGCACGGTGGTGATCTTATTCCAGTCCGTGCCGGGGTTCCAAATCATCAGCGGCGTGTCATCAATGTGAAACAGCACAAAGACCTGCGAGCCTTCAGTGAACATGATGCACTGGCTCAACTTTTCTTTGACGACATCGCGCCCAAACAAACCGCTGCGCACCGCCTCGAAGCGCGCGGTGATGCGGTTGCTGAGGAATTGGCTGAAGATGGCATTCGGCGCGAGCGCGCGGTGGTCGCGAATCTCCTGCGTCAGCTCGCCGGACTTTTGCGCGAGCGAGGCGACGTTCGTGGCGAGGGTGGAGGCGGTGGCTTGCAGCTTGGCTTTATCCTCACGTTCGGCGGCCACGGTGGTGCGCAAGTCGGCGACTTGTTCGCGGGTCAGATTTTTTTCCGCTTCCGAAACCTGCAACCGCGCGGACAACTGCTGCTTCTCGGCCAGCGTGGTTTGTGCGGCCTTCTCCGTGTCGGAAAGTTTTTGCTGAAGGGCGAGGGATTCCTGTTCACGGCGTTTCAAGTCGGCTTCAAGCGCGGCGAGCTTTTCTTTCGACATCACGTTCTCTGTGCTCGCGGCGGTGAGCCTGCCCTGCACGTCCTTCAAGTTTGTCTGCACGGAGGCGAACTGCTGGGCCAGCGCGGAGCGTTCCTGCTCAATCTGCTTCGCCTGATCCTCGGTCTTGCGCAGGTCGGTCTGGAATTTTTTGATGCGCTGCTCGCGCTCGGCGACGGCCTGTTCCTGCGCGCGCAGATCCTGCGTGAGCTTGTCGCGCGACTGCTTTTCGTCTTCGAGCGCGATCTTGAGCGTGCCGACCATGTCGGCGCTGCCGCCGATGGCCTTGGGCGCAGTCGTGACGCGCGTCTCGGGCTTGGGCGCTTCCTCGGCGTCGAAGTTCGAGAACGCTACCAGCGTGACGAGCAGGAAGTCGCAGAGGATGATGAGAATGGTACGATTCATGACTGCACTTCGCTTTCCAGAATCAACTGCCGGCGCAGCGGCCGGACGTGAAAGATTTTCAGCACGGACACGAAGATGATGCCGAACGCGGTCGAGGCGTAGGCCATCATCGAGATTTGGCCGATGCCCATGGACATGAGAATGAGCGTCAGCACCGAACCGACAAAGCCGACGTAGAGGCCGGCGTCGAAGAGCAGATCTTCATTTTCGAGCAGGCGCAGCTTCATGCTCGGCGGCACCGCGTCGCGGCGGATGCGCGCCAGCCGAGAGAGACACCAGACGTAGATGAGGACCTGAACGGAGAAGAACGTGATCAGCGAGATGAGGGGCATTGTCTTCATAAGATTAGCATTAAGTGGGGGCAGTTGAATTCCGGCCGCCGCGGCGAGGTTAGGAATTTGAATCCGCAGAGGAAAAGGATGCGCCTGACTGGGCAGACCGAGAAACGGCTCGATGGCCACGGCGATGACGAACGCCAGCGCGAGCGTGAAAACTGAATCGCCCGCCAGCCGCATCCCGAGCCGGTCTCCGAGCGGGGCGAAGCTGCCAATGGCCCGCGCGATGCAGAAGGCCGCGAGCAGGAGCAGCGCATATTTGATCAACAACGCGCCGAAGTGGGACGCCACCGCCGCCGGCACCAGCGCGTAGAAGAACGCGCCGAAGGGATTGTAACCCACGATCTTTCCGCGCACGCCGCCGTAGTAGATGCGCTGCTGGTTCTGCACGAGCAGTTCCACCGCACCGCGTCCGTGGCGCAGCGCGAAGTTGAGATCGTTCAGGCCGGTCTCGGAAAACTTGGTCAGATATTTCGCCACGCCGCTAGCGTTGCCGGAGAGAACGGCGGCGGAGTAAATGCTGGGTGAGGCTCCTTCATTCGCGCGCATGGCTTCGGCCAGTTCGCGCAGGGTGTTCAAGTCATTGACGTGCTTGATGAGCTCGGTGAGCGACACCCAGTCGAGGCGTTTGCCGAGCGAGAGCAGGTCGAGATAGACGAGTTCGAGGGAGTCGGAGCTTTGGCCGCGATTGGCGAGCATGGCCAGCCCTTCAAACGCATCGCGGAAGTTCGGCGTGAAGTAGTCTCCTTGATACAACAGGCCTGCCGTGAGAATCGCCGCGTCAAATGCCTGGCCGGAAGAACTGGTCGCGGCGGGGAAATGCACGGTGTTCGCGAGCTGACGATTCTTGAGAATCTGCTGCACCCCGGGACGGCGGGAGGTTTGGAGGAGCGCGAGGGTTTTTTCGCGCGCGGTGCGGCGGGCGAGAATTTCCACGATGGGCTGCGGCTCCTTGGCGGACGGGGCGAGATCCGTTTTCTCCAGCAAGGGCGTCGCGCCGCCGAGCGCGACGAGCGTGGGATTTTCCTGCGAGAAGGTCGCCACGCCGCGCGCGAGCACGTCGGCCTTGGGCGCGTTCTCGGCCTGCGCCACGCGCCAGAGCATTTTGGCCGGACCGACTTTTTCCACGCTCAGGAACGTGAGACCCTCACCCGCCAGCGTAGCGCCAGCCCGGGCGCGGCCCGCGCCCTCGACCGCCGCCGCATCCACCGCGCGAAAATGCGCGGGCACGAGCAGCGCGCATCCCAGCAGGAGCACGCCGCCTAGCAGACAGCCAATCAGCCACAATCTTCGCATCAGAGAGTCAAAGTTATCATGTCGCCCGCGCGCGATCATGAGAAATTTTCCCGCGCGGCGACAGATGCCGACGGTTCGCGCGGGAATCTATTCTGAAAATTTTCCGAGTCTCCCGAAGAACCCGGAAATAATTTGGACTTCAGAAATCAGGAACACGGCTTGGACTGTGCCTCACTCAAATAATTCCCACCGGCCGCCCGGCAAGAATTACCTCCGCCGCCGTTTCGCCGGCCCGAAGAAATAACCGCCGCTCAACCGCACACCGCGCGCGCTGCCCACGGGGGCCGAGCCTTTTTTGTTCACGTCGAAGAGGGCGGTGTATTCGTAGGGAAACTTCTCCATCTTCACGCGCTCGATCTTCTTCCCAATAAAACGCTCGATGCGTTCCACGTAGGTCTGGTCCTCGGCGCACATGATGGTGAAGGCGTCGCCACGCGACTCGGCGCGTCCGGTGCGGCCGATGCGGTGGACGTAATCCTCCGGATGCAGCGGCACGTCATAATTTACCACATGACTCACGTCCGCGATGTCCAGTCCGCGCGAGGCGATGTCCGTGGCGACGAGCACTTCAAACATGCCGTCGCGAAAGCCCTTCAGCGCCTGTTCGCGCTCGCTCTGAGTACGGTTCGAATGCAGCACGGCCACGGCGTGATTATTCTTCTTGAGAAGCCGGCCCACGTTGTCCGCGCGATCTTTCGTGCGGCAGAACATGATGACCGAGTCGTAGTGAACCTCTTCCAGCAGCGCGAGCGTGAGGTCGAGCTTCTGCCGCTCGGCCACGGGATAAATGACGTGTTTGATCGTCTCCGCCGGTGAACGCCGCGAGCCAATCTCGATGGTCTGCGGCTCACGCATGGCCCACTGGATCAAGTAATCAATCTCCGGGGGAATGGTCGCGGAGAAGAGCATGGTCTGCCGCGTGGCCGGGCATTTCTGCACGATGCGCTTCACGTCGGGGAGGAAGCCCATGTCGAGCATCCGGTCCGCCTCGTCGAGCACCACAAATTCCACGTTCTCCAATTTCGCGCGGCCTTCCTGCATGTGATCGAGCAGGCGCCCGGGCGTGGCCACGATGATGTCCGCGCCGCCTTTGAGCGCCTCGTTCTGCGCGCCGTAGCCCACGCCGCCGAAGACCACGGCGACTTTGAGATTTGAGAAGCGCGCGAAATCGCGGATGGCCGTCTCGACCTGCGCGGCGAGTTCGCGCGTCGGTTCGAGGATGAGCGCGCGCGTGCGGTTCTGCGGCGGGCCGAGTTTCGTGAGCATGGGCAGTGCGAAGGCCGCGGTCTTGCCCGTGCCCGTTTGCGCGGAGCCGATGACGTCGTGGCCCTCCATGATGAGCGGGATGGCGCGGAGTTGAATGGGCGTCGGTTCGACGTAGCCCATGGCCTTGATGCCCTCGAGCACCGACTCTGACAAACCAAGTTTAGCAAATGGCATTGGGGCGAGTGTAGAGGCCGGCGCGAAAAGGCCCAACAGGAAAAATCGGGCCGTCAGGAGCGCGGGGTGGCCGCGCCCTCGAGGCCCGCCACGCGTCTTTACTTCCCCCGCCCCGCCCTCAACTCTTCCGCCGTCATGTTGAAAGACTGGAAATTGATTCGCTCAAAAATCGTCGGCGAGTTCCGCATCTTCAAAGTGCGTTCCGACGAAAAAATTTCTCCGCGCACCGGCCAGCCCCATGACTTCTTCGTCATCGAGTCGGTGGACTGGGTGAACGTACTCGCGCTCACGCCGCGTGATGAACTGGTCATGGTCGAGCAATACCGCCACGGCTCGGACACCGTGGAACTGGAAATCCCCGGCGGCATGATGGACGCGCACGAAAGCGATCCGGTGCGAACCGGCGTGCGTGAACTGCGCGAGGAGACAGGCTACGAAGGCGCGACCGCGCGGGCGTTGAGTTTCGCCTACGCGAACCCGGCCATCATGAACAACCGCTCGCATTTCGTGGTCGTGGAGCAGTGCGAGCTGCGGCATGCGTGTGAGTTTGATTCCGGCGAAGATCTGGTGACGAAACTCGTGCCGTGGCGCGAAGTCCCCGCCCTGGTTCGCGCGGGAAAAATCCGTCACCCGCTCGTGGTCGCCGCGCTGTATCACTACGACTTGGAACGCCGGAACGGTTGAACCACGACCGGCATGGAAGCCACGAAAATGAGCACGCCCCGCCACGTCAAATGCCCGAGCTGCAAGAAAAGCGGCGACTGGTTCGCCACGCCGTTCGGGCCGTTCTGCTCGCGCCGCTGCAAACTCGTGGACCTCGGCAAATGGTTTGGTGAGGAGCACACCATCTCCGAGCCGCTGCGGCCCGAACACTTCGCGCAGTTCGAGGAATTGCCGCCGGGGAAAAATCCTGATGCGCCGGAACAGTGAACGCGTGATTAAGAAATCACCGGCGACTTCGCCGGGCGCGCGCTTCTGTTTTGGGCTTCAGCTCTCGACCTTCTTTCGGCTTTAGAAATTCGTCATTCGACATTTTCCCGTCACCACACTTCCACCGGCCCCTGCGGCACGGGGATGGACTCGCGCGCGGCGGCGGCAGGCTGATCTTGCATGAAGGACGCGACCATCGGCGCGAGCCGGTAGCGCGGCAGCAGTTCGCCAGACGCATCCACGAACTGCGCGCGCCATTCGGTGTAGTCGCGGAGAATCTCGTGAAACTCGGCGCGTGAATGCAGCAGCACCACGCGCTTGTTGAACACGCTCGAAGGGCCAAACCGCTTCGTGTACCACGGCGCGACTTTGCGGAACATGCGGCAGCCGTGCTCCTCGCCAAACACTTCCACCATCAGATCAAGATGACGGCACATCACCCGCACGCGCTCGTCGAAACTTGGTTCAGGCAACAACTCCCCGGTGTCGAGGTAGTGCCGGGTGTGCGTGAAAATCCACGGATTGTAGAACGCGCCGCGCCCGATGCTCACGCCCGCGCAGCCGGTTTCCTCCAGCATCTTGCGCACGGCCTGCGGCGTGGTCACGTCGCCGTTGCCGATGACGGGGATACGCTGCACCGCCTGCGCCACGAGGCGGATGCCCGCAAGATTCACGGTGCCGGTGAAGCCCTGCGCGCGGGTGCGTCCGTGGACAAAAATCGCGGCCACGCCCGCGTCTTCCAGCGCACGCGCGAGGTCGGGCGCGGTGATGTTGTCGTCATCCCAGCCGAGGCGCATCTTCGCGGTCACAGGAATTTTCACGGCCTCGACCATGCCGCGCACGAGGGCGGCGGTCTTGTCGAGTTCGGTCATCATGGCGGAGCCGCCGCCGACTTTGCAGACCTTCTTCACGGGGCAGCCCATGTTGATGTCCACGGAGGAAATGCCGCGCTGTTCCAGCACCACGGCGGCGTCGCGCATTTCCTCGGGCACGGAGCCGAAGAGTTGCACGGCCAGCGGACGGTCGGCGGGACACGTCTCGATGAGCTTGAAAGCCTTGGGATTTTTTTCGAGCAGCGAGCGGGCGTTGACGAGATCGGTGGTGGCGAGATCGAGTCCGCCGACTTCGCGCACGGCGAGGCGGAATGGCAGGTTCGTGTAGCCGGCGAGCGGCGACAGGAACAAATTGGATTTCAACTCAAGCGAGCCGAAGCGAATCATCGGGTGGAGGATAGGGGTGACGGCGCGGGAATTCCAAATGGCATCGCAAGAGAGCACATGATTTTACCGCAGAGGCGCAGAGGCGCAGCGGTGGAAATGCAAATTGGATTCGAATCTCATCCTCGGTGCAGGAAGAGGGCCTGTTGCCCAAAGCGAATCGGAGCGAGGACCGCCGAGTCCGCGCGATCTTGTTTCATCGGGAACCCTCGCTTTGCCAGGATTTCTGAAACACGCGGACTCGGCGGTCCGCGCTCCTGCGATTCGGGCAACACTCCCAAGGCTTCCCACCGTCTTCTCTCTGCGCCTCTTCGTCTCTGCGGTAAAAATCTGTTCCCCACCCGCCCTCGACATTCGTCAGTCCAGCGTTTCCCCACTGAACCCCTGTTGGCGCAGCGCCTCGTAGAGCACGAGCGCGGCGCAGTTCGAGAGGTTCAGCGAGCGGGCATCCGCATTGAACATCGGGATGCGGAGCCAGTGTTCGCGGTTCGCTTCGAGGAGCGCCTTGGGCAGGCCCGCCGTCTCGCGACCGAAGACGAGGTAATCATTCGCGCCGTAGTTCACTTCGGCGTAGTGCTGCGCGCCGTTGGATTCGATGAACCACAGGCGGGCATCCGCCGGCAGGCTGGCGGTGAACTCGCTCCAGTTTTTCCAGCGCCGCCATTCGACGTGCTGCCAGTAATCCATGCCCGCGCGTTTGAGTTGCGCGTCGTCGAGCTTGAAGCCGAACGGCTCGATCAGGTGGAGCGTGGTGCGCGTGGCGGCGCAAAGGCGTGCGACGTTGCCGGTGTTCGGCGGGATTTCGGGTTCGACAAGGACAACGTGCATCGTGAGTTGGTTGAGAGTTGAAAGTTGAGTGTCGAGAGTCTGAAAGCGCGCCGACCGATTCTCCACTCTCAATTTTCAGCGCTCAACTTTTTTATAGAACACTTTCCAGAGCACCAACCCCAGCGCGGGTGCGGTCATGCCCGCGAGACGACGGTCACGAGCGCCGAGCATCGCCTGCACGTCTTCGGGGGTGAACTTCCCCTGCCCCACCTGCACGAGCGTGCCCACAATGCCGCGGCACATTTTGTAGAGGAAGCCGTCGCCCTCGATGATGACGTTGAAGGTGCGCCCACTGCGCCGCAGTTCACAACGCGTGACGGTGCGGACGGTGGTTTCCATTTCGTAACCGCGATTGGCGGCGAAGGATTTGAAATCATGTCTGCCCACGAAGACGCGTGACGCGCGACGCATGGCGGTGACATCGAGCGGTTGCGGCACATGCCAGGCCTGCGCGCGGAGCAGCGGGTTCATCACCGGGAAATTCCAGATGGCGTAGCGATACTGTTTTCCGGCCGCGTGAAAGCGCGCGTGAAAATTCGGACGCGCGCGTTTGGCAGAGAGCACGCGGATGTCGAGAGGCAGAAAGGCATTGAGCGCGAGGGCGAGTTTCCGCGCCTCCATGCGGAATTCAGTCCGGGGAATCTCCACATGCGCGACCATGCCGAGGGCGTGGACGCCAGTGTCCGTGCGGCTCGATCCGTGGACCCGGCCCGCGTTGGGAAACAATTTCTGCAACGCCTCCTCGACGCGCTGCTGCACCCCAAGGCCGGTCTTCTGCACCTGCCAGCCTTCGTAGCCCGTCCCGTCATAGGCGATGACGAGACGGAATTTGAGCGCAGGCGCAGCCAGGCCAGGCTGGGGATCGAGAATTTTATCTTTGGCTTTCTGCAAGGCACGGAATTTCCCGCCGCGCCCCCGCTGGCGACAAGGAGAAAGCGAGAACCGGCGGACCTCGGGACACTGCGGACACAATTTTTCGGCAGGGCCAGGGAGCACCGGCATTCTTGCCCACGCGATGGTTGACCAAGCAAAAAACGTCGGCGCTCTTGGGCGCGACCGGCCTTTGCTGCCTCCGGGTTCAAAAAATCGGATCGAGTTGCCCCTCGAATCGCCCCTCGAATGGCCACCAGAGTCCCTGAGGAAAAAGAAAACCCGTTGACAGCAGAAATGCGGTTCCATACTTTCCGTCCTCAGTCGTTTGGGCGTGAAACACTAATTACACAGACTCCAACCCGAAATTTCCGTCAAGGAAGCGTTGGGTGGGGCCTTTTTGTCGTTTGGCGGATAGGCAGGTCAGTCAGTGAAACGTGTTTAATTGAGCAGTTTGGCGGCAGGCCTGTCTCATCACTTCCGAAATCTTCAGACTGATTACTAATTTGGAAATGTATTTGTCCGGTGTGAGCCGGAACGCAGTTTAGTCGGTTGGAAGGCAAGTTTTTCCCGGAGGCGGGATGCTTGCCTTGTGTTGTTGTCAGAAAAAACGGCGGACGCGTGTGCGTCAGCCACGGAAAAAGTCATTATGGCATCGCGAGCAAACGAAAGAATTAACTTCGGCAAAATCAAGGAGCCGATCGCACCCCCGAACCTGATCGAATTGCAGACGAATTCTTACAAGGAATTCCTGCAACTCGACCTCTCGCCCAGCAAGCGCAAAAACATGGGCTTGCAGGCGGTTTTCACCGAGGTGTTCCCCATTGAAAGTTACGACGGCAAGTGCGTGCTGGACTTTGACAGCTACGAAATCGGCGCCCCCAAGATTGACTGGCTCGAATGCCTCCGCGAAGGCGTGACCTACGGCGCTCCGCTCTACGTCACCTTCAAGCTCAAGGAAGAAAAGGGTGCTAAGGAGGAAAAGGTATTCATGGGCGAACTGCCCCTGATGACGCCGCAGGGCACGTTCGTGATCAATGGTGCGGAACGCGTCATCGTCAGCCAGTTGCATCGCTCGCCAGGTCTCGCCTTCGAGGCGTCGCAGCACGCGAACGGCAAGATGTTGCACAGCTTCCGCATCATCCCGGATCGTGGCTCATGGTATGAGGCGCAGTTCGATACGAGCGACATGCTCTATGTCTATCTCGACCGCAAGAAGCGCCGCCGGAAGTTTTTGACCACCACCTTCTTCCGCGCGCTCGCGAATTTCGACAGCACCGGCAAGGAAAAGGACAGCGGCCCGAAGAAAACCGGCTCCGACGCGGAAATCCTCCAGATGTTCTACGACATCGAGGAATTGACCGTGAAGGAAGCCGAGAAGCTCGAAAACATTCAGAACAAGGTGCTCATTGAAGACGCGATGGACGCGGACAAGGGCATTGTGGTCGCACGCGCTTTCGAACCGCTCTCCAAGGCGGTCGTGAAGCAGATCGCGGAACTCGGCGTGAACAAGATTCGCGTCGTGGACACCACGGTTGATGACGGCATCGTCATCAAGTGCATGAAGAAGGATCCGACCAAGAACGAGGAAGAGGCGCTGAAGGATATTTACCGCCGCCTGCGTCCCGGGGATCCGCCGACGGCGGCGAACGCCAAGGCGCTGATCAAGCGGTTGTTCTTCGATGCGAAACGCTACGACCTCGGTCGTGTCGGCCGCTACAAGATCAACCAGAAGCTTGGTCTCAAGGACGCCGGCGATTCGCGCATCCTGACCAAGGACGATTTGATCGCGGCGACGAAATACTTGCTGCGCTTGAAAAAGGGCGAAGGCTCACTGGACGACATTGATCACTTGGGCAGCCGCCGCGTGCGTACTGTCGGTGAATTGCTCGCCAACCAGTGCCGCGTCGGCCTGGCGCGCACGGAGCGTCTCGTGAAAGAGCGCATGACCCTGTTCGATCAGAGCCTCGAAACGATGACGCCGCAGAAGCTCATCAATCCGAAGGCGCTGTCGGCGGTCATCCGCGACTTCTTCGGACGTTCACAGCTCTCGCAGTTCATGGATCAGATCAATCCGCTCGCCGAGTTGACCCATAAGCGCCGCTTGTCGGCGCTCGGACCAGGCGGTCTCTCGCGTGATCGTGCCGGCTTTGAAGTCCGTGACGTGCATCCTTCGCACTACGGCCGCATCTGCCCCGTGGAAACGCCCGAAGGCCCGAACATCGGCCTCATCGCCTCGCTCGCGACCTTTGCGCGCGTGAACGATTTCGGCTTTCTCGAAACGCCGTATCGGCGCGTCGAGAAGGGCCGCATCACCGGGCATCTTGATTATCTCACGGCGGATCGTGAAGAAACCTACGTGGTCGCGCAGGCCAATGCGCCGTTCGACGACAAGGGCCACTTCCTCACGAAGACTGTGACCTGTCGCGCCAAGGGCGACTTCGTTGATGTCGAACCCGAGAAGGTGGATTACATGGACGTGTCGCCGAAGCAGCTCGTGTCCGTCGCTGCGTCGTTGATTCCGTTCCTTGAACACGACGACGCGAACCGCGCGTTGATGGGTTCGAACATGCAACGTCAGGCCGTGCCGCTGCTCATCACCGAAGCGCCGTTCGTGGCGACCGGTTTGGAAGACCGCGTGGCCCGCGATTCGCGCGCCGTGCTCGTGGCCGAAGAGGCCGGCAAGGTGGCCTCCGTCACCGGCAGCCAGATCATCATCACCGACAACGGCAAAATGCCGGAAGGCAAGAAACGCATCAAACACGACCCGGCCAACGGTGTGTCCGTGTATGAAGTGCGGAAGTTCATGCGTTCCAATGCCGCGACGTGCATCAATCAAAAGATTCTTGTCAAGAAAGGTGACAGCATCAAAAAGGGCCAGGTTCTTGCGGACGGTCCTTGCACTGATGGCGGCGAACTCGCCCTCGGACGGAACGTGCTCGTCGCGTTCATGCCGTGGAACGGCTATAACTTCGAGGACGCCATCCTCATCAGCCAACGCATCGGCAAGGACGACATCTTCACTTCGATTCACATTGATGAATTTGAAGTGGGCGCCCGCGACACGAAGCTCGGGCCGGAGGAAATCACCCGCGACATCCCGAACCTAGGCGAAGAAGCGCTCAGGAATCTCGGGCCGGACGGCGTGATCCGTGTCGGTGCCGAAGTGAAGCCGGGCGACATCCTCGTCGGCAAAATCACGCCGAAGTCGGAAACGGAACTCGCGCCGGAAGAGCGCCTGCTCCGCGCCATCTTCGGTGAAAAAGCCGCCGACGTGAAAGATACGTCGCTCAAGGTTCCTTCGGGCACCTACGGCATCGTCATGGATGTGAAGGTCTCCTCGAAAAAAGATTCCGAGAAGAAGGACCTCGCGCCCGCTTCCGAAGGCAAGAAGGCCGCGAAGCAGTTGCAGGAGGATTACAAGCAGAAGATCGAAGAGCTTCGCGACCAGTTGACCGAGGCGCTCTCGAACATCCTGCTCGGGGAAAAGATTCCGCTCGATGTCGTGAACAGCGAGACCGGCGAGATCATCATCCCGGCGAACCGCAAGATCACGAAGACGCTGCTGCGCAAGCTGGCCACGGTGTACGATCGCATTGAGATCGACCCGTCGCCGATTCGCAACAAGATCAACGAAATCATCGGCACCTTCAAAAAGAAGTTCGACGAACTCCAGGAACAGCAGAACCAGGAGATGGAACGTGTCGAGGCCGGCGACGAAGTGGACGCCGGCATCATCAAGCAGGTCAAAGTGTACATCGCCTCGAAGCGCAAGCTCTCGGTCGGTGACAAGATGGCCGGACGCCACGGTAACAAGGGCGTCGTCGCGAAGATCGTGCCGGAAGAAGACATGCCGTTCCTCGAAGACGGAACGCCGGTGGACATCGTGCTGAACCCGCTGGGCGTGCCTTCGCGCATGAACGTCGGGCAGGTGCTCGAGACCCACTTGGGCTGGGCGGCGAAGCTGCTCGGCTTGAAGTTCGCCACGCCGGTTTTCGACGGCATCAAGGAAAAAGAAATCCGCGGCTACCTCAAGGAAGCCAAGCTGCCGGAGCACGCCAAGGTCAAGCTGACCGACGGCCGCACCGGCGAGCAGTTCGACCAGGAAATCGTCGTTGGCTACATTTACATGATGAAGCTCGGCCACTTGGTCGCGGACAAGATTCACGCCCGCGCGGTCGGGCCGTACTCGCTCGTCACCCAGCAACCGCTGGGCGGCAAGGCGCAATACGGCGGCCAGCGTTTCGGCGAAATGGAAGTGTGGGCGATGGAAGCCTACGGCGCGGCCTACACGTTGCAGGAACTCCTGACCGTGAAGTCCGACGACGTGCAAGGTCGCACACGTATTTACGAGAGCATCGTCAAGGGCGACAACTCCCTCGAAGCCGGCATCCCGGAATCGTTCAACGTGCTCGTGAAGGAAATGCAGTCGCTCGGCATGGACGTGAAGGTTGGCTACACCAACCAGCTCGACGCGCCGGCGGAACCGAACGCTCTGGCGAGCCTCGGCTAAACCATCTCAGCGAACCAATTCGTAACTACATTTATTATGATGACAGGCAGCAAAGAAACGACACGGGAGTTGCTGGGTTTGGACAAGGTGAATCAGGTCGAGCACGTCGCCATCTCGGTGGCGTCGCCCGAGGCGATTCGCTCGTGGTCCAAGGGCGAGGTCAAGAATCCTGAAACGATCAATTACCGCACGTTCAAGCCGGAAAAAGGCGGCTTGTTCTGCGAGCGCATCTTCGGTCCCGTCAAGGACTGGGAGTGCTCGTGCGGCAAGTACAAGCGCATCAAGCATCGCGGCGTGGTCTGCGACCGTTGCGGCGTCGAAGTGACGCTGGCGCGCGTGCGCCGCGAGCGCATGGGCCACATCGAACTGGCCGTGCCGGTCTCGCACATCTGGTTCTTCAAGTGCATGCCCTCGCGCCTCGGCCTCGTACTGGACGTGACGGCGCGCAATCTTGAGCGCGTGATCTATTACGAGGACTACATGGTCCTCGATCCCAAGTCCACGCCGCTCCTGTTGCACCAGTTGCTCAGCGAGAACGAGTATCGCGAAGCGCGCGAAACCTACGGACCCGACGCCTTCATCGCCAAGATGGGCGCGGAAGCCGTGCGGGATGGCCTCGCGCAGGTCAACTTGGTGAAAGCCGTCGAAGAGTTGCAGGTCGCGATGACCGAGACAAAGTCGAAGCAGATTCGCAAGAAGATCGCCAAGCGCATCAAGCTGCTCTCGGCGTTCCACGCCTCGAAGACGCATCCGGAATGGATGATCCTCACGGTGCTGCCGGTGATTCCGCCGGACTTGCGCCCGCTCGTGCCGCTCGAAGGCGGACGTTTCGCGACGTCCGATCTGAACGATCTGTATCGCCGCGTCATCAACCGCAACAACCGGTTGAAGAACCTGCTCCAGCTCAAGACGCCGGAAGTCATCATCCGCAACGAGAAGCGTATGTTGCAGGAAGCCGTGGACGCGCTCTTCGACAACGGTCGTCATGGCCGTGCCGTCACCGGCGCGGGCAACCGTTCGCTCAAATCGCTCTCCGACATGCTGAAGGGCAAGTCGGGCCGCTTCCGTCAGAACTTGCTCGGCAAGCGCGTGGATTACTCGGGCCGTTCCGTCATCGTCATCGGACCGGAACTCAAGCTGCATCAATGCGGCTTGCCGAAGAAGATGGCGCTCGTGCTGTTCGAGCCGTTCATCATTCGCCGCCTCAAGGAACTCGGCTACGTGCATACCGTGCGCTCGGCTAAGAAGATGATCGAGCGCCAGTCGCCCGAGGTCTGGGACATCTTGGAAGAAGTGACCAAGGGCCATCCGGTGATGCTCAACCGCGCCCCTACCCTGCACCGTTTGTCGATTCAAGCGTTCGAGCCGGTGTTGATTGAAGGCGAGGCGATTCGTATTCATCCGCTGGTTTGCACCGCTTACAACGCGGACTTCGACGGCGATCAAATGGCCGTTCACGTTCCGCTCTCCGTGGAGGCGCAGTTGGAAGCGCGTCTCCTGATGATGGCGACGAACAACATCTTCTCGCCTTCGAGCGGCAAGCCGATCATGACGCCGACGCAGGACATCACGCTCGGCTGTTACTACCTGACGGCGGAACCCCGCGCGGCGCGCAAGGAAGGCCAGCACATCCCGCTCTTCGGCGCGAAGGACGAAGTCATCTTCGCCAACAGCGACGGCGCGTTGAAGACGCACGACCGCGTGCGCCTCGCGAACCCGGACTTCGGCAAGAAGACCACCTACGGCAACTCGGAACTGAAAGTCATCGAGACCACCGTGGGCCGCGTCATCTTCAGCGAAATCTGGCCCGACGAACTCGGCTTCTACAACAAGAGCTGCGGCAAGGCGCAACTCGGTGACTTGATCTGGCGTTGCCACAAAGTCTGCGGACATGAACGCACAGTCGTCACGCTCGACAAATTGAAAGAGGCCGGCTTCCGCGAAGCCAGCAAGTCCGGCACCTCCATCGGCATTGATGACATGATCATCCCGAAGGAGAAGCAGCAGGAAATTGACAACGCGCACAAGCAGATCGCCGAAATCGAGAAGCAGTACCGCAAGGGCGTCATCACGACCGGCGAGCGCTACAACAAGATCGTGGACATCTGGACGCATTGCACCGACCAGATTTCGGGCGTCATGCTTAAGACCTTTGACGCCAACCAGGGCAAGAAGGAATACAACCCCATCAGCCTGATGGTGGACTCCGGCGCGCGCGGTAACAAACAGCAGGTGCGTCAGCTCGCGGGTCTCCGCGGACTGATGGCCAAGCCCAGCGGCGACATCATCGAGAAGCCCATTCTCTCGAACTTCCGTGAAGGTCTCACGGTGCTCGAGTACTTCATCTCGACGCACGGCGCCCGCAAGGGTCTCGCCGACACCGCGCTCAAGACCGCCGACTCCGGCTACATGACGCGCAAGCTCGTGGACGTGTCGCAGGACGTGATCATCCGCCTGGAAGATTGCGGCACGAGCAACGGCATCTGGGTCAGCGCCATCTATGAAGGCGAGGACGAAGTGGTGAAGCTCTCAGAGCGGCTCGTGGGCCGTTTCCTCTGTGACGACATCGCCGACCCGCGCAATCCAAAGGTGAAGATTGTCCAGGCCAACGTCGAGGTTGACGAAGTGAAGGCCAAGGAAGTCGATGCGTCAGGCGTGGAGAAGGTGAAGATTCGTTCCGTGCTCACTTGCGAAAGCAAGCACGGCATCTGCCGCAACTGCTACGGCCGCAACCTCGCCACCGGCCTGCCGGTCAAGCTCGGTGAAGCCGTCGGCATCATCGCCGCGCAGTCCATCGGCGAACCCGGCACGCAGCTCACCATGCGCACGTTCCATACGGGCGGTGTCGCATCCGGCGTGTTCAAGCAGCCGATCATCAAGCCGAAGCACGACGGTCTCGTTCGTTACAACGAACTCCGCGTCGTCGAACTTGAAGACGGCAACAACATCGTTCTCAACAAGAATGGTTCCATTTCAATTCTCGCCGACGACGGCCGCGAATTGGAAAACCACAACATCGTCATCGGCGCG
>JAYVQC010000129.1:0-25654 GCA_043757045.1 Akkermansia sp. | reverse complement strand
GGTAGCCGGGCGGGACGGGCTGGTAGCCCGTTCCACCCGTTCCGACTTCGGAGTTCGGGCTCAGACAAACCAAGGGCGCATGAGTGGCCGGGCTGGCTTCCTAGCGTTTGATTTCTCAGCTCTCCCCCAAGCATGAATCCATTCCGCATCGCCACCCGAGGCAGCGCGCTGGCGCTGGCCCAAGCCAACATGGTGCTCGCCCAATGCCGGGCGGCGTTTCCTGACGAGAGCTTTGAACTGAACATCATCAAGACCACGGGCGACAAATTGCAGACGGCGTCGCTCGCGAGCGGGAATTTGCCGAAGGGTTTGTTCACCAAGGAGATTGAAGAGGCGCTGCTTGATGGTTCGGGCGATCTGGCCGTTCACAGCCTGAAGGATTTGCCCACGGAACTGCCGGACGGATTGAAGCTCGGTGCGGTGAGCACGCGCGCGGACGTGCGCGACGTGCTGGTGCGACGCGCAGCGGACACGGCGGATGGTCAATCGCCGATTGCCAGCCTTCCGTCCGGCGCAACAGTCGCGACCGGCAGCCCGCGGCGGCGCGCGCAACTGCTCTACGCGCGGCCCGATCTGAAGATCGTGGAGATTCGCGGCAACGTCGGCACGCGCTTGCGGAAACTCGCGGAACAAACCGAACTCGACGCCATCGTGCTCGCGGCGGCGGGGCTGGAACGGCTGCACTTCAGCACCGCTGGCTCGACACAACTTTCTGGCGCAGAGGTCCCGGCGGGATTGATCGCCACGCCGATTCCCGTGGAGGAAATGCTGCCGTGCGTCGGACAGGCGGCGCTCGGAATTGAAATTCGCGAGCACGATGCGCGGGTGGAACGCATCGTCGCCGCGCTGAACGATCCGGTCACGCAAGCGTGTGTCACCGCCGAGCGCGCGTTCCTGCGCGGGATGGGCGGCGGCTGCCAGTTGGCGGTCGGGGCGTTTGCAGAACTGCGCGGCGGGCAACTGCATCTGCGCGCGGTGTCCTTTCTCGGCCGCACGCCGCGCCACGGCGAGCGCAGCGGGGCGGTGAGTGAAGCCGCGAGTTTGGGAGAGTCGCTGGCGAAAGAGTTGCGGTAAGCCGCCGGCAGCAATGTGCCGCCAGCGTCCCGCTGGCGCGGCTCCGGTGGAATCAGACGCCGGCGTCGGCATTGACCTGCTTCGTGGGCGAAGATTCGACCAGCGGGACGCTGGCGGCACGCTGTTCACTCCGCGCGGACGCGGTAGTAGCGGGCGCGATCCAGCGGCGCGGTGGCGTCGCGGAATTGCCAAATCCCGCCGTCATTCGTTCCCACCGGCTTCCATTCGGCCTCGCCCAGCTCCTCCTTGTATTCCAGCACCAGCCGCGCGTGACCGCCGCCGGAGTTGATCTGGATGAGCACGCCGTTCGCGTCGCGGGTGATGGAGTCGAGACGCAGTTCCACGGCGGCGGACTTCGCGGACGACGCGAGACCGGGGGTGATGTTGACCACGCCGTTGGTCACCGTCAGGCGCACGGGCGCGCTGGTGATGGAGCCGACCTCGTTCGTGATAACCACGTCGTAGAAACCGCTGTGCGTCACGACCACGTTGCTCAAGGCGAGCGTGGCGTTGGTTGCGGTCTCGTTGACCAGTACTGAGATGACATTGGAGTTGAAGCGCCATTGATAGATCAGCGGGGCCGCGCCGAGCACTTCGACGGTGAAGAACACCGTGGCGTTGGTGAGCGCGGACTGGTTGGTCGGCGCGAGGGTGATGAAGGGGCGGCTGTTGCTGATGGCTAGACCGGAATTGTTGGTGCTGTCCGGCAGGAAAACAAAACCTTCCGCGTTGGTGAGCGTGAGCGAGACGACCACGCTGGTCGCGCGGCCCATGCTGTTGGAGACGACGACATGATAGAAGCCGTGCTTTTCAAAGCTGTTGGTCAACACCAGCGTCGCGGCGGTGCTGGTGGCGTTCGTCGCGGAGGAGATCAACGAGTTGGAGAAATACCATTGGTAGGAGACCGCCGGCACGCCCGTGGCCGCGACGGTGAAGCTCACGGAGTTTGAAACCGTCGCCACACGGCTGACCGGCTGCTGCGTGATGACCGGGGCCTGCAAGTTCGTGCCGCTGCTGTTTGTGACCGTCAGCCGCACGACCGAACTGGTCACGCTGCCGAGACTGTTGCTGACGATGACGAAGTAGAAGCCCTGATTCGTGCCCTGCGCGCTGGCGAGGTTGAACAGGGCGTTGGTCGCGGAATTGTTGGCCGTCGGCGCGATGGCGTTCGAGTTGAAATACCAGTGGTAGAAAATGGGTGCCGCGCCGGTGGCGTTGATCGAGAAGGTGGCGCTGTTGCTCTCCAAGACGGTGAGGCTCGTGGGTTGCGTGAAGATACCGGGCGCGTTGATGAACACGGGGGGATTGGTGAACGAGAGCAGCACGGGACTGAGCGCGTTGTTCGTGAGGTTATTGCCGACCTGGCCGTGGCTGTTGAAGCCCCACGCCCAGACGTTCCCTGCCACGTCGCGCGCGACGGAGTGACGCGAGGCCTGGATTTCCACCCACGCGGTGTTCGAGGCGTTGGCCGGCACGGGCGTCGGGACGCGCACGTTCACTTCACTGCCCGAGCCGATGAGGCTGAGGCCCAACTGTCCGTTGGTGTTCGCGCCCCAGGCGTGCAGCACGCCGCCGGTCTGGAGGGCGAAGCTGTGAAAGAGTCCCGCCTCGACGGCCGTCCAGTAGTTGTTGGTGCCGATGCGGATGGGCGTGGCGCGATTGGTTGTGGAACCGCTGCCAAGCTGGCCCGCCGAGCCACGACCCCAGGCCCAGAGCGCGCCGTTCGTGGTCGCGGCGAGGCTGTGGAAAAGTCCTGCGCTCAAGGAAGACCAGTGCGCGTTCGTGCCGATGCGCGTGGGCGTAAAACGATTCGTGGCGGGCGTCAGGCCCAACTGGTTCGCGGTGTTCGCGCCCCAGCCCCAGATCGTTCCGTCGGCGCGGCGCGCGAGGCTGAAGAAGCCGCCGGCGCCCACCTCGACCCAGGCGGACTCGGTGCCGACGCGCGCGGGGGTGAGGCTGCGGTTGGTGTTGCCCTGGCCAAGCTGGCCGGATTCATTCGCACCCCACGACCAGAGCGTGCCGTCGCTTTGCAGCGCCAGCGTGTGCGTCGCGCCGGCCTCGACTTGCATCCAGTTCGAGGACGAGCCGACCTGCGCGGGGACGCGCGTGACCGTGGTGTGGCCGAGGCCCAATTGCCCGGCGTGATTATGTCCCCACGCCCAGAGGGTGCCGTTCGTCTGGAGGCCGAGCGAGAAGCCGCCGGGCTGGTTCGTCGCCACGTCGAAGCCGCGGCCGCCCGCCGTCACGCCGAGCCAGACTGCGTTGGTGCTACGACCGCCGTCCGCGCCGATCAATTGCGGCGTGCCGAGGAAAAGTAAATTCGTCCCGCTGGAACCGCTCACGTTGTTGCCAAGCTGGCCGAAATTTTCCAGGCCCCACGACCAGAGCGTGCCGTCTTCGAGCACGGCGTGCGAATGCCGCTGGCCCGCGCCGAGCCGCGCCGGGGCGACGGGATGATCGTTGTTCAAAACCGTGACGGTGATGAGCGGGCTGGTCGTCGCGCCGAACTCATTCACCACGCGCACGGAGTAAAGGCCTGAGTCGGAGGGCAGCGCGTTGGTCACGGCGTAGGTGGCGTTGGTCGCGCCCGGCAGGCTGTTCGTGCCACGGAACCATTGGAAGGTGAACGTGCCGCTGCCGGTCACGGTGGCTTCGAGCACGAGCACATTGCTGGAGAGCAGGAAGCGGTTGGTGGAGACCAACTCAATGGACGGCGAGGCGTTGACGTCGAGCGTGAAGGGTTCGCTGCTTTCGATCTCGTCGAAACTATTTTCCAGCCGCACCGAGTACTGCCCCGCGTCGGCGAACTGGATGTTGGTCAGCACCAGCGTGGCGTTGGTGGCGCTGCGGTTCAGCACGGGATTCATGTCCACGCCGTCGTGGGTCCACTGGATCGCGAAGGGCGCGCCGGCGCGGGCCACGATGGAGACGAGGACGTTGGCCTGATTCGTCACGGTGAGAAAGTTCACGCCGTTGGTCACGAGGAATTTCGTCTGGCCCAGCGCGAGGTTGTTGCTCAGGAACGATTTGGAGACGTTGGTGCCGAGCGGGTCCTGGAAGATGAACGCCGCGCCGTGCGTCGAGCGCGCCGTGTGCTGCGGATCATGACGGAACATCGGCCAGATATTTTCATCCGCCGTCGCCTCGTCATAAACCGCGTAAATGCTTTTGTCGCGCGAGCCGAAATAGACCGTGCCTTCCGCGTCAATGGCCGCGGCGGAGCGGACCGCGCCGCCGGTTTTGAATTTCCACCGCACCTCGCCCTCGGCGGACACGGCGTACAAGTGCCGGTCATCCGAGCCGGCGTAGATCGTGCCGTCCGCACCGATGCTCAGGGCCGCACGCACCGGACGTTTCGTGCGGACCGACCAGCGCAAGACGCCGTTCGTGCGGAAGCAGTAGAGCCGCGCACGTTCCGAACCGATGAACACGTCGCCGCCCGCGCCCACGACCGGCGAGGAGGTCACGTTCTCACCGGTGTTGAATTTCCAAATCAGGTCGTTGGTGGTGCCGCCGGAATCGAGCGCATAAACCCGCTCGTCATTGGAACCAAAATAAAGTTGATCGTCCTCGCCCAGGGCCGGCGTGGAATGAATGGCCGCGCCGGGCGCGAAGACGGAAACTTGCGCCGCCGCCTCTGACACCCCGAAGAGCCGCGCCCCCGCCGTGATGTAAATGGTGCCGGACGAAGAGATGACCGGCGTGCCCGCGTCGTTCAGCAGGCGAAAGGGAAACGGGCTTTTCACCGAGCCGTCCTCCGGGTTGAGCGCGTAGAGCCGGTGATCATCGCAACCGACGTAAATCGTGCCATCCTCGCCCACCGCCGGGCTGCTCAGTCCGGCCCGCCCCCCGCGAAACGGCTTGGCCCAGCGGAAGAGTGCGCGGTCGCCCGCGTCGCTGAGATTGTAGAGCCGGCCATTGGCGCACGGGACGTAGATGTTCTCGCCATCCATGACGGCGGAGGCGCTGATGGCGGAATTCAGATTGGTCTTCCACTTCAACGATCCGTCCTCGGTGTTGATGGCGTAGAAGTGACGGTCCGCCGAGCCGACGTAGAGCGTGAGTCCGTCCTCGCTCAAGACCGGCGAGGCCGTGACCGCGCCGCGCGTGGGGAAGGACCACTTCGTCATTTCTTCGGGGTTGCCAAAATGGTCCAGGCCATCGCCCGCTCCATCCCGCGCGCGGACGGGGCCGCTGGTGAGAAAAAGGACGGCAAACAGGGCGCAGAAAACGCCTCGGTAAAGAATTGGTCGCATCACGTCGGGGTAGTTCAAAATCAGTGGCGCACTTTCCTGAACAGGCTGGAAAGCTGCAAGCCTTTAACCCGAACACCGGGGCCGCGCGCGAGTTGCGCGGCAGACAACGAGCACGCCCCCGGCGTCCCGCCGGCTGGAGACGCCAGGACGAGGAGCGCGCATGGAAGCCACCGCTCCACACATTCAGCAAGCAGCCGTTGGAAGTTTTCTCCAATTTCCTGATCCATCCCGCACCGGAATCCCGCTTTGTTGCATGTGAACGAAACAATTTCGCTGGGCTGCGGTTCAAAGCATGACGGGGCGGCAAAGCACTGGCGCAACGGCGTCCCGGTTGTTATTTGTTCACGCGCATGTTGATGACGAGTGTAGGCGGCTTCCGCGACTGGGTGCGGGGCTTGGGCGAGCTGGCCTTGCTGGCGCGCGAGATCCTTCGCGCCGCCATGACCGGCCGGGTCAACATGCGCGACCTCGTCTATCAGTTTTACTTCATCGGCGTGAAATCGCAGTCGGTGGTCTTCATCACCGGCGCTTTCACGGGCATGGTTTTGTGCGCACAAACGTATTTCCAATTTCACAAGGTACGGATGGACACCGGCACGCTTGCGCTGGTCAGCGTCTCGATGTGCAGCGAACTCGGGCCGGTACTCACGGCGTTGATGGTCTCGGGCCGCGTCGGCGCGGCGCTGGCGGCGGAACTCGGCACCATGAAAGTGACCGAACAGATTGACGCGCTGCGCACGCTGGCCACGCATCCGGTGGATTATCTCGTGCTGCCGCGCGTCATCGCCACCACGCTGGCGCTGCCGTTGCTCACGGCGTTTTCCATCTCGCTCGGCATCGCGGCGGCCTGGCTGCTGGGCGTTTATTTTTTCAAGATTGATGGCACCTACCTCAAAGAACACATGCTGCACTACACCACCGCCGTGCATGTGGCGACGGGGCTGATCAAGTCCGTGGTCTATGGCGTGATCATCTCGGTGATCAGTTGCTACAAGGGTTTGCAATGCGGCGAGGGCGCGGAGGGCGTGGGCCGCGCCACCACGGAGGCGGTGGTCTATTCGTCCATCACCGTGCTGATCAGCAATTTCTTCCTCACCCTCTTCCTCAACCGCGTGCTGCCCACGTCATGATCGAAGCGCGCGAACTCCGGAAAAGTTTCGGCCCGCAGACCGTCCTCGACGGCGTGAACCTCCGCATCGAGTCGGGCGAGTCCGTGGTCATCATCGGGCGCAGCGGCGGCGGCAAAAGCATCCTGCTCAAGCTCCTCATCGGCCTGATCCAGCCCGATTCCGGCGAAGTTTTGATCGAAGGCGAAAGTCTCAAGGGCCTGAACGAACGGCGGCTGATTCAAGTGCGGACGAAGTTCGGCATGTTGTTCCAGAGCGCGGCGCTCTTCGACTCAATGACGGTGGCGGAGAACATCGCCTTTCCCTTGCGCCGCGAGAAAAATCTCACGACCGAAGAATTGAACCGCCGCGTGTCCGAGGCGCTGGAGATGGTGGACCTGCCCGGCACGGAAAAGAAAAAGCCGTCCGAGCTTTCCGGCGGCATGAGAAAGCGCCTCGGGCTGGCGCGCGCCATCGTCTATCGCCCGCAGATTGTGCTCTACGATGAGCCGACCACGGGACTCGATCCGGTGGTGGCGGACAGCATTGATCAACTGATCATCCGCGTGCGCGACCGGCTGAACGTCACGAGCGTGGTCGTCACGCACGACATGCGGAGCGCGCGGCGCGTCGGCCAGCGCATCATGATGCTGCATGAGGGGAAAATTTATGCGGAGGGAACGCCGGAGGAGATTTTCTCGTCCGCCGATCCCATCGTTCACAATTTCGTGAACGGCATTTCAACGAAAGAAGGAGTTACGCCATGAGCGATAAAAAATATACGGCCCGCGTCGGCTGGTTTGTCTTCCTCGGTCTCGTTTTGATCGCGGCCTTGATGCTGAATTTCAGCCGCGGCGTCAGCCTCTTCAAACCGCGCTACGAATTGAACATGAGCACGCGCACCGTGGCCGGCCTGAAGGAGGGCGCGGACGTGTATCTCTCCGGCGTGAAGATCGGCAGCGTCAAGCGCATCAAGCTGGAGACAAAGAAGGCGGGCGTGCAGGTGCAGTTGACCATCCTCGAAGAATTTCCGCTGCACACGGACAGCAAGTTCCTCATCGAGCAGCAGGGCGTGCTGGGCGATCAGTTTGTGAACATCGTGTCCGGTTCGCCCGAGGCGGCGCTCTTGAAGAATGGCGATGCGGTGGAGGGCAGCGAGCCGTTCAACCTCAACGAAGTCGCGCAGTCGGCGAATGGTTTGATCAAGCAGTTCGAGAAGCTCGGCGCGACCGTCGAGAACGCCATCGAACGGCTGAACACCCAGGTCTTCGACACGCGCACGCTGTCCAACTTTTCGCAGACGCTCCAGAATTTTCAGGAGGTGCCCACGCACGCCGTCCACTTGCTGGCGCAGGCTTCCGGGGTCATCTCGAACGCCGGGCCGGTGTTCGCGCTGTCGCTGACCAACCTCCAGGAGTTCTCAAGGAAGCTGAACAAAGTGGCGATGGATGTGGAGGAAACGATTCTCACCAATCGTGCTGAATTGAACGATTCCATGAAAAACCTTCGCGAGGCCACGGCTTCGCTGAAAACCATGATGACAGATTTGGAAGCTGGCAAAGGACTCGCAGGCAGCCTGCTCAAGGACGAGCAGGCGCGCGAACACTTCTCGCTCACGATGAGCAACCTCTCGATCGTGAGCAGCAATCTGGCGCGCTTTGGCCTGTTGCATAAGCCGAAGCAGCCGTCCACGGGTTCGACATGGTTCGGGGGCAAGGGCGGTTCTAAATGAAGTCACCGTCCTCGATCTGGCCCATCCGTCTTTTCTTTCTCAGCCTTTGCACGCTGGCCGGCTACGCCGTCAGCCAGAAGCTGCCGGAGCTGATTAACAACGGTCTCTACGGCACGATCATCGGCTTCGGACTCGGCTCGCTGGTCATCGCCGTGGATGAAATGCTCAAGGGCTTTTCCTTGCGCGCGTTTTCCTCGATCACCTTCGGACTGCTGCTCGGCACCTTCATCGCGTGGCTGCTCGATTCGTCGGGCCTGTTCAACGCCACCGGCGACAACACGCGCTGGGTCATCCGCCTGGGCCTTTTTCTCTCGTTCGGCTACATCGGAATCATCCTCGCCATGCGCAGCAACAAGGAGGATTTCTCGCTCATCATTCCCTACGTGCGCTTCGCCTCGCAGAGCCGCCCGGAGAACCAGATCGTTTTCGACACCAGCACGATCATTGACGGCCGCATCGTGGAACTGATCGAGGCGAAACTGGTCGAAGGACTCATCGTGGTGCCGCGCTTCGTGCTCAAAGAGATGCAAGCCATCGCCGACTCGCAAGACGGCACGCGCCGCGCGCGCGGCCGTCGCGGACTCGACATGCTCAACCGCATCCAGCACGAACTGGGCGTCGAAGTTAAAATTCACGAGAACGAGTTCCCCGAGGAAAAGGAAGTGGACGGCAAGCTCGTGCGGCTGACGAAGGCGCTGAACGGAAAACTTTTCACGACGGATTTCAACCTCGCGAAGGTGGCTGAATTGCAAGGCGTGCCCTGCGTCAACGTCGCCGAGATCGCGTCGAAAATGAAAATGGTCATGCTGCCCGGCGAAGTCCTGCACATCCGCATCGCGCGTGAGGGCAAGGACAAGCATCAAGGCGTGGGCTACATGAATGACGGCACGATGATCGTCGTGAACCACGCGCACCATCTCATCGGGCAGAGCGCCTACGTGACCGTCACGAGTTTGCTCCAGACCGGCGCGGGCGTGATCATCTTCGCGGATGTGAAACAGCCGGACGCAGCGGCGGCGTAGGTGAGTTGCGAGTTGAAAGTTTTCTCAGCCTTCCGTCGCCAGCCTGCCAGCCACCCTCACCCCTCAACTAAGTTGCCCTGGCCTGCCGCAACATGGACAGTTCGCGGCATGAAACTGGTCACCATCCATCGTTCCTTCAATCCCGCCGAGGCCGACCTGATTCGATCGCGTCTCGAAGCGGCGGAGTTCCAGGTGTTCGTTGCGCACGCGGATGCTTCGCTGGCGCTGGAAGGCTACGTGCTCACGTCGGGGGGCATTCTGGTGCAAGTCCCCGAGGATCAGGCGGAGGCGGCGAAGGAACTGCTGGCCTCGGAACCGGGCTGAGCGAGCAGAGCGTGCGGAGGTGAAGTTGGCGACCCTACCGGGAATCGAACCCGGGCTCCCTCCGTGAAAGGGAGGTGTCCTAACCGCTAGACCATAGGGTCAGTCGCCAAGAGCGGCGAAATATAGAGAGCGACTTTTCCTTGTCACGAAGTTTTTCCCCCGCCGGGAAAAATTCTAAAACTTTCTCCTCCCGTCCCACGCGGTTCGCTCAACGGCAAAAAAAAGCGGCCAGCTACTGAGCCGGCCGCTTGAGAGTTGCGGAAGAAAATTACTTCTTCTCTTCCTTCTTCGGATTGCACTTTTCGCAGGTCTTGCCGGCTTTGGTGGCGTCCTTGCAGCAGGGATGCGCGCAAGCTTCGCCCTTGGCCTTGGCCTTGTCGCAGCAGGATTCTGCACGCGCGCTGACCGCGCCGAGCACGGCGAGAACGCACGCGACGGCAATGAGTGACTTGATGGATTTCATCTTATTTTTTAACTGTTGTTGCCGGTGAGAGTCCGGCGCTCTAGTCCGTTTTGGTGTTCCACCAAGCGACCCAGCTTCGCGGAACGACCAATGGACGGGCTATGGGCGGCAATATATTCATGGGCGGGGGTGTGTCGAGCGGGAATTCAAGACAGCGAACCGGTGGGTTTTCGGCCCAATACGGGGTTGTGACTTCTCCCATGATTGGCGACGCTGCCCCGCATGTTCACCGGCATAGTCGAGGAAACGGGCGTTGTGGAAAGCATCCACGAGGCGGCCACTGCCATCCAACTCACGGTGTGCGCCCGACTTGTGGCGCGCGGCACGCGGACGGGCGACAGCATCGCGGTCAACGGTTGCTGCCTCACCGTTACGGGAATCACGCGGGTCAAAGGCGGTGTGAAGCTGCAATTTGATTTGCTTCGTGAAACTTGGACCCGCACCAGCCTGCAGTTGGCACGACCCGGCGCGTCAGTAAATCTGGAACGCGCCCTCGCCGCCAACGGCCGGCTAGGTGGACACTTCGTCACCGGCCACATTGACGGCACCGGGAAAATCCTCCGCTGGGCACGCGCCGGGGCCGATCATGTGCTCGACATCAGCGCGCCGCCGGAAGTCCTGCGCTACGTCATTTTCAAAGGATCCATCGCGGTGGACGGCATCAGCCTGACCGTCGCGAGCGTGACCAAGCGCGGCTTCCGCCTGTGGATTATCCCGCACACCTTCGAGGTCACGGCGTTGCACGAACGCCAGGTCGGCGACGCGGTGAATCTGGAGGCTGACTTGCTCGGAAAGTATGTCGAACAGTTCGTCCGCCTCAGGAAATGAATCGCTCCGGACAAGCCGGAGCTTGAACTTCGGCGGACCACTCCCCTAGCCTGCGCGCCATGCAGATGAAGTTCAGCAAGTTCGCAGCGGTTCTGGTCGTGGGAATAGTTTCCGTCGTGATGGGCTCGGCCCATCCCGGTCATGCTCTCACCGATCCGGTGGCGCAAGTTTCGCAGCCGCTCGCCGGCGCGGATCATTTCGCGGCGTTTCTCGCGCTGACCTCCATCCTGCTCCTCACGCTGCGCGCCGTGGTGAAGGTCCGCGCGGCGAAACAAGAGCGGGCGCGGAAGTAAAAGCTCCAAGCTCCAAGAACCAAGCTCCAGAAAAACACCAAGCTCCAAGCACGCGGCGCGCGTTTGGAACTTGGTGTTTGAATTTTGGAGCTTGTTTGGAGCTTGGAACTTGGTTTTTGGGATTTGTTAATTCCCCGCCAGCTTCCAAATTGAGTTCCACACGTCCTGCTTCACGGGTGAACCGTCTTTCGCTTTCACGTTCGCGGAAATCTTCATCTGCATCACGGGCTGGATGGTCGGGATTTCCAGCAGCACGGTTCTCTGGTCCGCCAGCAGTTTCGCGGATTTCACCTCCACCTTGTCGTGGCCTTTCCTCATCGGATCGGCGACGGAGAATTCCGGAGAGCCGTAGTCGGCGGTCCATTTGTAATTCCATTGCTCGACCGCCCAGTTGCCCACGTCGGCCACGCTGGCTTCGTCGAGCGGTGACGTGAAAGTCAGTTCCACGCCCTGCTTCGTGGCGTGCAGTTTCGTGGGCATGTTCACGGCCTTGCCCGTGTAACGCACGCGATGCACCGCGCCTTTCCGCGCGCCGTCCGACTGCCACACGTTCAAGCCCGCGACGTAGAGCTGCCCGTCGCGTTCGTTGAAACGTCCGCGCATGATGCCCGAATCAAACTTCAGCGGGAACTTCACCACGCCGCCCTGAAATTCGCCGTCCACTTTGTCGAGCAACACCTTGAACAGCGCGCAATGGCCGTAGCTCAGATGCAGCATGTCGCCGCTGAACGGCCCCCACTTCTGGCTCGTCACCCACACCTGGCCGCCGCTGGAGTTATCAATGTTCTTCGGCAGCCAGCACACGGGATTGTCATACGTCGTCGGCTTCGGCGTTTTAAAAGCGTTGTTCACATGGCCGTAGAAGCCGCCTTGCTTGATGATGCTGAAGCGCGACGTCGGCACCCAGTTGCCCTCGTTGTCGCTCACGGAAATTTCGTCGTGCGGTCCCATGCCCATGCCGTTTGGCGCGCGCAAGCCATTCGCGAACGTCTCCAGCTTCGAGCCGTCCTTGCTCACCTTGATGACGTTGCCGTTGTGCGGATGCTTCGCGTCGCCGAGGTTGCCGCCCTTCGCGAAATAGAAATTGCCTTTCGAGTCCGTCTGCAAATCGAGCGCGAACTCGTGGTATTCCTGAAACGCCGCGATGTCGTTGTTGAAGTTCTCGTAGAAGTCCGCCTCGCCGTCCTGGTTCAAGTCGTGCAGGCGCGTGATTTGATCGCGGCCCAGCACATACACCACGTCATCCACGATCTTCAAACCGAGCGGCTGAAAAAGTCCGGTGGCGAAACGCTGCCACGTCACGCGGTCGAGCTTGTCGTCAATGTTGTCAATCAGCCACACGTCGCCGGACACGGAGCAGACGGCGGCGCGCGTGCCGCCCTTGAAGAAGTCGAGACCGCTGCAACGAATCCAGGAGTTGAAGCGATTGGTCTCCGGCACGCTGATGGTGTCCACGACGTAAGGACTGTTCGTGTCCGTGCTGAGTTTGCCGGGGACGGAGAATGGAGCGCCCCAGCGGGGGCGATATTTATTGACGGCACTCGCTAGATAACCCGGCCCCGTGCGGGTCCTGCCCTGCAATGTTGCCGTGGCGTTCGCTTCTGCCATTGGTCCACGCCAAACGTAAACAATTGCCATCGCATGTTCTGCGCCCTCGAATTTGAGCGTGACCAAGTTATTCGGCGCGAGTTCCAAACGTCCGTCACCCCGGAGAGAAATGACCGTAACTTGATCGCCGTTGGGAATCAGGACGCGTCCGCGAGACAAACTAGATTGAGCATTCCCCTGGCAGATGACGGTGGTGAGCGGTTCGTCGCCATTTAATGCCACTTCAAGTTCGCGCCGGAACAACCCCGAGGAAGGCGTGAAGTCCGTCAAGAAACTGTTTCGCTCCAACACCCTCGCCTTCCCCACCGTGTAACTCAGCACCGCCTTATCACCGTCGAGGTAAATCCCCTTCCACTTCACATGCTCCTTCGGCAGCGGGCCGTATTTCTTCCCCTTAAAGTCCGGGCGACCGTCCGAGAAATTTCCCTCCGCGTCCGCCCAGCCTGGCCCGGCGGGCGTCGCGAAAACGATGTTCGTGCTGTCCGGCTTCGGCATTCCTTCCAGACCATCGCGCCCCGTCGGCAACTTCACGAAGCCGCCCGTCCAGCCCAGCGCCACCTTGCACATCTCCGTGTCGAACGCCACCGTCGCGCCGTTCCCCAGGTTCAGGCTCACGCACTTGTTGATCTTCGGCTGCGTGTCCAGGTAGCTCGACAGAAACGGCCCGTGCTCCATCAAGTCCCACTTCGTGCCCGTCTTCTTCGCGGGCTTGGCAGCCGGTGGAGTTTCTGCGGCGAGCAACCCGCCGCCAGCCAGCACGGAAACCAAAACCATCAGCCGCCAAACTTTCGTGAACATCAATCGCATCATGTGGCGGTTTTCGACGGAGGCACGCGGCGGAAATTCAGGACCGCTGCGGCGCGCGGAGTTTCCCGGCGACCTCGGCGATTTCTGCTTTCTGCTTTTGAACTACTTCACCCGGACGACATAGACCGCCGTGACGTAAGAGCCGGTCTGAAAAAGGGTGGAACGGGCTACCAGCCCGTCCCGCTGGGCAACCTGCCCAGCGGAATGAGAGTGAGCTTCCTTGGTTCGATTTACCCGTGTCTTGCCCGCGCGGCCCTCACCCTTCCGCCGGGCTGGTCGCCCGGCGGCACAAGCCGGTGGCCTGTGCTACCCCGCATCGAATATTCAGACAGGCTCTAAGGCGGGAACCCAATCTTCACGCTTCAACTGTTCAGCTTGAATGTGCCAGGGAATTGCCTCAGCCCGGCGCTACTTCGCCCCCCTCACCCGCATCTTCAATCCATAGACACTCTTGCTCGCGGTGATGAACAGCAGGTCGCGGTCTTTCCCGCCGAAGGTCACGTTCGCGGTCCAACCCTCGGGCACGGGGATTTGCTCGATCTGTTTTCCCGTCTTGTCGAAGACGGTCACGCCTTTGCCGGTAAGGTAGATGTTGCCCTCGTTATCAATGGTCATGCCGTCGGAGCCGAGTTCGCAGAAGAGTTGTTTGTTGGTGAGCGAGCCGGTGTTTTGAATTTCGTAGGAGTAGGTTTTGCGCGCACCGATGTCGGCGACGTAGAGCGTCTTGCCGTCGGGCGTGCCGATGATGCCGTTGGGCTGCTTCAAATCCGTGGTCACGCGGCGGACAATCTTCTGGTTTGGCGTCAGGAAATAAACGTGCTGGCCGTCCTGCTGCATCTTCGGGTCGCGTTTCCAGTAATCGCGTTTGTAGAGCGGGTCGGTGAAGTAAAGGCCACCATCAGGGCGAATCCACAAATCGTTCGGGCCGTTGAGCAGCTTGCCTTCAAAATTAAACACCAGCCGGGTCACGGTCTTGTCCGGCGCGATGGACCAGAGCTGGTTTTCCTCGTCGGCGCAGGCGAGGAGGTTGCCGGCCTTGTCGAAGTACGTGCCGTTGGCGCGGCCCGCCGGTTTAAGCCAGTCGGAAAACTCTTTCGTGGCGGCGTCCCATTTCACGATGCGGTCGTTCGGCTGGTCAGTGAAGAAGACGTTGCCGTCGCGATCCACCGCCGGACCTTCGGTGAAAGCGTAGCCGGCACCGAGCTTCTCCAGCTTCGCGCCGAGAGCGATGATGGGTTCGGCAGCGGACAACGCGCACGCCAAGCCGAGCAAGGCCAGCACACCAGCGCGCACGGGTGAGAGATATTTCATGCGCCCGGTGTAGTCGCTTTGGCCGCGAGTGTCGAGCGGCTGAACGCGCCCGGAGCGCGGACCGCCGAGTCCGCGTGTTTCCGGACGAAAGGCCAGATTCTTCCGGTGTGGTAGGGCAGCGGTGTCCTCACCGCGCCGCGCCGGAAGCGGAGAGACCGTGCGGAACTTGCTCACACCTCACTCCGGCGCGCTGAGGACAGCGTCGCCCCCCGCCCGCTGTAAGATTCGCCCGTGCGGATTTTCCCCTTCCAAGTTCCCGTCCGCGCGCCACACTCCGCGCACGCATGGGCACGCTTTATTACGGCGACAACCTCGACATCCTACGCCGTTATTTGAAAGACGAGACGGTGGACCTCGTGTATCTCGATCCGCCGTTCAACTCCGCCGCGAACTACAACGCCTTCTTTCAGGAAAAGGACGGCACCGCCGCCGCCAGCCAGATTCAAGCCTTCGAGGACACCTGGAGTTGGAACCTCGAAAGCGAAGCCGCCTACAAGGAACTGACCGAGCAGCCCGGCAAGGTGAGCGAGGTCATGCAGGCCTTCCGCACCTTTCTCGGCCAGAACGACATGATGGCCTACCTCGCCATGATGGCCCCGCGCCTCGTCGAGCTGCGCCGCGTGCTCAAGCCCACTGGCTCAATCTATCTGCACTGCGATGACACCGCTTGCCATTACCTACGATTGATTTTGGATGCGGTGTTTGGTCCTGAAAATTACGGCAATCAAATTGTTTGGAAGCGAACTGAATCTCACAACGACGCAAAGCGGTATGGGCGCATCACGGACATCATTCTGTTCTACACAAAATCAAGTAATCCGACGTGGAACACGCCACGCGGCGAACACTCCGAGAAGCAACTTGCGCGTTACAGAAAAGATGAGAGCGGACGGCTATACCGAGGGGAAAATCTTACTGCTCCTGGAATCAGGCACGGGGAAACGGGAAAGCCGTGGCGAGGTAGAAATCCTTCTGACAACGGTAATCATTGGAAGCGTCCGCCTGCGGTCTTGGAACAAATGCTTCAAGACGGTCGTATTCTTTTGACCGCCGACGGTCGGCCGCGACTTGATGGCTGGAAGATTTACTTTGAGGAAGCGCAGCCTCCCGCGTGTCCAAACTGGTGGGGTGATATTCCGCGCATTGCTAACACGTCCGCTGAACGCCTCGGCTACCCCACACAAAAACCCGTCGCGTTGTTGGAACGCATCATCAAAGCCAGCAGCAATCCCGGCGACGTGGTGCTCGATCCCTTCTGCGGTTGCGGCACGACCATTGACGCGGCGGAAAAACTCGGGCGCAAATGGATCGGCGTTGACATCACCCAGCTCGCCACCTCGCTCATCAAGAACCGCCTGCGCGATACTTATGGTGAGAAGATCGAGATCAACACCATCGGCGAACCCACCACGCCGAACGAAGCGCTCACCTTGGCCGAGCAGGACAAGTATCAGTTCCAATGGTGGGCCCTCGGACTGGTGGGTGCGCGTCCTGTCGAGCAGAAGAAAGGCGCCGACCACGGCATCGACGGCAAAATCCTTTTCCGCGATGACCCGAAAGCAGCCAAGCCCGAGTCCATCATCATTTCGGTGAAAGGCGGCAAAGCCAGCGTGGATCACGTGCGCGACTTACGTGGCGTGCTCGACCGCGAGAAAGCCGCCATCGGGGTGATGATTACGATTCAGCCGCCGACCAAGCCGATGATTACGGAGGCCGCGAGCGCGGGCTTCTACGTCCACAAGTTGAACGGCCAGCAATACCCCAAGCTGCAAATCCGCACGGTGAGGGAACTGATGGATGGCAAGAACGTGGAGCGCCCCGCCAGCGCGGCCAGCGTGGACGAGACGTTCAAGAAAGCACCGAAGGCGAAGGGCAAGTGCGGTGAGCAGAAGTCGCTAGGTTTATGAGCCAACCTCTGGATTCCGGCGACACGCCGTTCCCGTGTGAACTGTGCAAGGACGACTACGACCAGGAACTGGATTTCCAACGACTCACTGCGGCGAACTGGTTTCTCCCGGATCGGAAAAATTACATGCCGTTCGGGATGCCGAGGGAAGAATGGGGCGAGCATTTTCTGACGCCGAAGCTTGACGCTTCTGTTCCAATCAACATCCGAAAACTGTTTGAAGTGGCACGCGGCTGCATGATTTGCAGTTGGTATTTTTATCCGCTGGCCACACTGGGCTTTGAACAGATGACCCGCGTCGGCGATCTCGCCATCCATGAAAAGTGCCGGGGGCTCGGCCTGCGAACCGGAATCTTCAGCGCCAATTTGCAGACGCTCGCCACCCAAGGCGTGATTTCCCCTTCGGACAACACGCGCTGGGAAGCGGTACGAAGTTTGCGGAACGACCGCTCCCATCCCAAAGACATGATGCTGATCGATCCCGGTCAGGCGTTGGTTTCGCTGCACAGTTTCGCCGAACTCATCAACCAGCTTTTTCCAAGGCCCGGCGCAGCTTGAAGCCAACGCCTGTCTGAAAACGGCGGCGCGCGGGTCGGAGGAAAAGCGGCGCCTTCAAGCCGCCCCAGCCAACCCAAAAGCCCGGGAAAAAAACTTTACACCCCAAATCACGGCCCCTAGGCTCCGCCACTCAAAATTAAAAAGAAGCAGTAGTTGTTATGGAGAAAGCGAAAGTTATCGAAGGCGTGCGGATTCACGAAAAAGACACCGGTTCTTCCGATGTCCAGATTGCGTTGCTCACGGGCCGCATCAATGAACTCACCGAGCACTTGCAGAAGAACAAGAAGGACCACAGCTCCCGTCGCGGGCTGCTGCAGATGGTCAGCCAGCGCCGCAAGCTGCTGGATTACCTCCACAAGAAGAACGCCCCGCGTTACGTGGCGATCACCAAGAAGCTGAAATTGCGGAAATAATTTCGAGACGCGCGCCACCTGCGGCGCGCGTTTCAGTTTCACCGGGGCGCATCACGCGGCGAACCGGTGACTTCAACAACCAAACGCGTATGGTGCCTGACCGCCTCTAAGTAATTTCAATCAGCTCCGACCCGGTTCGGAGTTCACTGAAGTTTCTTCGGGGGCGGCGGTCACAGGAGAAAAGAACAAATGCCCCATAAGGTTACAGCCACAGTCTGTGGCAAAGACATCCACATCGAAACCGGCAAGATCGCCAAGCAGGCGGACGGTTCCGTCGTCGTCACGCTCGGCGAGACGGTCATCATCGTCGCCGCCGTCGCGGCCACGAAGGCCAAGCCCGGCCAGGAATTCTTCCCGCTCACCGTTGACTACCGCGAACGCGCGTCGGCGGCGGGCAAATTCCCCGGCGGCTACTTCAAGCGCGAAGGCCGTCCGTCGGAAAAAGAAATTCTCACCTGCCGTCTCACCGACCGCCCGATTCGTCCGCTCTTTCCGAAGGGCTGGTACAATGAAGTGCAGGTGCAGACGATTCTGTTGAGCACGGATGGCGAGAATGATCCTGACATCCTCAGCATCATCGGCGCGTCCGCCGCGCTCACCGTCAGCGACATTCCGTGGGACGGCCCGTTGGGCGCGTGCCGCGTGGGTCGCGTGGGCGGCGAGTTCATCGCCAACCCGACGCACACCGAAGCGACCGAGAGCGACCTCGACCTCGTCTATGTCGGCAACGCCAAGGGCGAAGTCGTCATGTATGAAGGCTCGGCGAAGGAAATCACCGAGGAAGATTTCATCAAGGCTCTCGCATTCGCGCAGACCGCGTGCGAACCCGTGATTAAGGCGCAGCAGGAACTCGCCGCGCTCGTCGGCAAGCCGAAGCGCGCCATCACCGTCAACATTGTCCCCGAGGAAATTCTCGCCGAAGCGAAGAACCTCGCGGGCGAAAAAATCACCGCCGCCCTGCTCACCACCGCCAAGCTCGCCCGTGAAGCCGCCGTCAAGGCCGTCACGGACGAAGTGAGCAAGAAGCTCGTCGAGAAATTCGGCGCAGAGAAGGTCACAGACTTCGTCCTCAAAGACGCGTTCTACTACATCCAGAAAGAAGCCGTGCGCAAACTGGTGTTGAAGGACGGCAAGCGCCTCGACGGCCGCACGCCCGAAGGCATCCGCCCCATCGTCTGCGAAGTCGGCATCCTGCCGCGCGCCCACGGTTCCGCCCTGTTCCAACGCGGCGAGACCCAGGCCATCACCCTCGTCACCATGGGCACGGGTGAAGACGTTCAGGAATTCGACGCCTACACCGGCGGCAAGACCTCGAAGCGTTTCCTCCTGCACTACAACTTCCCGAACTTCTCCGTCGGCGAAACCGGCCGCATCATGGGACCGGGCCGTCGCGAAATCGGCCACGGCGCGCTCGCCGAGCGTTCCATCGAGCCGATGCTTCCGCTCGCGGATTATCCTTACGCCGTGCGCGTGACCAGCGAGATCATGGAGTCGAACGGCTCCTCCTCGATGGCCTCCGTTTGCGGCGGCACCTTGGCGTTGCTCGATGCGGGCGTCCCGCTCAAGAGTCCCGTCGGCGGCATCAGCATCGGCATCTGCGCCGAATACACCGGCGACAACATTTCCAAATACACGCTCCTCACCGACATCATTGGTTGGGAAGACGCGTTCTGCGATATGGACTGCAAACTGGCGGGCACGGCCAAGGGTATCACCGGCTTCCAGCTTGACCTCAAGCTGCGCGGCCTGCCGCCCCAGATCATGGTGGAAACCATTCACCGCGCCTACACCGCGCGTCTCGCCATTCTCGCTGAGATGGCCAAGGTCATCTCCGAACCGCGCGCCGAGATGAGCAAGTACGCTCCGCGCATCGTCACGGTGAAGATCAATCCCGAGAAGATCGGCCTGCTCATCGGACCCGGCGGCAAGAACATCAAGCGCCTCGTGGACGAATCCGGCTGCGAGATCAACATCGAGGACGATGGCACCGTGCGCATCTTCTCCACCAACCCCGAGGGCATCGAGATCGCCAAGCGCGAGATCGAAGGCATGACGGCGGAAGCGGAGACCGGCCGGATTTATCGCGGCCGCGTCGTGACCCTCAAGGAATTCGGCGCCTTCGTTGAATTCCTCCCCGGCAAGGACGGACTGGTCCACATCAGCGAACTCGCCAACTTCCGCGTCCGTCAAACCGAGGACATCGTGAAGATGGGCGACGAGATGTGGGTGAAATGCCTCGGCGTGGATGAGAAGGGCCGGGTGCGCCTCTCCCGTCGCGCCGCGATGGAAGAAAAGGATCAGGAACTCGCGGCCAAGGAAAAGGCCGACTACGAAGCGAAGCACGGCCCCGACAACGGCGGCGGTGGTGGCGACCGTGATCGCGGCCCTCGTCCCGGTGGTGACCGCGACCGCGGCCCGCGCAGCGGCGGCGGCGACCGTGGTGGTCGCGGTGGTGACCGTGGCCCTCGTCCGGGCGGCGACCGTGGCGGTTTCGGCGGCGGACGTGGCGGCGACCGTGATCGCGGCCCGCGTAGCGACAGTCGTGGCGGCGAACCCCGCCCCGCTGGCGCTCCCGCTCCTGCGTCCTTCGATCCCGATGCGGCTCCGCGCGACCCCGCGCCGCCCCGCGATCTGGATTGATCGTTGGTGAGTAAAATATCAAAGCGCGCCGGAGCAATCCGGCGCGCTTTTTCTTTGGCGAGAGTTTAGCCCGAACTCCGAAGTCGGGGCGGCGCAGCCGCCGGGGTAGCACAGGCAACCTGCCTGTGCCGCGCGGCTACCAGCCGCGCGGAACGGAGGAGGATGTGGAAAAGTTTCGGGCGCTCAGTTCTAAACTAAGCTCCCTCCCATTCCACCCGGCTGGTAGCCGGGCGGGACGGGCTGATAGCCCGTTCCACCCGTTCCGATTTCGGAGTTCGGGTTTAGGCGTTCGATTTGTGCGCTCCGACTGCGGATCGCGACTTCTCCGCATCAGCTACCAGTGCAAAAGCCGAGTGCCGCGATCATCCGCGCAAAGCGCTTCCAGTCGCAGGAACGCCACTTCCGTGTCGCCAAGCCACGCACCTCCGACCTAGTGTTCACGAACATGACCAACGCATCCGTCACCGCGCCGCACCGCCCGTGGAAACGCGCCGCGCTCCTCATCCTACTGGCGTTGGCTGCCGTGCTCATCGTTGCGGAGTTCACGCCGCTCGATGGCTGGATCTCGGATCACTTTTACGACGCGAAGTCCGGCGGCTGGCTGGTGAAGCACAGCGGTCTGGCGAAGGCGGTATTCTATAACCGGCCTTTGCAGGTCATAAAAATATTTGGCGTCGTGGTGCTGGTTGCGCTGCTGGTGCCGCACCGCTGGGTGTCTCGGCGCTGGCGCTTTCCGAAGCGCGAGATCGCAGTGGTCTTCCTCGCGCTCACGCTGATTCCCTCGCTCGTCGGTTCGCTCAAAGCCTGGACCGGCATGTTCTGCCCCCGGCAGATCGTGCGCTACGGCGGCACGCGGCCGGTCGTGGACCTCTTCGAGCGCACGCCGGAGAATTGCTGTGGCGCAGGTATGAAGCGGGGCCGCTGCTGGCCGGCGGGACACGCGAGCGGCGGATTCGCTTTGATGAGCCTCTGGGTGCTGGGCCGGACGCGCGCGCAAAAAGTCACGGGCCTCGCCATCGGCTTCACGATGGGCTGGACGATGGGCCTCTACCAGATGCTGAACGGCAATCATTACCTCAGCCACACGCTCGTCACGATGTTGCTCGCGTGGCTCGTCATCGTGCTGCTGCGCGCGGCGATCGGGCCTTTCGACGAAGGTTGTGTAACTCCCGCCTGGCGCTGGCTGCGCCGAAAATCTCCGGCGGCGAAGACGGCGTGAGGCGTTCTGCACCCAAGCTGGCTAGGCGGATTTAATACTGGCCGCCGCCTGCGCGCGCGCGAGTTGCACCAAGTCCAGGTCACCGCCCAAGTCCGCAAAACGAAAGGGCGGCAGCCCGCTCTGCGCGCCGCCGAGCAGTTCGCCGGGGCCGCGCAATTTCAAATCCTCCTCGGCGATCTCGAAACCGTCGTTCGTCTTTTCCATGACGCGCAGGCGTTGCGCGGCGTTTTCCGTTTTCAAGTTTGCGACCAGGATGCAGAACGACTCGTGCGCGCCGCGCCCGACACGCCCGCGCAACTGATGCAACTGCGCCAGGCCGAACTGCTCCGCGTTCTCGATCACCATCACCGTCGCGTTCGGCACGTCCACGCCGACTTCGATGACCGACGTGGCGAGCAGCACGCCCACCCGGTTCGCGCGGAAATTTTCCATCTCCGAATCTTTGTCGCGCGAGTTCAGCCGCCCGTGCAGCAGCCCGACGCGATGCGGGGCGAATTCCTTTTGCAACCGCGCGAATTCCGCCGTCACCGCCTTGATGCCCGCCTCGGTGTCCGCCACATCCACGCGCGCATAAACGATGTAAGCCTGCCGGCCCTCGCGCAATTTGCCCCGGATGAATTCATGCACCTTCGCCAACTGCTCGTGACTGCGCACGAAGGTGCGGATGCGCCCACGATTCGTTGGCAGTTCATCAATCACCGAGGAATCCAGATCGCCATACAACGTCAGCCCCAGCGTGCGCGGAATGGGCGTCGCCGTCATCACGAGGAGGTGCGGGTAGCGGCTCTTCCGCACCAGTTGCTCGCGCTGCGAAACGCCGAACTTGTGCTGCTCGTCAATGACCACAAGACCGAGCCGCCTCATGTCGAACGACGGCGTGATGAGCGCGTGCGTGCCGATGAAGAGAGTCTCTACTCTCGGCTCTCGGCTCTCCACCGTCTTCCTCGCCCCCGTCATCAACTCCACGCGCACGCCGAGCGGCTCGAACCAGCGCGTGAAATTCTGAAAGTGTTGCTCGGCGAGAATTTCCGTCGGGGCCATCAGCGCCACGTTGAAGCCGCTCTCCAGCGCCATCAGCGCGCTGCACGCGGCCACGGCGGTCTTGCCCGAGCCGACGTCGCCTTGGAGCAGGCGGCGCATCGGAGCGCGGACCGCCGAGTCCGCGTGTTCATGTTTCGTAACTGTTGGCGAGTCTCCGGCTGGCATTAAATTCGCGCGGACATGGCTGTCCGCGCTCCGCCCGCTCATGTCGTGCCGAATCTCCTTCAGCACCCGCGTCTGCGCAGCGGTGAGTTTGAAGCCGAGCGCGGCGAGAAAGGGCCGCATCAATTCATTCGTCCCGCCGCACGGCAGCGCCTCGGCGTTCTGCTCCAAAGCGCGTCGGCGCTTGAGCAACTCGACTTGCAGCGCGAACAACTCATCGAAGGCGAGACGACGACGCGCGATCTTCGCGTCCGCCATTTCCTCCGGGAAGTGAAGCATGTGAATGGCATTGGCGCGGGACGGCATCGGCATCGGCATCTGACCTTGGACCTTGGACCTTGGACCTTGGACCTCCAGCCCTACCACGCCCGTGCCCATGTGCTGGCGGTCACTTTGAACCTGCAACTCGGCTTCACACACCTGCAACGCCCGCCACACCAGCGAGCGCACCGCGCGCTGCGGCAGCCCTTCCGTGAGCGGGTAAATCGGCACGATGCGGTCGAGGTGGATCGAGGCGTCCTCGCCCGGCTCCAGCACCTCCGTGTCCGGATGATCGATGGTGCGCGGGCGGATGGAGTTGGGCTTGCCGAAGACCATCACTTCGTCGCCGACGTGGAAAAACTTTTCCATGAACGGCAGGTTCCACCAGCGGCAGTGCAGCCGCGCCGTGCCATCGTCCAGCACGAACTCGAAGACGGAGCGCGTGCCTTTCTTAAAAGTTTTGAGACCTTGCGCGATGATTTTTCCGCGCACCGTGGCCGGCTGCTTGAGTTCCAGAGCTGCGATAGAGATGAAATGCCGCCGGTCTTCGTAGCGATGCGGACGGTGGAGCAGCAAATCCTCGACGGTGAAAATTTTCAGCCGCTCCAGTTGCGCCGCGCGCTCTAGTCCCACGCCCGTCAGATCGCGGACGGACGAAGACAACGTGAGTTGAGGCACCGGCGGCACGGGGCGCGTTATACGGTTCGAGGGCTAAAGTCCAAAGTCCAAAGTCCAAGGTCCAAGGTCCGAAGTTAGCGCGCAGACTTTGGAAATTGGACCTCGGACGTTGGACGCATCGGAAACCCACCCTTGAACTTCGCCCACCCTACCCCGAACCTCCGTTCACAAATGGCCGTCAATCCCGAGTCCCCACTGGATAAGCTCTGGCAGGAATACGCGGCGGTCTTCAAGGAGTTCGACGACTTGAAGCTCGCGCGCTGGATGGCGCAGACGCTGGGCCAGCTCGAAGGCCGCGCGTGGCGCCTCTCGCATCCGTTGCTCGGCGCCTACCGGCTCGCGGCTCAGACCGCGCACGATCGCGGGCTGGGCGTGTTGCGCCTCGCGACTTTTCCCGCCGCCTACACCGAGGCCGAATGCTGCCGCGCGCCGCTGCTCCCGCTGATCACCCGCGACGTGAAAGAGTCCGGACTTGGCTGCGTGCATTGCGGCGGCACGCCGGTGGAATTTTCCGAAATCCCCGAGCCACTGCGCAGCGAACTCGCCCAGTGGGCCGATGACTACGCGCCCGTCCACGCCGTGTCCCACTGGGACGACGCGAAACAGAAACGCGCCGACAGTTATCAAGATGACTTGGAAGACGCCGCCGAAGACGCCGAGGATTTGCTCGCCTTTCTCGCCCGTTCGCTCGCGCCCAAGCTACTGGAGATTTACCCCGCCGTGATCTGGGAGGATCAGGACGAGTGCCTGGAAGTGCGTCCGGAAGATTTGTCGATTTGATCGAGCGTTGAAAGGCCACCGCTTTCACCGGCCCTGCCGAGACCGGCCTCGGAAAGATGCGCCCCCTTGCCTTCCCACCGGACGTGTCCAACACTTCCCGCCGATGCCAGCACTCCGGTCAGAGATGAAAGCGCGGGCGAACGGCGAGCCGTTCGGCGAAGCCGCCGCGTGGCGCGCGGTGGGCGCGGGCTGGCGTCCGCTCTTCGGCAATTATCGCGAACTCGGGTTCAGCTTCGAGTGGCACGAATTTTCCTCGCCGAAGGAACTCGACTGGGCGGCGAGCTTTCATCCCGGCAGCCTCGAACTGTGCGTGAACCTCGAAGGCACCGGGCGTATCGAGTGCGGCGGGAAGACCACGGAACTGCCGCCGGGCGCGCTGTCGTTTTACTATCAGGGCCAGCCGCCGCTGCGCGCGATTCGACGCGCGGGCGAGGCGCACCGGTTCATCACCGTGGAGCTGTCGCCGGAATTTTTGCGGCAGAATTTTTCCGATCAGGAGGGGGCGCTGCACGATCAAGTGCGAGCCGTGGTGCGCGGGGAGGCGAAGGCTTCGTTCGTGCAAACGCCCGAGCGGCTGCCGAGTTCGTTGCTGCAACTCGTGGACAGCCTGCGGCATTGCCCGGTGTTCACCCCGGCGCAGGGCGTGTGGTTTCGCTGCAAGGCGCTGGAGGTGGCCACGCACGTTTTCTTCCGCCCGCCGGGCGGCGAAATGTTTTGCACGCGCGCGCAACGGGCCGCGCGGGATCGCGTGGCGCGCGCGCAGGACATTTTGCGCCAGCGCCTCGCCGAACCGCCCGCGCTCGACGAACTGGCGAAGACGGTCGGGTGCAGCACGTTTTATCTGAGCCGCCAGTTCTCGCAGCAAACGGGAATGACCATTCAACAATTTATCCGGCAGGTGCGGATGGAGCGCGCGGCGGAACTGCTCAAGACCGGCCAGTGCAACGTGACCGAGGCGGCGATGACCGTGGGCTACAACAGCCTGAGCCATTTCAGTTCGGTGTTTCACGAGACATTCGGGTGCTGTCCCGGACTCTTCCCGCTCAAGATGCCGGCGCAGAAGATGGAGTGAAGGAGCGCGGACTTTCCAGTCCGCAGCAACGTAAAACGGAGAGCCGGGTCCGCAAGTTCCGACTCGCTCGTGCCTGCGAACGTTGCTGCGGGCTGGAAAG
>JAYVQC010000128.1:0-6838 GCA_043757045.1 Akkermansia sp. | reverse complement strand
GTCCTCCTCCGTTCCGCGCGGCTGGTCGCCGCGCGGCACAGGCAGGTTGCCTGTGCTACCCCGGCGGCTACGCCGCCCCGACTTCGGAGTTCGGGTTTTACCGGCTCTGCCGATGAAAGAAAAACGCCGCCGCGTTTTGGCGCGACGGCGTGGATGGGAAAAACTGATTTCTCAATGAGCCTGAATCACTCCGCACGCCTGCCGCGCACCGGCGTTGCCCGCCGGCTGGCCGGAAAGATCGTCGGCGCTGGCATGGACAATCACGCCGCGACCGAGAATGGAATTCGCCCCGTCGAACGTGATGTGGTGATCGAGGGTTTCAAACTTCGCCACCCCCGCCGCGTTGGCCGTGATGTTGCCGAAGTCGCCCGCGTGGCGCATGGCATCAGCCGGCCCGCCGTGCTTCATACCGCCCGGATTGAAATGCGGCCCGGCGGACGTGGCGTCCGGCGCGGAGCAGTCGCCCTTCTCGTGAATGTGAAAACCATGAAGCCCGGGCGTGAGGCCGCTGACCGTGGCGACCACGCGCACACCCTTGGCCGTCTCATAAAAATCCACGACGCCACGCACGTTGCTGCCGGAGGCCGGGTTTAACTCCGCCCGTGCATGGCGTCCGTGGGCTTGGTGATGATCCCCGGAGGCGCAGCCCGTGAGGACAAACGCGCCCGCGACGGCGGTGACAGTGAGAAGAGATTTGATGATCTGGTTCATAATTTTCCTTGGTTGAATTCGGACGGCGTTATGGCGCAAAGGCGGGCGGGGCGCAACTGCTAGAAATACCCGCCACGCTCCGGCGCAACAGCTCCAGCGCCTGCTGCGAGGTCACATACTTGAAGGTCTCGCGGTCGAAGCGGTTGAGAAATTTTTTCGCCGTCACGCCCTCGCGGCGGGCCAGGCCGATGAACACGGTGCCCACCGGTTTCTCCGCCGTGCCGCCGTCCGGCCCAGCAATGCCGGTGACGGACAGGGCGAAATCCGCGCCACTGATCCGCAACGCACCCGTCGCCATCTCGCATGCCGTCGCTTCGCTGACCGAGCCGTGGGCGGACAGGGTGTCAGGATTCACGCCGAGAATTTTCACCTTCGCCTCATTGGCGTAACTGACCGCGCCGCCCCACAACACCGCTGACGCGCCCGGCACATTCGTGAGGCGGTGCGCGATGAAACCGCCCGTGCAAGACTCCGCGAGGGCCAACGTGAGTTTCCGTTCGGTGAGCAAACGCACCACGCTCTCCTCCAACTCATCATCGTCCACGCCGAAAATGTGATCGCCGATCAGACGGCGCGTGATGCCTTCGGCTTCGCTCACGGTCTGTTGCGCCCCGCAGCCTTGCGCCACGAAACGCACGTCCACCTCGCCGACCCGCGCGCAGTAACCGAGCACCAGGCCCGCATCAGTGAGATGCTTCAAGTGGGGCGAGATGCTTTCCTCCACGCGCGATTCGCCGAGACCCGTGGTCTTCAACGTGCGGCAGACGAACTCGCTTTCCACGGGCAGCGTCGCCCCGAGCCACGGCACAACTTGATTGGTGAACATCGGGCGCAACTCGCGCGGCGGCCCGGGCAGCATGACAATCCAGGTCGTGCCTTCGCGAAATTTTCCCGTCACGGACAGAATCAAGCCCGGCGCGGTGCCGTGCGCGTTCATCAACACCAGCGCGCCATGCGGCACCAACGCCTGGATTTTTGTGCTCTCCGGCATCGGGCGCTGGCGCGAGGTAAAGAAGTGCGTGAGGCGCGCGAGCACTTCTTCGTTCACCGTCAATTCCACACTTAAAAGTCCGGCTATAAAGTCGCGCGTCAGATCATCGCTGGTCGGCCCCAGGCCGCCGGTGACAATGATGAGGTCCGCGCGCGCCAGCGATTCGCGCATCGCGGCCTGGACGGGTGCGCTCTCGTCGGCGACCGCGAGTTGCCGGGCCACGGTGTAACCGAGGTCGGTGAGTTGCCGGCAAAGCCACTGCTGATGTGTGTTCAGCACGCGCCCGAGCATCAGTTCGCTGCCGATGTTAATGATTTCAATCTGCACCGCGCGCAAGGTGGCAAAGGCGGTGGATGATTGGAATGCGAAAGCCGCGGGCTCAGATGCAAAGTTGATTTGAAACCCGGCCCATCCTAACCTCGTCGGCATGAGTACCGCCGAGATGATTTTTGAGAAAGCCCGCGCGCTGCCTGAGCCCGCCCAAGCTCTGGTGCTGGAATGGGTGGAGAATCTGACGACACGGACGAGCAGTCCCCAGGCTCCGCTGACCCGCGAAGAAGCGTCCGAAATGCGCGGGCATCTGGCGGCGTGGGAACAGGACTGGAACGCTCCGGGCATGGAGGCCTATGACCGGCCTTAGACGAGGCGATACCGTGCTGGTTTGGTTTCCGAACAGTGATTTGCAGACTTTCAAACGCCGTCCCGCCCTCATCGTGCAATCCGACGAACTCCACGCCTCCTTGCCGCAGGTGGTCGTGGCGATGGTCACGAGCAATCTTGACCGGCGCAGCCACGAGGGCCGCGTTTTCGTTCCGCTGAATTCACCGGAGGCGGCCGCGGCAGGATTCCGCACCGATTCCGTCATCATGACGGACAACCTCGCGACCGTCCTGCTGAAGGCGATTGACTCCAAGCTCGGCCATCTCCCAAGCATGGAAAAAATAAATGAGGCGCTGCGGGTGACGCTGGCTCTCAGATAAATCAACATGTCCAATCCTGATCAGGAATCTCAAACCCGCGCCCAGTTCACGCGCAGTTCTTCCACGCGCCACCGCCAGTTCGCCAGCGACAATTACGCCGGCATCTGCCCCGAGGCGTGGCGTGCGATGGAGGAGGCCAACACTCATCACGAACGCAGCTACGGCGATGATCAATGGACCGAGCAGGCCGCGAATCTGTTGCGCGACGTGTTCGAGACGGACTGCGAAGTGTTCTTCACCTTCAACGGCACGGCAGCGAACTCGCTTTCGCTTGCGTCGCTCTGCCAGTCCTACCACAGCATTCTCTGCACGGACGTGGCGCATGTGGAGACGGACGAGTGCGGTGCCCCGGAGTTTTTTTCCAACGGCACCAAAGTGCTGCTCGTCCCCGCGACGAATGGGAAAATTGATCCCGCCGGCATCGAGCGCATGGTGAAGAAGCGCACCGACATTCATTTCCCGAAACCGCGCGTCGTGAGCATCACGCAAGCGACGGAGGTCGGCACCGTGTACACGCCGGATGAAATCAAAGCGGTGTGGGCCAAGGCGAAATCCTTCGGCTTGCGCATGCACATGGACGGCGCGCGTTTCGCGAACGCCGTCGCCTCGCTCGGCTGCGCGCCGAAGGAAATCACCTGGCAAGCTGGCGTGGACGTCCTCTGTTTCGGCGGCACGAAGAACGGGATGGCCGTGGGCGAGTGCGTGGTGTTCTTCAACCGCGAACTGGCGCGCGAGTTTGATTTCCGCTGCAAGCAGGCGGGGCAGCTCGCGTCGAAGATGCGGTTCCTCTCCGCGCCGTGGGTCGGGATGTTGCAGGACGGCGTGTGGCTCCGTCACGCCGCGCACGCGAACGCGATGGCCACCCGGCTCGAAGCGGAATTGCAAAAATTGGCCGGCGTGAAACTGCTCTTCCCACGCCAGGCCAACGGCGTCTTCGCCGAACTCCCGCGCTCCGCCATCGAAGGACTGTGGGCGAAGGGCTGGATGTTCTACACGTTCATCGGCGCGGGCGGCTGCCGTTTCATGTGTTCGTGGGACACGCAGGCGGAGGATGTGGCGGCGCTGGTCGCGGATTTGCGGGCGTTGTTGTAGCCACGGAGCGCCGAGCATCGCTCGGCTCGGGAAGATTCACGGTCATTCAATGCCGAGCAATGCTCGGCGCTCCTCCCCATGAATTGACATCCGCGCAGGCGGCGTCCAACTATCCAATCACTTTGCGAATGAAATTGAATTGTCTTCCCCTCGTCGCGACGCTGCTGGCGTCGCCGTCGCTCGTCCTCGCGGCGGCCCCCGTGGACTTCAACCAGCAGGTCAAACCCGTGCTGGAACAACACTGCGTGCGCTGCCACGGAGCTGAACAAAAGAAGGGCGGCCTCCGCCTCCACACCGAGGCCGACGCACTCAAGGGCGGCGACAGCGGCTTAGTGCTCGTCGCCGGTAAATCCAAGGACAGCCCGCTCTACACGGCCACCATTCTGTCGGATGACGACGAGAAGGTGATGCCGCCGCGCCCGAAGAACGCGCGCCTCACCACGGTCGAGTCCGACGCGCTCAAGAACTGGATTGATCAAGGCGCGAAGTGGCCCGCCGGTGTGACGCTGGCGGCGGTGACCAAGGTGGAGTTCGTCAAACACATCCAGCCCATCCTCGAATTCAATTGCGTGGCCTGCCATCGCGACGGGCATTCCAAAGGCGGCTTGCGTCTTGATGACAAGAAGCTGGCTTTCAAAGGCGGCGACAGCGGTGCGGGCATTGTCCCCGGCAAGCCGAAGGAAAGTTACGTCTTCACCTCCACCGCCGTCAGCACCAACGATGATCGTTTGATGCCGCCGTTGAACAAGAACGGCCCGCTGAAGAAGGAAGAGATTGATCTGCTCGCCGCGTGGATCGATCAGGGCGCGGAATGGCCGGACGGTCTGAAGCTCGAACCGAAGAAGGCGGAAGTGGCGGGCGGCGACGAAGTGGCCGTCGTCGCGAACATTCACCAATACATTATCGCGAAATCCGTGGCGGTCATGGAAGCGGAGATGAAGCCTTACACGAACACGATTGCCGGCTCACAGGTGATTTATCGCATGACGCCGATCAAGGGCGGCGAGTTCATGATGGGCAGTCCCGAAGGCGAAGCCGGCCGCAACGCCGACGAAGGCCCGCAGCGCCAGACGAAGGTCGAGCCGTTCTGGATGGGCACCTACGAGGTAAGTTGGAACGAGTACGAGATGTTCATGTATCAGGACGAGGAGCGGAAGTTCGCGAAGGAAATTCCGACGGACAAAGCGGTGGACAAAATCTCCGATGCCGTCGCGCGCCCGACCAAGCCTTACGTCGAAATGAGCTTCGGCATGGGCAAGGACGATTATCCCGCGATCAGCATGACGCATCACGCGGCGAACAAGTTCTGCCAATGGCTCAGCGCGAAGACCGGCGAGTATTACCGCCTGCCGACCGAGGCCGAGTGGGAGTACGCCTGCCGCGCCGGCACGACCACGAAGTATTCCTTCGGCGACGACGAGACCCAGCTTGGTCAATACGCGTGGTTCGAGATGAACGGCGATTTCAAATACCAAAAAGTCGGGCGCAAGAAGCCGAATCCGTGGGGCCTCTACGACATGCACGGCAACGTGGCCGAGTGGACGATGGATGGCTACGAAGCAAAGGCTTACGAGAAGCCGGGCGACAATCCCTTCGTGCGCGGCACGCAGGCGTATCCGCACGTCGCGCGCGGCGGTTCGTGGGATGACACGCCGGTGAAGTTGCGCAGCGCGGTGCGGAAGTTCTCGGACAAGACTTGGAAGCAACAGGACCCGCAGTTGCCCAAGAGCATCTGGTATCTGACGGACGCGCAGTTCCTCGGCTTCCGCATCATCCGCCCGCTGAAGATGCCGACGCCGGAGGAAATGTTGAAGGCGTGGAACGACGACCAGATTCGCGAATAATTCCTAATGACGAATTCTCGAATGACGAATGGGCGGGATGCCACTGCCGACGGAGCGCCGAGCATCGCTCGGCTCGGGGATAATTCGCGCTCCATGCCGAGCAATGCTCGGCGCTTCTTTTGGTTCGTCATTCGTCATTCGTCATTCGTCATTCTCGCCCTACTGCTCTGCTCCTGCCGCACGACGGCTGACCTCCCACCCGTCAACTTGTCCGAGCCGGGCTGGACGCAACGGCAAGGCCAGGCCGTCTGGCGGCGCGAGCGCGACAAGCCGGAGTTTGCCGGTGAACTGCTGCTAGCCACGCGCCGCGACCGGGTGATGCTGCAACTGACCAAGAATCCCCTGCCCTTCGTGAATGTGCAAAGCCGCGGCGCGCAATGGGAACTGAAATACATCCAGCAACGCCGCTTCCATCATGGCCACGGCGTTCCGGACGCGGATGTCCTCTGGGTCCACCTCGCACGCGCGCTGAACGGCACCAAGCCCCCCGCTCCGCTGGAGTTTCAATCCGTGATCCCCAACGGCTTCAAGCTGGAGAACCCGAAGACCGGCGAGATGGTGTCGGGGTTTTTGAATCCGTGATGCAGATGAACAGTTCACGAGTATGGCAAAACGAATCCTCTTCATTGGTCTGTGGACGGTCGGTTCCACGTTCGGAGCCGCGGTGCTTGTGGGCGTTGGTTTCGGAATTTATGCCTCGATTGCGGCGGTCTCCGGTGTCGGGCCTACACAAACTCAGTTTGTTCCATTTCGCTGGGCAAGTTTGATTCTGCCTTACGTGGCTGGAGCAGCCGCTTTGCTGCTCGGCATTTTGGGCCGCTTACCTGGCACTCGCAAACAACCGAAGCGCACATGACTTCAGAATTGTGATCAAAATTTCCTGAGTTTATGGACGCAGCCCATGGAGCAAAGCAGTGAACAGAAATCACAAAACAATTCGTGCCATTTTTGAAAATGGCCTGTTCCGTCCATTGGATCTCGTGGACTTGCCGGACAAAACAGAAGTGGAATTCGAGCTTTGCCTGCCCCAACCACCCTTCTCTTTACAGCGTCCATCCGAGGCCGAGTTGGACGCAATTTACGAAGTGCTTGGACGCCGCTACCCGTCCGGGCATACCGACACCGCCGCGCGCCACAATGAGCATCAGCCCTGATTCGGCAGCACACCGCGCGCACTTTGGAATGAACATCTCCTTTCCCCTCACCCCGGCCCTCTCCCC
>JAYVQC010000127.1:0-6839 GCA_043757045.1 Akkermansia sp. | reverse complement strand
TTCCGCCGCCGGCTGGATTTACCTCGCCATGACCCGCCTCATGCTCCGCCGACTCGCATGAACATTGGTTCATTTTGATTTTTCAGACCGGCTCTTAGCCCAGCGCCTCGGTCAGGGTGTGGTGGATGATTTCAAAGGTGCGGCCCTGGTCGTGGCGGACGAGGTGTTTCACGTTCTCCAGCACGAAGGCCGCCGGGCGATGGAAGTCGATGATGTCGGCGAGGGTGAAGAAGAGGTTGCCCTGTTTCACGTCCTGAAAGCCGTGCAGGCGACCGAGGCTGTTCTTCTTGGAGACGCCCGCGAGGCTGAAGGGCTGGCAGGGAAAGCCGCCGCACAGGATGTCGAACTTGGGAATGTCGGCTACGGCCACGGAATGGATGTCGCCGTGCGGGGTCTCGCCGAAGTTCGCGGCGTAGGTCTGCCGGCTGAACTTGTCCCAGTCGCTGGAGAAGACGCATTGCGCCCCCGCCCGCTGGAAGGCGAGGCGGAAGCCGCCGATGCCGCAGAACAAATCAATGAAGCGGAGTGGAGCCGCCTCGGCGCGATAGGGCGGCGCATCTTCCCGCAGCGCGGTGGGGCGAGACTCCGTCGAGCCGTAACTGCCGCCAGAGGTGGCGCGAGTGGAGCGAGCATCTCCGTCCGGCTTGGAGGCCTTCTCAGCCCGCCGGGTGATGCTCGCGCGGCTCGCCTCGCTGCGCTCGTGTTTCGGCTCGACGGAGTCTCGCCCCACCGGCTTGCGTGGGCCGCTCACGCGTCCACCCCCTGGCACAGTTCGGCGGTGGTGAAGCCGAGCGCCTTGGCGAGCCGGGCCACGTTCTTGATGCCGGGATTTCTCAGTCCGCGCTCGATGCCGGAGATGTAGGTGGGATCAAGCCCCGCCTTCTCCGCCAGCTTCTCCTGCGTCAGTTCACGCGTCTCACGGCGCGTGCGCACGTTTTGCCCGAGGGCGGCGAGGACTTTGTCACGTTTCGGCATGACTGATAGTCCATGCGGGAACGGGCGGTAGGTCTATGGACGATCAGCCAGGTTGAGACGATGGAGCAGCGGACAGCCTTGTCCGCTGTCGCTCTGTCGGGGGAAGAACTGCGGACAAAGCTGTCCGCAACTCCGGCGCAGACACGCTACTTCAGCCAGTGGATTTTGATTTCCCTCCCCAGCGGCTTGAACTCCGGGTCGCCGGTGACAAGTTCGGCTTTCTTCTCCTTCGCCAACGCGGCGGCGAAGGCGTCGGCCAGGCTCATCTTGTGCGCGGCTTTGTATTCGGCGGCCTGATCGGCGAGGCGACGGGTGACGGGGTGAAACTCGATGGGCGCGGCCTTCAACTCTCCCGCGATGACCGCCCACGCAGCGTCGCCGTCTTTGCGGCGGATGATGTATTGCACCTCGGCGTAATTCACCTCGGTCATGTGGACGGGCTGGTCGCGCTCGCCCGCCCGTTCGAGGATTTGCGAAACGGTTTCCGCGCCCGGCTCGTCGCGCAACAGCTTGAGCAGCGCGTGACTATCGAGAACCTGTGCTGCGGGCATATTTGGCTTCCTCCAGTTCCATTTCCTCGCGTTTGTGCTCGGCCCATTGTTCCGCAAAAGGCTTGTCCCCGGGTTTGCGTTTCAGGATGCCCCGCAGGCGCCGGATCGTGACGGCGGTCACGGGCTTGAGCAGGATGCCCTCGGGCGTGGCCTCCACGATGGCCTTGGTGCCGTCCTCAATGTGGAACTGCTTGCGCAGCCAGCTCGGGATGACGACCTGTCCCTTGGTGGTGAACCAGACGGAATCTGATTTGGTTATCGTGCTCACGGCTTAAATTCTTACTTTCCAGCCATAGTCCGTCAACGGAGTATTTGTAAGATTTATGTGTTCAGCGGCGGCAGACTGATTCGCTCTCTTCGGGCGGGAGCAGCGGAATGCTCTCGGCGGCGCGTAAATGTTACGCCTGAACCGTGCCGTGCGGTGGTGGCGTCCAAACTGGACCAGCGTGCATCTGGAGGGCGTGTTGCCCAAAACGAATCGGAGCGCGGACCGCCGAGTCCGCGCGATCATCACCCACCAAACATGGCCTTTTTCCCGCGACTATGAACTCGCGGACTCGGCGGACCGCGCTCCTACGCTTTGGGCAACACGCCCTGGACACTGTTCTTGAGAAGTGCGGGGGCGGGTAGGGCGTCATCGCTCCGCGCGCGCCGGGCCGGCCGCGGAGAAGCCGTGCGGAGCTGGCGGGAGCCTCACCCCGGCGCGCGCGGAGCGCCGACGCCCGACCACGTTTGGCTTCCCGTCACCCTGGCCGTTTAAGAACAGTGTCCAGATGCACCCACTGGACCATCGCTTGCTGTTAAGGAGTTGACCGCGCCCGCGCGGGCGTTTGAAGTAGCACCCGACGATGAACGAGACGCCCCATTCCAAACACCCGCAGTCGAAGGCCACGCTTTCCAGCTTCATCTTCCTGAGCCGCTGGTTGCAGGCGCCACTCTACTTCGGCCTCATCGTGACGCAGGCGGTGTATGTTTACCGCTTCTTCCTCGAGCTGTGGCATCTGATTGATTTTGGGCTGCTGGGCGGCACGTTGCCGAAGGGCATGGTTCCTCCAGACGTCGGTTCCGAGCAGGCCATCATGCTCATCGTGCTGGGGCTGATTGACGTGGTGATGATTGCGAACCTGCTCATCATGGTCATCGTGGGCGGCTACGAAACGTTTGTCTCGCGCTTGAACTTGAAGGGGCATCCCGACCAGCCGGAGTGGCTCTCGCACGTCAACGCCGGCGTGTTGAAAGTGAAGCTCGCCACGGCGCTCATCGGCATCTCCTCGATCCACTTGCTGAAGACGTTCATCACCGCCGGCATCGTTCCAAAAGGCGTCTCCGCACTGGACGCGATGAACACGAACTATTCCATCTTCTGGCAGGTCATCATCCACGTCACCTTCGTGGCCTCGGCCCTCGCGCTGGCGTGGGTTGACCGGCTGACCTACAAGCCTGAGAGCAAGGGGCATTGAGTTGGTTGGAGTAATGGCCAGAAATCATTTCGGCCTCGCCAATTGGAAACTTTCTCCCTCACCCCGGCCCTCTCCCGCTGGGAGAGGGGGAAAGTCAGCCAGCGTCAGGTGACTTTGAACGCGCTCGAAGTGACGAGGACTGAATGCCGTTCTCCCTCTCCCAGCGGGAGAGGGCCGGGGTGAGGGAGAGGCCCGCCCCGTCAGGACAGCTTGGAGAATAATTTTCGGCCACCTCTCACAGCAGCGAAGCCTGCTTCTGCTCCGGCGTGCGCGCGGTCACGAACTGATCCCGCAGGGCGGCGAGTTGCGCGCGGGTGTGGATCTGCCGGAGCTTCGCCATTTCGGCGGCGGCCAGTTGGTCGCAGCGTTCGTTGTCGGCGTGGCCGGCGTGGCCTTTCAGCCAGCGCCATTCGATGCGATGCGGCGCGGTGGCGGCGTCGAGCTGTTTCCAGAGGTCGTCGTTCTTCACCGGCTCGCGCGTGGAGGTGCGCCAGCCGTTGCGCTTCCAGCCTTTGAGCCATTGCGTGATGCCGTTGCGGAGATACGAGGAATCGGTGTGGAGCGTGACGGTGCACGGCTCTTGGAGCGTGGTGAGCGCGCCGATGGCCGCCTGGAGTTCCATGCGGTTGTTGGTGGTCGCCGGTTCGCCGCCACTGACTTCGCGCATCTCTTCGCCGCAACGCAGCACCGCCGCCCAGCCGCCTGGCCCGGGATTCCCTTCGCACCCGCCGTCGGTGTGGATGATGACTGTTTTCAAAGCGCGCGTTTTCTAACAAAGCCGGACGGAGGCACGAAGAAAATGTTGTGACTTGCGTGGGAGGAGCGCGGACCGCCGAGTCCGCGTGTTCATGACGACTGGAGGTGGATACCGTTTCGCAGGCAAGAGTTGCCTCATGCTTAAAAAAGGCGCACACCTTCCCCGTGCAGCCGTTGCGTTACCGAATCAGAACAGGAAGCCCAGGCACGGACGAGGTTCCTGAGTTGCCGAAGCTGGAAACCGGTCATTTGCTGCGCGAAAGCTCGCAACTTTTCGCCATCAGCGAGCCCACAGTTTTCACGGTGCAGAACGACGATCTCGCAGTGGATGCGATACGGAGATTCTACTTTCCGGAGGGTGACGCGTATGGTCAACGCCCGTCGGGCTGGGTCATCATGCGACTGGAGGAAGGAGTTTGGATCTGTGAAATCATCGTCTGTCCGCCCAAATGCGGAAACGCAGTGGTGATGGCCGCACTGCTGCGTCGCACGCTCGATGAGTGGCGCAAAAGGTTCCCCGACTCGCTAGTCATGAAAGTCGACAGCGGACATGTGGACCCGAAGATTGATTTTCAGGAACGTCACTTTATTTCTGAGTATTTCGACCAGCTCCGAAAACTGCGCGCCAAGACCGCTCCGTGGCCGGAACAGGAGTATCTCGATACAGCAGCCGCCTTGGCCAACGGCACCTCTCAACGTGAATGGCAACTTGTGCGACTGTATCGCGCTGAAGAATTTGCCGCCTCCCTTCGACGTGGCCGCACGGAGGATGAGATCGCCTGCACCAAGGAGCGAATCCGCAAACTTCAACAACTTGCTTACAAAGCTGCGGAAGAATCAAACACTCGTTACCATCAGAGCCGAAAAAAGGGTTTTGTTGCTTTCAAAAAAACATACGAGGAACAGGATAAAACTTGGATGGAACGGCTGCGAACGGAATGTCCCGGATTCAGCGACTGGGTGTATCGTGACGCGATACACGATTGGGGTTCTTGGGCGGCGCGTTAAGCCCGATCCCCGCGTGGGTCATAGGCGTCGCGCAAGCCGTCGCCGAGGAAGTTCAGCGCGAGCAGCGTGCTGATGAGCATCAGGCACGGGTACACCAGCAGCCACCAGTAGATGCGGACGGGATTGATCTGGCCCGCGCCTTCCGAGATGAGTGTGCCCCAGCTTGCCATCGGCGGTTGAATGCCAAGACCGAGGAAGCTGAGAAACGATTCGTAGAGGATGATCGCCGGCACGGTGAGCGTGAGATAGACAATCACGATGCCGTAAATGTTCGGCAGGATGTGGCTCCACAAAATCCGCGTGTGGCTCGCGCCGAGACTGCGGCTCGCGTCCACAAATTGCCGCCCGCGCAGCGACAGCACCTGCCCACGCACGATGCGCGCCATGGTGAGCCACGAGACCGCGCCGAGTCCGATGAAGAGAAAAATCATCGGCGCGTAAATCCCGGCGGTGGTGCCAAAGGATTTCGTAAGCCACAGGCGCAGATACTTGTCGAACGCCGCGACCATCACGATCACGAACAGGATGGAGGGCAGCGAATACAGGATGTCCACCACGCGCATCAGGAGGCTATCCCAGCGTCCGCCGATGTAGCCCGCCACCGCGCCCCACGTCACCCCTATGACGAGCGCCACGACTGAACCGACGAGGCCGACGAGCAGCGAGATGCGCGCACCGAAGAACATGCGCGTGAGCAAGTCGCGTCCGTGGACATCCGTGCCGAACCAGTGCTTCCCGCTGGGCGGTTGGAATTGCGTGTCGGAAACGGCCTCGTACGAGTAGGGCGCAATCCACGGCCACAGCACCACGAGCAGCATCAGAGCGATGAGAAACCAGCCGCTGATCACGGCGGGCTTGTGGCGTTTGAATCGTCGCCATGCCCGTTGATTGGGCGTGAGATGTTCCGGAGGGGTAACTGCGGGTTCACTCATAACGCACGCGCCGGTCGAGCAGGCTGTAGCTCAGGTCCACGAGAAGATTCAAAACGAGGAGCAGCATCGCGTAGAGCAGCACCAGGCCCACGACCATGAGCGCGTCGCGGTTCTGGAGACTGTTCACGAGGAACGGGCCGATGCCGGGCACGCGGAAAATTGTTTCGACCACGAACGATCCGGTGAGCATGTCGGCGAGCAACGGGCCGGAATAGGAAACGACCGGCAGCACCGCGAGGCGGAAGCCGTGCTTGAACAGCACCTGCGCTTCGCTCAGTCCCTTGGCGCGCGCGGTGGTGATGTAGCCCTCGTGCAATACCGTCGTCATGCCCTCGCGCATCAGTCGCGAGACGCGGCCGGAGAAATACAGGCCCAGCGCAATGGACGGCAGGATGGCGTGCAGCGGACTTTCCCAAAGCCCGGCGGGAAACAACCGCCACTTGATGGCGAACACCACGATCAACATGGGACCAATGACGAGTCCGGGAATGCAGAACGCGAGCAGCGCGAAGAAACTGCCGAGGTGATCGCCCCACTGGCCGCGCTTCACCGCCGTGTAGAAACCGAGCGGGATGCCCACGCCTTGCGCAAAGAGAAACGCCAGCGCGCCGAGCGTCAGCGACACGGGCAGCGCCTGCGTGATGATGTCGTTGACGGTGTGGTTGCGGTATTTCGTGGAGAGGCCGAAGTCGCCGCGAATCAATCCGCCCTCGAACCACTTCATGTTTCCACTCGCGTCGCGTTCCCAGCCGAGGCCCAAGTAGCGCAGGTATTGTTTCACGAGCGGCTCGTCGAGGTGGTACTTGGCTTTGAGCGCGCGTTCGATCTCCGGCGAGGCCGGCGCGCGTTCCTTGTCGAACGGGCTGCCCGGCATCGAACGCGCCAGCACGAACGCGGTGAACGTGATGACCAGCAGCAACGGGATGAAGGTGAGAATGCGCCTTAGGAAATACATGGTGGGGAAAACTCCAAATCCCAAACAAGCTCCAAGCTCCCAAGGGCTGGGAGGGAAATTTTTCCCGCAGATTCAGGGAAGCCGCAGATGAAGAAGGGAATCGGTGGCTGCTCTGAATCTATGGGAGAAAATGTAACGGATTGAGTTCGGTGGATAGATGCGATCTGGATTTTGGGATGACCGCCCTCACCCCGGCCCTCTC
>JAYVQC010000126.1:0-6876 GCA_043757045.1 Akkermansia sp. | reverse complement strand
GGAAAAACGCGGACTCGGCGGTCCGCGCTCCAAACGTCAGGCGTTGCCCAACTCCTGCGACTTCTTCGCCGCCGCGCGCACCGCGCTCATCAGGGCCGCGCGCACGCGCCCCTTTTCCAACTCATGCAATCCCTCGATGGTCGTGCCGCCGGGGCTGGTCACCATGTCCTTGAGCGCGCCGGGATGCAGGCCGGTTTCCAGAACCATTTTCGCGCCGCCGAGCAGTGTCTGCGCGGCCAGGCGCGTGGCCACGTCGCGCGGCAGGCCCGCCGCCACGCCGCCATCGCTCAAGGCTTCGATGATTTGAAAAACATACGCCGGGCCGCTGCCGCTCAGGCCCGTGACCGCGTCGAGCAACGATTCCTTCACCGCGAAGGCCATGCCCACGGCGCTCAAAAGGCGTTGCGCCAGTTCGCCGTCTTTCGCCGTCGCGTTCGCACCGAGCGCGTAACCGGAGGCGCCGGCACCAACGAGCGCGGGCGTGTTCGGCATCACACGGATGACGCGCGCGCCGGGCGGCAGCGCGGCTTCCAACTTCTTGAGGGTGACGCCCGCCGCGATGGACACGAGCAAGTGATTCGGTGTGAAGGCGGGCTTTAATTCCGCGAGCACGGCGGCGACTTGATTCGGCTTCACCGCCAGCACGAGCACGGTGGCGAAGCGCGCCACGTCGAGATTGGATTCCGTCGCCCGCGCGCCGACGTCTTTGGCGAAAGCGTCGCGCGCGCCCGCGAAAACATCGCTGGCGAGGATTTGTTTCGACGCAACGATCTTCGAGGTGACAAACCCTTTCGCCAGCGCCGAGGCCATTTTGCCCGCGCCGAGAAAACCGATTTTCAATGTGGCAGCCATGCGGCGCGTTCTAGCAACTCGCGCCGGAGGGCGGAAGGCATTTCGCCGCGCCTCCAGCGAGGCCATGGCTCAGGCAATTCGCCGACGAAACAGCCAGCCAGTTCAGAAACTGTAGCTCAACCCCGCCGTCACGAAGATGGCCTTGCCCAAGTCCACTTCCAAACGTCGTCCGTCAATGCGCTCGTCGTATTTGCCGAGCGCCTGGAATTGCGCGCCGGCCTCCAGACGCCACTGGTCGTTGATGCGGTAGGAAATTTTCCCGCTCACGTAACCGCCCCAGAGCAGGCCGAGATCATCGCCTTTGCCACGGCTGCGCGCAGCGAGTTGGTTGTTGATGTAAATGCGCTCGTTCCACTTCGCGCTCGCGTCCACGAGTCCCACGGCGAGTCCTGCGCTCAGGGAGAAATTCCAGTTCGTGCCCATCGGGAAATCCGCGTACGGCCCGAGGCGGAAGCCCCACACGTTCGCGTCGAACTCGCGCTGGCCCGTGACGGTCGCGCCGCCCGCGACGCGGCGCGTGGCGGAACTCACCGGCGTGTCACCGAGCACAAAACCCGGCCCGCCGAACGTGCCTTCATACGGCGCGAGCGGCGGCGTGGTGCCGTTGTGAAACGGATACGCATCCGTGGTGCGCCTCGTGGCCGCGCGGTAACTGCCGTCGTCATCGAAGCCGACGTTCATGTAGTTCGCCGCGAGTTCGAGTCCGTAGCGTTGGTTCTTGTGCCGGAACAATTCGCGGTTGTAGGCCAGTTCTGCGCCGAGTTGCGCGTCATCCTTGTCCACGCCGTAGGGCGATGAGCCGCCGCGCAACGGTGTCGAGCGGCTCATCAGGATCGTGTCGCCGGAAACCTGGCTGTCGTGGTCGTGGCCCCAGTACCACGTCTCGCCGCCGAAGTTGTCGCTGATGTCGCGCAGCACGTAGCCGTCGTCATAATTGCGCGCATCGCCGTTCGGCGTCAGGCGCGTCGAGGGCACGAGCGTGAGCCGTCCGAGGTCTTTGAACCGCGCGGTGATATTGAACCCGATGCGCGCGTTCAGACTGAACCGGTGCAATTGGTTCGTGTCGTGCGCGCTCGCGGTGAAGTTGAACGTGGTGAACAGCGCCAGGGCCAACGCGAGCATCGTTCGCCGCGCAGTGGGACTGGCGCCCTCGCCAGTCGTAGTCCACCAAGCGCCCCCGCTTGGTGAACTGCAAGCGGGGGCGCTTGCAGGACGGGTGACAGCCGAGGGCGGCTGTCCCACTTCATCAGTGCACACCGCGTCCGTCGTCCGTTGGTTCTGCATAATTTTCTCTCCAGTGCGAGTGTCAGTCTCTTGAGCCAGGACCAGATAGTTCGATGATTTCATGTACGTATTCCTTTCTGGTTATTGGTTCACCGGCGCTTCGATCACGCGGTAGTAGCGGCTGCCATTCGTCAGCGGCGGGCCGTCCGTCTTGGGTGGACCGTCGTCATACCATTGCGTGCGGTTCGCGCCGGCGGTCACGGAAGGCGTCGCGACTTTCCACGGCGACGAGAGACTGTCGCGGTAGAGAATCGTATAGACGCGACCCACGGTGGACGGGAACTCGATGACGAAGCGCGGCGCATTCGGCGGACGCGCATCCACAAACGCGCGGCTGATGTTGATGCCACCCGCGCCCGAGTTCGTCCCCGCCGCCGCCGGCAGCACGGCTTCGAGCGTGAGCGTGTTGGTGAACGGACGGCGATTCGGCACCAGGAACTCGAGCGTGAAGACCACCGTCTGGCCGGGGTTCAACGGCGCGTTGTATTGCGCGTAAGGAATTCCGCCGCTGACGCCGGACGGATTAGAGAACGTGGCGTTTGTGCTGAGGTTGCTCACGTAGAGTCGCGCGGCCGCAATGGTCGTGAAACCGATATTCGTCACCGTCACACGCTCTTCAAACAATCCGGTCTGCGGATTGAAGACCGCCGGCCCGGCCAGGAAGCCGAACTGCACGCCGCTCACCACGGTCGTCACCACGCGGCCGCCCGTGTTGGTGCCGGAGTTGTTGCCCGGATTCGGATCGCCGGTCGGCGACGTGGCGGAAGCGCGATTCGTGATCGTTCCCACCGCTACACTCGTGACCGTGACGGTGAAGTTTGTTCTGGCGTTCGCCGCGAGCGTAGTCGCGGGCCAGGTCACCACGTTGCCGCCGCCCAGCGTGCCGCCGCCGCTCGCGCTCACGAACGTGACCGTCGCCGGGAGAGTATCCACCGCCACCACGTTGCTTGCCGTCGAGGGGCCGAGGTTCGTGATGCTGATGGTGAACACGAAGTTCGATCCCGCCGTGGCCGTGGCCGGGCCGGACTTGCCCACGACCACGTCGGCCTGCGGCGTGATGGTGGTGGTCGCAATGCCGCCGGGTGAACTCGCGTTGTTGTTCGCGAGATTTGGATCCGACGTGAGCGATCCGCCGCCCGCGCTGTTCGTCAGCACGCCGCTGCCCGGCACGGTGACGATGACGATGAAGTTCGTGCCCTGACCCGCGCCGAGCGTGGGAATCACCGGCCACGTCACCACACCGTTCGTCTGCGTGCCGCCGCCGTTCGCGCTCACGAAGGTCACGCCGCCCGGCAGCGTGTTCGTGACGAAGGCGTTCGTCGCGATGGACGGGCCGAAGTTCGTGATGGTGATCGTGTAAGTGATGTTCGATCCCGCCAGTGCATTCGTCGGGCCGCTCACGGTCACAACGATGTCCGCCAGCGGCGTGATCGCGGTGCTGACTTGGGAACTGCCGTTCGTGCCGGAGTTGTTGCCGGGATTCGGATCACTGGTGGGTGAAGAAGCCGAGGCCGTGTTGAACAGCGAACCGCTTGCGGGCGCCGTCACCGTCACGGTGAACGTCGCCGTCGCGCCGGAGAGCAGCGTCATCGCGGGCCAAGTCACGACGTTGCCGCCGCCGAGACTTCCGCCGCCGCTCGCGCTGACGAACGTCGCGTTCGCGGGAAGAGTATCCACCGCTACCACGTTGCTCGCCGTGGACGGGCCGAGGTTCGTTACGCTGATCGTGTAAGTCACATTCGCGCCCGCCAGCACGGTCGCGGGACCGCTTTTGCCCACCGCGATGTCGGCCTGCGGCGTGACTGTGGTCACGACCTGGCCGCTGCCATTGGTCACAGCATTGTTGCCGGGATTCGGATCGCCGGTCGGCGAGGTGGCCGACGTATGATTTGTGAAAGTGCCGCTGGCCGGTGCCGTGAGTGTGACGGTGAAATTCGTCACCGCGCCCGAGAGCATCGCCGGCACCGTCCAGTTGACGTTGCCGAAATCGTTGAAGCCCCCGCTGTTGGCACTGACGAACGTGACACCCCTCGGCAAATGATCCACCACCGCGACATTGCTCGCCGTGGATGGGCCGAAGTTCGTCACGCTGATCGTGTAGGTGAAGTTCGCGCCCGCCAGTACCGTGGCCGGGCCACTCTTACCCACCGCGACATCGGCCTGCGGCGTGACGGTGGTGCTGACTTGCGAACTGGCGTTCGTGCCGGTGTTGTTGCCCGGATTCGGATCACCCGTGGGCGACGTGGCCGAGGCGGTGTTGGTGTAAGCACCTTCCGCTGGAGCCGTGACGGTGACGGTGAAGATCGCCGAGTCGCCGGAGAGAATCGTCGTCGCGGGCCACGTCACGAGGTTGTTCGTGCCGAGCGTGCCGCTCGCCGTGGCGCTGACGAACGTGACGCTCGCCGGGAGGTTGTCGCTCGCCACCACGTTGCTCGCGGTGGACGGGCCGAGGTTCGTGACCACGATGTTGTAGTTGTAATTCGCACCCGCGAGCACGCTCGACGGCCCGAACTTGCTCACCGCCACGTCAGCCTGCGGGATGACCGTAGTATCCACGAACCCACCCAAATTGAAGCCGGTGTTGTTACCAAGGTCAGGGTCAGGCGTGCGGGAACCACCTTGGCCACGAGCGGTCAATACCCCTTCCGCCGGCGCCGTCACCGTCGCCGTGTAGCTCGTGCCTGCGCCCACTGGCAGCGTCACCGCCGGCCAGAAGACGCGACCGAGGAAGAGCGTGCCTCCGCTATTCGCGCTCACGAATGTGACTGTGGCGGGCAAGAGATTGGTGGTGAAAACATTCGTCGCCGTGGTCGGGCCGAGGTTCGTGACGAAGACCGTGCAAGTGTAAGTCGCGCCGGCCAGCACCGTGGCCGGGCCGTCAATCGTCGCGACGACATCCGCCTGCGGCGTCACGCCGGTTGTGACCACGGATTCGGTGTTCGTGCCGTTGTTGTTGCCGGGATTCGGATCGCCCACGGGCGAGGTGGCCGAGGCGCGATTGGTCAGGACGCCGTTCGCGGGCGCGCTGACCGTGACCGTGAACAGCACCGATGCGCCGGAAAGTATTGTCCGGGCGGGCCACGTCACGATGTTGCTCGCGCCGAGCGTGCCGCCCAGGTTGGCGCTGACAAACGTCGCACTCGCGGGCAGGAAGTCCTGCGCCACGACATTGCTCGCGATGGACGGACCGAAGTTCGAGACGATGATCGAGTAACTGAAACTCGCCCCAGCCAACACCGTCGCCGGGCCAGTCTTGCTCACCGCGAGGTCGGCCTGCGGCGTAACGGTGGTCACCACAATCGCGCCGCTCGCACTGCCGTTGTTGTTCGAGAGATCAGGATCCGGCGTGAGCGAAGAGCCGGATGCGCGATTGGTCAGCACGCCGCTCGGCGGAGCCGTGACGGTGATGGTGAAGCTGGTTCCCGCGCCGCTCGGCAGCGTAATCGCCGGCCACGTCACGTTGCCGCCCGATTGCGAGCCGCCGCCGGTCGTGCTGACGAACGTGACACCTGCGGGGAGCGCGTTGGTGGCGAGAACATTCGTCGCCACCGACGGGCCGAAGTTCGTAACGCTCACGACGTAAGTGTAGCTCGCGCCCGCCAGCACCGTGCTCGGGCCGTTGACCGTGACCGCCACATCCGCCAGCACGCCGACGGTGGTGGTGACTTGCGCGCTGGCGTTCGTGCCGACGTTGTTCGTGGGATTCGGATCACCGGTGGGCGAGGACGCCGAGGCCGTGTTCGTGAACTGGCCGCTGGATGGAGCCGTGACCGTGACCGTGAAGTTCGTCACCGTGTTCGCCGCCAAAGTCGTCGCGGGCCACGTCACCACATTGCCGCCGCCCAAAGTTCCGCCGCCGCTCGCACTGACGAACGTGACGCTGGCCGGGAGATTATCCACCGCCACCACGTTGCTCGCTGTCGAGGGTCCGAGGTTGGTGATCGAAATCGTGTAGCTGAAGTTCGCGCCCGCGGTGACGCCCGCCGGGCCGCTCTTGCTCACCGCGACATCAGCCTGCGGCGTGATGGTGGTCGTGACGCGACCGCCGCCATTGGTGGCCGTGTTGTTGCCGGGCAGCGGGTCCGGCGTGTCCGAGGTGCCAGACGCCACGTTGGTGTAAGCGCCGCCTTGGGCCGCGCGCGCGGTGACCGTGAAGTTGCTCGCGCGTCCGCTGGCCAGATTGAAAGGGGACCAGCTCACCAGATTGTTCACCACTGAAGCCGCGGCGGGCGTCGCGCTGACGAACGTGAAGCCGACGGGCAATTGATCCTGCACGATCACGTTCGTCGCGGTGTTCGCGCCGAAGTTCGTAATCGTGACGGCGTAAGTCAGGTCCGCGCCCGCGAGTCCGCCGGCCGGGCCGGTCTTCATTACCGCGAGGTCGGCGGTGGCCGGCGTGGAATTGGTAATCGTGATCGTGACCGTCGCGACCGCCGAGGTGAGCGCGCCGTCGTGGACCGTGAAGGTGAAGGTGACCACGCCGGCAAACTGGTTCGTGGGCGTGAAGGTCAGCGTGGGCGCGGTGCCGGTGAGCGGGCCGCCGCCGGGCAGCGTGAGCACGGTGAAGTTCGTCACCGGGCCGTCCACGTCCGTGCCGGTCAGCGTGATGAGCAGCGGGAAGCTGTTGCCGTTCGTGAGGCTCTGGCTGAAGGCCACGGGCGCGTCATTCACCGGCGTCACGTTGATGCTCACCGTCGCCACGGCGGAGGTGAGCGAACCATCGTTGACCGTGAAGGTGAA
>JAYVQC010000125.1:0-6908 GCA_043757045.1 Akkermansia sp. | reverse complement strand
TCTCCCTCTCCCCGAGGGAGAGGGCCGGGGTGAGGGGAAAGGCGCTCGCCCACGCCCGCGATCCGAAAACGATCCGCGCCCCGTTCCCCTCACCCTAGCCATCTCCCTCGGGGAGAGGGAACTATCGCATCCAGTCGTCGTTTCAACCGAGGCGTCTCGATGGGTCAAGACGCTGGCTGACGTTCTCCCTCTCCCAGCGGGAGAGGGCTGGGGTGAGGGGAGCGGCGCGTTCAAACTGCGACTGAGTTCCCTCAGCACCGAGGCCATTGTCCCACCATTAAATCCGCATGGCTGACGCGCCTACAACTCCTGCGACTCCCACTCCCGCACCGGAAACGGCGGCAGCACCGAGCGCCGCGTCCACGCTGGGCAGCGCGACGTACGAGATCATCCGGCAGCGGTTGCAGGCGCAGGGCACGCTGTTGCGCGAGCGGGTGAACCTGCTCAACGCGCGGCGGCAAGATGTTTTCGGCAACGTGGAGTTCAAGCTCCTCCAGTCGGATCGCATCACCACCGTCCACAACTGCATTCCGCGCGACATGGTGCAGCTCGGGCGCGGGCGCTTCCTGTTCGGCTTCAATGTGCAGTTCGGGCTGAAGAAGGAAATCGATCTCGCGGATGTGTTCGCCATCTACCATCGCGACGAGGCGGACGGCGCGTTCAAGGAAAGCACGCTGGAGGTTCTGCAACAGAAGCAGTTCCTCACCGACTTCAAGCGTCTCTACCAGGTCTATGACCGCGCGGTGTTCAGCAAGTTCTCGCTCATCGAGGGCAACCTTTACATGGTCTTCCAGATCGGCGCGGGCGTGAACGACATCGCGGTCTGCAAGTGGGCGTTTCAAGGCGGGCAACTGCGTTATCTCGACGGGCGCGCGGAGACGGATTTCCGCCGCGTGGGCTTTCCGCCGCAGTACGAATTCCGCTGGCTCACGCCCTCGCGCGAGTCGTTCCGCTATGGCGATTATCCACACGTCTCGATTGAGGACCGCGTGTTTGTCGAGTGCGTGGGCGGCGACCTGACGATCAAGATCGAGGACAACACCAAGACCGGCGAAGGCATTCACGCCGAGCCGGTGGATGACAAATTTCAGAAGGTGGACGACGCCGAAATCGCCTACGCGCTCATCGGCCATCTGATTCTGCTCCGCATCCGGCCTTACAAGGAAACCGCCAGCCGCTACTTCATCTACAACCAGAAGTTGCAGACGGCGCAGCGCGTCGATTCCATCGGCCAGTCCTGCGTGCTGCTGCCGGAAGACCACGGGCTGATTTTCCCCGACGGCTATTATCTCGCGACGGGCGAGTTGAAACAGTTCGAGAGCCGCGAGCGCGGCATGACCATCGAGCGCGTGGTGAATTCGCCCAACGGCGAGGATACGCTGTTCGTTTTTTACAATCACGAGACCGGGCAGCATGTGCTCATGCCGTACCGGCTGATTCAACAGAAGGTGGACGAGCGCATCACCTGCAATGGCTTCTCGCTGTTTCCCGACGGCCACCTGGTTCTCTTCCGCGCGGATGATGAACCGCAGAAACATCACTCGATTCAGTTGCGGCAGACGCCGTTCTATCAGCCTGGCCACGAGCCGGCGGGGAAGCGCGACACGTTTCTTTATCAAGTTGGAAACAAGGAAGTCGTGCGCGCGCTGGCCGAGGCCAACGAAGTGCTGACGCTGCTCGGCAAAGAAAATCCTTACGCCGAACTCTACGCCGATCTGGTCAAGCGCACGGGCGCGATCCTCGACACCTTCCCGTGGCTGACCACGCCCGATGGATTGCAAATCGACGCCGCGCTCCGGCAGTTGCGCGAAGTCGCGGACAAGGCGGTGGACGAGTTCGACAAGGTGCGACGGCTTCAGCGCGAGGCCGTGCAGCGCGTGGACGATCTCAAGGCGCGCTGCGAAGAACGCTTCCGCACGGTGCGCCGCGCGAGCTTCAAGACGCTGGATGATTTCGTACGCAATCTCGCGGCGCTGCGCCAGTTACGCGGCGAGATCATCACGGTCAAGGAAGTGCGTTACGTCAACGTCGCGCAGCTCGACGAACTGGAGCAGCACGTCACCGCCGAGTCCGACACGCTCTCGAAGGCGTGCGTGAAGTTCCTGCTCGAACCGACCGCGCTCGACCTTTACCGCAAGCAGGCGGACGAGCAGTTGGCTTCCGTGGAGAAAGTTTCCAAGTCCACCGAAGGCAGAAAGATCGAGAAGGCGGCGGCGGACACCGGCGCGGAACTCGAGATGTTGATCGAGATCGTCAACGGCCTGCAAATCGAGGACGCGACCGAGACCACGCGCATCATTGATGGCATCACGGGGATTTATTCCACGCTGAACCAAGTGAAGGCCGCGGTGAAGAAGCGGCTGCAAAGCCTGATCGCGACCGAGGGCGCGGCGCAGTTCAACGCCCAGATGAAGCTGCTCAGTCAGTCAGCTTCGAGCTACCTCGACCTCTGCGATTCGCCGGCGAAGTGCGAGGAATACGTCAATCGCATCAGCGTGCAGATCGAGGAACTGGAGGGCGCGTTCGCGGACTTCGAGGAATACACCGTGCCGCTCTCCGAGAAGCGCACTTCGATTTACGAGGCGTTCGAGCAGCGCAAGGTACAACTGGTCGAGCAGCGTAACCGCAAGGCCGGCGCGTTGATGACGGCGGCGGAGCGCATCCTGAAGGTGATTCAGAACCGGCTCGCGGGCTTCAAGACCGTCGAGGAGATCAACACCTACATGGCCTCGGACCTGATGATCGCGAAAGTGCGCGACACCATCGGGCAACTGCTCGCCCTCGAAGACTCGGTGAAGGCCGACGATCTTCAGGGCCGACTGAAGAGCGTGCAGCAGGACGCGGTGCGCCAGCTCAAGGACCGGCAGGATTTGTTCGTGGACGGCGGGAACGTCATCCAGCTCGGACGCCACAAGTTCAATGTCAACACGCAGCCGCTCGATCTCACCGTCGCGATGCGCGACGGCGTGCCGAACATTCATCTCACCAGCACAAAGTATTTTGAGGCGATCACGGATGAAGCGTTTCTCGCCACGCGCGCGGTCTGGGATCAGGAAGTGGTATCCGAGAACGCGCAGGTCTATCGCGGCGAATATCTCGCGCACACCATTCTCCAGTCGTTGGAGAGCGGCACAGGCCGGACCATTGATGAAGTGCTCGCGCTGAAGGACGACGCGTTGCTGGCCTTCGTGCTGGAGTTCGTCTCGTCACGTTATCACGAGGGCTACACGAAAGGCATTCACGACGTGGACGGGGCGCGCATTCTCCGCGCGCTCTTGCAGACGCGCGCCGCGCTGCATCTCGCGCGCTATCAACCGAGCGCGCGTTCGTTGGCAGCGGTCTTCTGGGTGCGCTTCTGCCAGGCGGAAACGCGCACGCTTTGGACCGCCAAGTTGAAAGGTTTCTCCGCGCGCAACAAACTGTTCCCCGGCGACACGGCGCAACAGACCTACATCACCGCGCTGCAAAAACTCCTCGCCGGATTCGTGGAACAGACGCCGCTTTTCCCGCGCGAGCTGGCGAACGAGGCGGGCGAATATCTCTTTCACGAGTTGGTGGGCGGCGACTCCTTCGTCGTGAGCAAGGAAGGCGATCATCTCGCCACCGCGTTCCACCAGCATCTCGTGGTGAAGTCGGGCGAGGATGAGTTCAACGAATCGCTGGCCCCGCTCGCGGCGCATCCGGAAAGCCAGTTCGATCTGATCCGCGACTGGGTGCGCGGCTTCCTGATCGGGCGTAATGGCGAGATGCAATACCTGGAGGAAGTCACGGCGATTCTCTTCTGTGGCGACGACTTGAAGCGCCACGTCGTGCCCGCTGCGACTTCGGAGACGCTCACCGGGATGAAAGGCTCGCACGCCCTCATTCGCGAGAGCACTTACCAGTTTGATTACTTGGATTTCCGCCGCCGCCTGTGGCCGTTCGAGAAGGAAGTCGTGCCGCGCTTCAACCAGTTTCACGAGTTGAAGCAGCAGTTGCTCGAACGCGAGCGCAAGCGACTACGACTGCATGAATTCAAGCCGCGTGTGCTCGGCTCGTTCGTCCGCAACCAGCTCGTCGATCAGCTTTACCTCCCGCTCGTGGGCGACAATCTCGCCAAGCAAATCGGCGCGGCGGGCGCGCTGAAGCGCACGGACCTGATGGGCATGTTGCTGCTGATTTCGCCGCCCGGTTACGGCAAGACCACGCTGCTCGAATACGTCGCGGTGCGGCTCGGCATCATCTTCATCAAGATCAACGGGCCGGCCCTCGGCCATGCCGTCACGTCGCTCGATCCGCAGGAAGCGCCGAACGCCGCCGCGCGCGAGGAAGTACTGAAGCTGAACCTCGCGCTCGAGATGGGCGACAACATCATGCTCTGCGTGGATGACATCCAGCATTGCAGCCCGGAGTTTTTGCAGAAGTTCATTTCGCTCTGCGACGGCCAGCGCAAGATCGAGGGCCAGTGGCGCGGCCAGTCGCGCACCTACGATTTGCGCGGGCGCAAGGTCGTGGTGGTGATGGCCGGCAATCCCTATACCGAGAGCGGGCAGAAGTTCAAAATCCCGGACATGCTTGCGAACCGCGCCGACACCTACAACCTCGGCGACATGGTTAGCAGCAGCGCGGACTGGTTCAAGGCGAGCTACCTGGAAAATGCCGTCACGTCGAACGCCGTCCTCGCGCCGCTCGCGAACAAAAGCCAGAAGGACGTGCGCGGTTTCATCCGTCTGGCGGCGGGCGGCTCGCGCGATCAGGAGACGTTCGAGGGCAGTTACTCGCAGCAGGAGGTCGAGGAGCTTCTCGCCGTGCTGAAGAAGCTCGTGAAAATTCGTGACGTGCTGCTGCGGGTGAACCAGGAATACATTTATTCCGCCGGCCAGGCCGACGAGTTCCGCACCGAGCCGGCGTTCCGCCTGCAAGGTTCTTACCGCAACATGAACCGGCTCACGGAAAAGGTCGTGCCGATCATGAACGAGGCGGAAGTGCAGGCGCTGATTCTCGATCACTATCAGAACGAGGCGCAGACGCTCACGACCGGAGCAGAGGCGAATCTGCTCAAGCTGCGCGAAATGCTCGCGCTGCTGACGCCGGAGGAAAAGGCGCGCTGGGAGGAAATCAAACGCACCTTCAAACGCAACCAGCTCTCGCGCGGCGGCGACCAATCCAACCCGATGGGCCAGGTGGTGACGCAGCTTTCGGCTTTTCAGCAGGGACTTGAAGGCATCCAGAACGCGCTGGAGAAGCAGTTGCAACAGACGCCCGCGCCGGTGGTGATTGATGTCACGCCGCTCGGGAAAAGCTTCGATGCGCTGCGGAGTTCGATTGAGGAGAAAGTTGCCAAAGCACCAAGTGGCGGAGGCGACCCGTCGCAGATGCGCAGCCTGATGCACGAGATGGAAATGCTGCACAGCACGCTGGCGACGTTGAAGGATCTCGCGGCGCAACAGCGCGATCATCTGAAGTCGTCGCAGGACTTGCTCCAGACCCGCGCGCAACAGGGCGTGGTGGAAATCCAACTGACGCAGGAGATGCTGATCAACGAACGCGCCTTCCTCGAAAAATTTCACGAAGTCCTCGCCGCGTCGGAGCAGAAACCGGAGGCGGGGAAATGAAACCCATCCTTCGGAGCGCGGGTTTTCAACCCGCAGCAACGTGCGTCGGCAGTGAGGCAGCGGAATTTTTCCTGCGCTCTCGTCGTGACACGTTGCTGCGGGTTGGAAAACCCGCGCTCCGTAAAATACGGAAATGAAACCACGAATGGACACGAAGAGACACGAATGGAGGAACGGAGCAGCGGACTGCCTAGTCCGCTATTAAGCCGCTTCACACACATCATGTCCGGCAAACAACCCAAGCGAAACCCAAGACCCGGAGTGGACGAATACGGGCGCAGCCCGTTGCACTCCGCAGCGATAGACGGCCATTTTGATTTGCTCACCCGATTACTGGATTCCGGTAGCCCCATTGATGCACAGGATGACAACGGGTGGACTGCTTTGCACTTCGCCACTCAAGGCACACATTCCCGGCTCGTGGCGGAGTTGCTGCGACGTGGTGCGAGCGTCCATCTCGTGAATTCGCATGGCAACGGCCCGCTCTGGGTTGGGGTAATGAACGCGAGAGGGGATTTTGCTATCGTGAGGAGCTTGCTTGCCGCAGGCGCTGATCCAGATCAGAAGAACGCACACGAGCGCAGTCCGCGCGACGTAGCCACTGCGATGGGAGTGGCGGGAGAGTTACTTTCATGACGTGGCCAAACCATGCACTGCAACGAACCCGGCGGGGGCGTCGCGGTTGCCATCCTTGCTTCCCGCGTGCCGAGTCGCCACGCACGTTCACCGGACAAGGCTGTCCGGTGCGCCGAGATCCGGCGCTCTTGGGCGCATCTGGCAATTACTGCCATCCGAAAGCGGCGCTAAAGCCACCGCACTCCAAACGCTTCGCGCCAGTGCGGCATCTTCGAACCGCGCGAAGCGTCTGGACTGCGGCGCGTTCACCGCCGCTTTCAGCCATTCGAATCGTAGCCAGTTCGATGTTGGAGGTTGAATGTTGAATGTTGAATGTTTCACGCTTGTTCCTTCATTTCTGTCCGTACGTCGCCTTCGGCCCGTGTTTGCGCATGAAATGTTTGTCGAGCAACACCGCCTGCATCGGCTTGATCTTCGGGTTGACGCGCAACGTCTCGCTGTTCAGCTGCGCGACAAATTCCAGCACGCTCGCGTTATGAACCGCGTCATGCACTGACTTGCCCCAAGTGAACGGCCCGTGGCTCGCCACCAGCACCGCCGGATGCTGCAATGGATCAAGCCCCTTGAACGTCTCCACGATGACCTCGCCCGTGTTCGCCTCGTAATCGGTTTTGATCTCGGCGGGCGTCAGTTGGCGCGTGACCGGCACCTCGCCATACCAGTAATCCGCCTGCGTCG
>JAYVQC010000124.1:0-26107 GCA_043757045.1 Akkermansia sp. | reverse complement strand
GAGACGCCGCTACGACGGGATGATTTCCCCACCGCGTCCTTGATCACCCACTTGGTTTTCTCCAGTGCCGCGAGCGCCGTCGGTTCATCCCAGCCCGTCAGCGTGCGGACGATGCGGACGGCGCGGGCGCGGAGCTTCACGTTGCTCGCCTTCACGTCCACCATCAGGTTGCTCAGGACTTTGCCCGTCTGCACCATGGCCAGCGTGGTGATGATGTTCAGGATCAACTTCGTCGCGGTGCCGGACTTCAAGCGCGTAGAGCCGGTGAGAATTTCCGGGCCGACATTCGGCGCGATGAAAATATCGGGGCGATGGGTGCGCGGAATTTTCAGATTTGGATTTAAGGTGATCAATGCCGTGGTGGCTCCGCGCGCCTTGGCCTCGTCGAGCGCGCCCCACACGAACGGCGTGCGTCCGCTGGCGGCGATGCCGATCACGGTGTCGCGCCGGTTCACGCCGCGCGCCTCCATCGTGCGTGCGCCCGCCGCCGGGTCATCCTCCGCGCCCTCGACCGCACGCCAGAGCGCCGTCTGGCCGCCGGCGATGATGCCCTGCACGAGATCGGGATCGGTGCGGAAAGTGGGCGGACATTCGCTGGCGTCAAGCACTCCGAGGCGTCCGCTGGTGCCCGCGCCGATGTAGAGCAAGCGCCCGCCTGACTTGAACGAACGCACCACGCTTCGCACCGCGCGTTCAATGGGTTTCTGCTCCGCGAGAATCGCGCCGGGGATTTTTTCATCCTCGCTCAACATCAGCAGGATGGCGCGGTCGAGCGGCAGTTCGTCGAGCTTCATCGAGAGCGGGTGGCGCTGCTCCGTCGGGGAATCGAGAAGTCCAAAGCCCTTGGTCCAATGTGCAGGAGCAGGAGAACTTTGAACTCTGAACTTTGAACTCTGAACTTTGAAACCGAGCAACTGCTTCGCCAGCGACACCGCGCCCAATGCGGCTTCGTGTTTGAGCGGCACCACTTCCGCACTACGCCATTCCGTGCGGATGAATTCGGCCACACGCTTTTGAAACGCCGGCTGGTTGAGCAGCACGCTGCCGGCGAGGACGAACTTCACGCGCGCCCCACGTTTCGCCAGCCGTCCGGCGCAGATGAGCGCGTCCTTGGCGATGCTGTGCGCTGCGCCTTCGAGAATGTCGCGCGCGATGCGGTCGCCCGCGCTCGCGGCGACGGAAACTTCGCGGGCCAGCGCGGCTACCTCGGTCTTGCTCGCGTGCAGCGCCCACGGCGGGAGATCGTTCAATTCGTTGAGCAGGAGAAAGCGCAGCAGACGGCGGCTGAGCGGGGACACGCGGCCATCGCGGTCGAAGTAGAACAGCACGGCCTTCAAGGCGCGCAGGCCGATTTCGTAGGCGCTGCCCTTGTCGCCGACGATGTGGCCCCAGCCGCCGACTTTCACGTTCTGGCCGCGCGCATTTTTCCCGAAGAAGCAGGAGCCGGTGCCGCTCAACGCCACAACGACGGCGGACAACTTGTTCTCGCCCACACGTTCATCAATTTCAGCGGCGGCGAGCGCGGTATCGAGATCGCCCCAGGCGGAACAAGGAACGCCGGGCCAGATTTTTTCGGCGGCGCGGCGGACGCGGGCGCGGTCGCTGTCGAGCCGCGCGCCCGCCATACCGATGGCGAGGGCGCGTGGCGCGGGCAAATCCTTATAAACGGATTTCAGTTCGCGGAACAGCGCGAGCAGTTGCGCCTCGCTCAACAAACGCACGTTGCCAGGCCCAGCCTCGGCGCGGCGCGTGGCTCCGGCGTGCTCGTAAATCGCGACCGAGCGCGTGCCGCCGCAATCAAGCCCGAGGAAGGCGGGCGGCGCGTCTGATTTCACTTTCATCCGCGCGACGTTAAAGGCGAAGCCGCGCGCGGGGCAATGGCCCGCGCTCCTCTGCCGCCAAATTTCTGTTGGCGCGCTTTTCTTCCAGCCGCTTAAATCTCCGCCCTAAATGAAACAGAAAGCTTACGCGCGGGCGGGTGTGGACATCGATCTCGGCAACAAAATGAAGGCCACGCTGCCGCAACTCCTCGCCTCCACGCATCGTCGTGAAGTGCTCGGAAAAGTCGGTGGGTTCGGCGGCCTCTTCGCGCTCGACGTGAAGAAATTCCGCGAGCCGGTGCTCGTCTCCAGCGTGGACGGCGTGGGCACGAAGCTGAAGATCGCCTTCCAGATGAACCGCCACGACACCATCGGCCAGGATTTGGTGAACCACTGCGTGAACGACATCGCGGTGCTGGGCGCGGAGCCGCTGTTCTTTCTCGATTATCTCGGCACGGGAAAATTGGAGCCGAAAGTGTTCACGGAAATAGTGCGCGGCTTTGCCAAGGCCTGCACCGAGAACAACTGCTCGCTCATCGGCGGCGAGACGGCGCAGATGCCCGGCTTTTATCAGGCGGGCGAATACGACGTGAGCGGCACCATCGTGGGCGTGGTCGAGAAGTCGCGCATGTTGAACGGGCAGAAATCCATCCGGCGCGGCGACGTGGTCATCGGCATCGAGTCGAGCGGGCTGCACACGAACGGCTATTCGCTCGGGCGCAAAATTTTCTTCGAGCAGTTGAAGATGAAGATCAACACGCGCGTGCCGGAGTTGAAGAACACCATTGGCGCAGAGCTGCTGAAAGTCCACGTCAGCTACGGCCCGCTCGTGCAAAAACTGCTGAAGCGCTTCAACCCGAAACCCGAAACTCGAAACTCCGGGAACGGCGTGCGCGCTCTGGCCCACATCACCGGCGGCGGTTTCATTGACAACATCCCGCGTGTGCTGCCGAAGAATTGCGACGTCATCATTCGCAAAGGCTTGTGGGACATGCTGCCAATTTTCAAAATCATTAACGACCGCAGTGGCGTGCCCGAGCAGGAGTTGTATCAGGTCTTCAACATGGGCATCGGCATGGTGGTGATCGCGTCAAACGACACGGCGCATAACGTCCTGAACGCCATCCGCGCGGCGGGTCACCGGGCATGGACCATCGGCGAAGTGGTCGCGGGGACCGGACGTTCGCGCGTTGAGTAAATGGAGACGGCCATGACCAACGCCGAAAGATCCAACACCAGCGCACTGTTCAACATCGCCAGCTACGGCGCGGCGCTGGCCTTTGGCGTGATGGTCGCGACGCTCTTTGCGCTGGAGCGTTCGCCGAACGGCCTGGTGTTCCGCCTGAACGCGCTGGCCGTGATTTCGTTTCTCGTGGCCGCGCCGTTCGCGTGGTTTTACTGGCGGCTCATCGCGCGCATGGCGACGGAGCGCGCGCCCGAGCAGCGGCGGAAAAAATTCATCGTCTTCTCCGCCGGGCTGCTGGTCGTCGGCGTGATGGCTTTTCTGTATCCGCTCAAGTTCGTGCCGGAGGAGAAGCGCAAGGATGTCTTCATCGGCCTGGCGCTGGCCTTCGGCTGCATCGGCGGCGTGGGTTTCGTGATGCTCAAGGTGCGGAAATTTCTGGAGGCGGATTTGAAATCGTCGGAAGAAATGGACAGCAGGAAGTCGGAGTAAATTGTTTGGTTCCATGACGACACGCTTCCAACTATCAGATGTCCCGGCTATCGCAGCGCGCTATTCGTCGAATCCACTTGAGCCGTCTCTCACCGCCCTTGTTCCAGTTGTCCGCCGTCAGGGCTACCTCACCACTGACCAGCTTTTCACGTTGTGCAGATGGAAATCAGCGCGGAGTGCCGGACGAGCTAAAGAAAATTCAGCATCCTTTGTCGAAGAGGTCACTCGATTTGCTTTGTCTGCTACCGATGAGCGTGCGCGCATTGAGTCGCTCACACTTCTTGATGCGGTCGAGTATCCAACGGCATCATGTATCCTCCACTGGTTTCACGGTGACCCTTATCCCATCGTTGATTTTCGAGCGATTTGGTCGCTACAGCTTTTGCAAAGTCCGCCGTATTCCTTTGAGTTTTGGCAGTCATATTGTCAGGGCTGGCGCGAGTTACTTTCAGAGGCCCGCCGACTTTCGGCAGTTGTCACGCCGCGATTGTTTGACCAAGCTCTTTGGCAGTATTCTTCTGAACATCAGCCTACGGATGAGGCCTAATGGTGCGTTAATTTCCCCTTCGCTCCGTCGCCGCCAGATAAATTCCCGCGAGAATAATCATTCCGCCCAGCGCCTTGCCCCACGTCAGCGCCTCACCGAGCAGCCACCACGCGAGCAGCGAGCCGAGGACCGGTTCGCCGAGCAGGCACACCGCAGTCGGTGGGGTGAGACTCTGTCGAACCCCATTGGCCGACGAAGGAGGCGCGAGCGGAGCGAGCATCTCCGGCAGCACCTTGCGTAAAGAAGGAGATGCTCACTCCGTTCGCCTCGCTGCCCTCGAAATGGTTGGCTCGATAGAATCTCGCCCCACCACCCAGGCACACCGCGAAGCACGGCCTTGTGGCCGCTTCACCGAGGAAAAACCAAACGGGACGGATTCGTTCCACGCCTGCGGCGACCTCCAAGCCGCCGCACCGTCACAAGAGTCTCAACAAGGTTTGCCCGGCGACTTGGCCCGACCACGCGAACGGTTTTGTGTGGGCTGAGGATCCGAGCGTCACAACCCGCCCGTGGCGATCTCCACGAGCGCGGCTTCCTTCTCGGGGCCGGTGAGGAAATCGAGCGAGCGCAGGTAACGATCCTTGTCGGCGGAGGACGTCTCCTTGGCCGTGATCAATTTCACGAGCATGGGCAGCGTTTTCGGCGTGCGGGAACGCCAGACGATGTCGCGGCCTCCGGCGGTGTCCCACTTCCCTTTCGCTTCTTCCAGCCACGCAGCGAAGAATTTCTCCTCCTGCTTGTCCGCGCCGATGCCGAGGGCTTCGAGATACCAACGGTCTTTGCCGTCGTGCTGGGCCGCGAGTTGCGCCCAGAGCTTGGGCGCGGCGGGCGATTCATTGTGGCGCAGGGCGATGGCCACTTCGCGACGGACTTGTGCCGAAGAATCCTTCACCAAGGGTTTCACGAGCGGGATGATATCCATCTTCAACTCACGCGCGATGCGCAGTCCGGTGATGCGAATGTCCGAGTTGCCATCCTTGAGCGCGGCTTCGACGTATTTCTTTTCCGAGCCAGGAATGCGCGCGAGCAAGTTCAGCGCGCGGGCGCGCTCGCGTGGTTCGCTCTTGCTGCCCAGCAATTTCTGCAAAGGTTTTTCCGCCGCGCCCTGCATCTTGTGCAGCGCCGTCCATGCGAGGTAACGCGTCGCGTTGTTCGGCGATTGCAGTCCCGCGACCGCACCCGCCGCCGTGCTCACGTCGAGTTTCGGCACGGTGTATTTCACGCCCTTGGGCGCGACGCGATAGACGCGGCCGCGCATGATGCCCACGTCATGATCGCCCGCCGCGTGGCCGCCCACGCCGGGATCGTTCCAGTCCGCGATCAGCAGTGAACCATCCGGCGCGACACACACGTCGGAGGGGCGATACCATTGGTCGGAACTGGTGAGGATGTTCACCATCTCGGCGGTGTAGCCCGCGCCGCTGTTCTTCACCGGGTAAGCGCGCACGACACGCGGGCCGGCGTCGCAGTGGATGACCTGATTGCGGAAAATCTCTGGCAGCAACTTGCCTTCATACACCGCGATACCCGTGGGCGAACCGGCACCGGTGTTCAACAGATTCGGCACCACACCGGGGTCGTGCTGATACCATTCGTAGAGCACTTTGTCCTCTTCCTTCGCGCCCTTGGCCTGGCCCTTCTTCCAATTCGCGCCCCAACTCGCGCCCGTGCGTTCGTCGGTGTAGCCGAAGTTGCCGCGCTCCATCACGTAATTGATGCGCACGCCTTTGTTGCCGTCGTCGTCGTTGTCGGACTGCCAGAGCGTGCCGAAGGAATCCACCGCGACCTCGTAGTTGTTGCGGAAGTTGTGGCCGAGCACCTCGAATTCGCTGCCGTCCAGGTTGCAGCGGAAGACCATGCCCTGGCGGTAGGGCTTGCCCTTGGCGTTCACGGTGTTGCCGTCCACGTCAACGATGGGCGAGCCGTCCGGGCGGCGGATGTCTTCACCCGCGTTGCCGAAGTTGAAATACAGTTTTCCGTCCGGGCCAAAGTTGAAGGCGTGAACGGCGTGGTCGTGCTGCACACCCTTGATGCCGGTGAAGAGGATCTCCTTCTTGTCGGATTTTCCATCGCCGTCCTCGTCGGTGAAGACGAAAACATTCGGCGCGCAGGAAACAATCACCTTGTTGCCGAGCACGCAGATGCCGAGCGCGCTGTTGATGTCCGTGCCCTGGTAAAACACCGTGGACTTGTCCGCCGCGCCGTCTCCGTCCGTGTCCTCCATGATGAGGATGCGGTCGCCTTCGGGGCGCACCGGCGGGTTGGCCCACTTGCGATAATTCGCGCCTTCGGTGATCCAGACTCGACCCTTCGCGTCGATGTCCATGTCGCAGGGGTTGACCATCATCGGCTCGCTGGCGAAGAGCGTGACTTCGAGGCCGTCCGCCACGGTCATCTTCTTCAAATCTTCGAGTGCGGCCTCGCGGCTGGCCGGGCGCGTGTGCGCGGGCTTCGGCGCGGCGGGTTTGGTTTCTGGCGGCGCGTCGGCGGCAAAAGCGGAGGCGACGGAAAGGACGACGAGGGACGGGAGTGCAAGGTGTTTCATTTCTTCTTGGGATCTAGGTTCTGTTGCAAATCATCTTCACTGACGAGGGACTCGACACCGTTCGCGGGTACGGGCGCTTTCGCGAGCCAGAGCAACGCGTTGAGCACGACCTTGCGCTGGTTTGGGTTGCCCCAGTTCGCGTGCGTGTGACCGCCGGTGAAGCCGAAACCGCGTCCGCCATCCGGGCGCTCGTAGGTCCACATCATCGTCTCCTCGCGACCGCTCGCCGCGACGATGTGTGGATAGGGGCCGCGCGGATAAACGTAGGGGCCGTCGCGTACGTCGTCGGAGGGCGTGGCGTTCAGGATTTTTGTGAGGCCCTTCGTGTCGTCGCGCCAGCGGACGTTGAAATACCACTCGTCCTTGTTGCTGAACGGCTGCACGCCATTCGCCAGCGGATGTTTGGGAAATTTCTGGTAGTCGGGCGACCACATCGGGTTGCAGGAGAACTGATTCTCGTAGTGTCCGCCGATCCATTCCTTGAACTCCGGCCCGCCGTTCGTCGCCAGCACCTCGACGCCATAGTGCATGAAGCCGAGGCCCACGCCTTTCTTCGCCAGCGCGTTGAGCACCTGCTTGTGATCGCCTTGCACCGCCGGATTCCCGCCGCCGCCGTCCGCGTAAATCACCACGGCGTCCGCCTTGTCCAGCGCGCCTGCCATATCCGGCCAGCCGTTGGAATAGACCGTTACGTTCACGCCCGGGGTGGCCGCGAGACACTTTTGCAGGAGCAGCGAACCCGCGCGGAACTCGTGCATACCCGCCGGATGGCTCGGCTTGCCCGCGATGATGACGATGTTTTTGGTGGCCGCCGTTTGCGCCGTCGCGCACCCCGTGAGGAAAGCAATCGCCAGCACTCCGGCCAGCAGGGGCGCGTGCTGCCAGGAGAGGCGTCCAAAAGCGGCGCTAAAGCGACCGCACTCCAAACGCTGGCGCGCAGCACCAAACGCCTCGTGAAACGCGGAGCGTTTGGAGTGCGGTAGCTTTAGCGCCGCTTTCACCACCGCCCGCAGTTCACAAGAACTCAGAAATTTCCAAACACGATCAGCAAGCACAGGAGAGGATTTCATTTTTTCTCGGGAAGAATGGGACTGATGAACGGCTCGGCCTTCGGCGCGACGGCGGCGGCTTTCGGCTTCTGACCTTTGGGATCAAGATTCCGCATGATGTCTTCCGGCGTGACCACGCATTCCACGCCGTTCGCCGGCACCGGCACCTTGGCGATCCAGAGAATCGCGTTCAGCGCCACCTTGCGGAAATTCTCAGTCGCCCAATTCCGATGCTCATGCGCGCCGGTGAAGCCGAAGCCGCGCCCGCCATCGGGCCGCTCGTACGCCCAGACCATCGTCTCCGCTTCGCCCGCGTGCTTCTGCACTTCGGGATTGCCGCCGTGCGTGCTGTTCGCGCCGGGGCGACCGCGCGTGTTCTCGGGCGGAATGGCGCTCAGGATGGGCGTCACGCCCTTCATCCCGTCCACGAACTTCATGTGGTAATACCATTCGTCGCGAATCTTGAACGGCTGCACGCCGCGCGTGATTTCGTGATTGGGCAAATTCGTGAAGTTGGCCTCCCAGTGCGGGTTCACCGACCAGTTGGTGAGAAAGTAACCACCCTGCCAGCGCAGAAAATCCGTGCCGCCTTTGCCTTCAGGAATCTCCACGCCGTAGTGCATCGTGCCGAAGCCCGCGCCGTTTTTCAGCACGCCGTCGAGCGTCTGGCGGCGGGATGCCTGAGTGAGCAAATGACCGTCGCCGCCCGTGCAGAAGACCACCACCGCATCCGCGCCCTCGAAAGCTTTTTCATCCTTCGGCCAGCCGTTGCTCAACACCGTCACGTTCACGCCCGGCACGCTGGTGAGGCATTTCTGGAAGAGCAGCATCCCCGCGCGATGTTCGTGTTCGAGATGCCCGTGGCTCGGGCTGCCGGCGAGGAGGATGATTTTTTTGTCCGCCGCGCTCGCGGTGACGACGGCTCCGAATAAGAGGAACAAGGGGAGAAATTTCATAAGACGAATAAATGTGAACGAACTATTCCCGCTTGTACGTCACCAGCAGCACGCCGCTGTCGGCCTCGGATTTGAACTCGCTCGGGCGCGCGGTGCTGCCGAGGCCGTAGCACACGATGAGCGTGTCACCTTTCAATTTGTAAATCGCCGGGATGTTCACCTTCTCGCCGTCGGCTTTCTGGCGCACCACGTCCATCACGGCCGGGGACTTGGAGTCGTCCACGCTGATGACGCCCTCGTCCAGCTTGTCGCCGACCTTCGAGGTGTATTTGTTGCCCACAATGGTCAGCAGCACGGCGTCCAGTTTCTCGCGATCGACGGCCGAGCCGTTGGCGATGACTTCGACGGGTGCCCACTTGCCGGCGAACTTTTTCATGGTGTCGGCGGCGGCGGAATCCTTGCCAAGATTCTTCATGCGGAGGTTTTTGAACTGCACGTTCATCGGCGGGCCGACGTGGATTTGCAGCGCCAGCACGCCGGACTTCGGAGCCTTGGCCTCATGTTCGTCGGTCACGTCCACCGTTTGCGCGCCGTTGATGAAATGCTGGACGTGATTGCCCTTGGCGATGATGACGTACTCGTTCCACTCCTCGTGTTTGATTTGCGCCTGAATCTCCTTGGTGTCGCCGACGGAGCCGGCCACTTCCACCTTGTGCTTCTTGGCGTCCGCCGCGTCGGCTTTGATGACCGTCTTCTGTCCGCGCTGCGCGAGGATGCCGCGGCCCTGTTCCTCATACAGAATCCCGCTGTAAGTTTTCCCCGCCTCGAAGTCCGCCTGATAGCCGCCGACAATCGGCCCTTGCGCGCCCTGCCGCAGCACCTTGCTGCGATACTGGACGCCCGAGTTGCCGTTCACGATTTTGTACGAGAAGCGCAATTCAAAATCCGCCACGTCGCCGTTCGTCCACACGAGGAAGGTGTTGTGCGTGAGCTTTGGGTCGGCCTTGGTGAGGCCCTGGATGGTGCCATCCTCCACGGACCATAGATCGGGATTACCGGTCCAGCCGGTCAAATCCTTGCCGTTGAAGAGCGGTTTGAAACCGGTCTCATCGGCGGCGGTGGCAACGAAGGCGGCGCAGACGAGGGCGCTGAGAGTAAAAAGTTTTTTCATGGGTGACGAATAGTTCCGCCAACCGACGCCCCCCGTCACGCGAAAATTCAGGTGCGAGCGAAGAGGGGGCGCATCCGTACAATGTTCTTGATAGTGGGACCGGCGCCCTCGCCGGTCATCCGTCCGACAGGCGCCCCCGCCTGTCGTTGTGCGGGCGGGGGCGCCCGCAGGACTAACGACAGCCGGGGGCGGCTGTCCCACTATCAAGAACAGTGTACGGATGCACCCGCGAAGAGGGGGGTGCATCTTGCCGGTACCGCCCTAGGAGCGCGGGCGTCTCGCCCGCCGGATCGCGCCAAAGATTTCTGCGCTCTCCACGCCCACTCGGCGGAGCGGCCTCTGGTTCCAGGCGGGCGGGCGAGACGCCCGCGCTCCGTCCCGCCAAACCTGGCGGCACTTTCAAGATGCGCCCTCGCGGAGCGAACACTTGGCGCTCCGCCGCTCTGCTGTGAATCTCCGCCGTTCGTTATTTCACCGCGTTGCCGTCCGCGTCGAGGAGGTGCAGTTCGCCCAGGTTCAGTTCGCGGATGCCAGCTTCCACTTTCGCGCGGTCGCCGACCACGACCCAGATCAGTTTCTCGGGGTGAATGACCGTCTTCGCGGCGGCGGCGAGTTGCGCCTGCGTGAGCGCGCGAACCTTGTTCGGGTAAGTCGAATAATGATCATCGGGCAGGTTGAAGCGCACGAGCTGCGCGATGGAGCCGCTGACCGCGCCCGCCGTCTCCCACGCGCCCGGCAGTTGCAATGTCTGGCTGGTCTGCGCCTTCTTAAGTTCGTCGGCGGTGATGGGTTTTTCGCCCAGCACGTTTTTCACTTCTTTGGTCAGTTCGACGAGTGACTCCTTGGTCTTGTCCGTCTGCACCGGGGCCATCATCAGGAAGGGGCGTTGCGCGCGTGTGCCGGTGATGTAAGAGCGTGAGCCGTAGCTCCAGTGCTTGTCCTCGCGCAGGTTCATGTTGATGCGCGAGGTGAAGCTGCCGCCGAGGATGTTATTCATGGTCTCGATGGCGATCTCGTCGGGATTATTTTTCGGTGGCGCAATTTCGCCCGCGAAAATGATCGACTGGATGGAGCCGGGGCGATCAATGAGATACACGCCCGGCTGCGCGGCGGAGCGGTTCAGCGCGGCGATGTTCTTCTTCGGCACTTCGCCGGCCTTCCAGTTGCGGAACAGTTTTTCGAGCTTCGGCGCAATCTCCGCGAGCGTGGTGTCGCCGACCACGACCAGCGTGGCGTTGTTCGGTTTCATCCAGGTGTCGTAATATTTCCGCAAGTCGGCGGTGGTAAGCTTCGCAACGCTCGCCTCCGTGCCGGAGCCGGTCATGGGATTGCCGTAGGCGTGATCCTTGCCGAAGAGCAGCGTGGGGAAGATACGCATGGCCATCGCGCTCGGTTCGGTCTTCTCGCGCGCGATGCCCGCGAGCGCCTGCTTCTGCTGGCGTTGGAAATCCTTCTCGTTGAAAGCGGGATTCAGCACCACGTCCGCGAAGATGGCCAGCGATTCGTCGAGCTTGCTCTTGAGCGCGTTGAGCGACACGGAACTCATGTCGAGGTCCGCGCCTGCGCCTAGGTTCGCGCCGAGGCGCGCGAGTTCGTCGGAAATTTCCTCCGCACTGCGCGACTTGGTGCCTTCGTCCAGCATCCGCATGGCGAGCTTGGCGGTGCCGGGCGTGGCGAATTGATCCGCCGCATAACCGGCGTCGGCCATCAGGCTGAAGCTGACCGTCGGCACCGCGTGGCGTTCGGCAAAAATAATCTTCAATCCGTTCGCGAGCTGCGTGCGCTGGAGTTCGGGGAACTTCACCTCCGGCTTTAGGTCAGGATAGGGGACGCTCTTGCGATCCACGACTTCCTTGGTCTCCGTGAATTTCGGGAACGGATGCACTTCGAGGATGTAAACGCCGTCGCCGAGCCATTCGCGACCGGCGGCGAGCACATCTTTCGGCGTGGCGCTCGCCGTCTCTTTGAGCGCGGTCTGGTAGTAATCGGGCTGGCCGAGGAACACCGAGTTCTGCGCGAGAATATCCGACTTGCCGCCGAAACCGCCGATGCGCTCGATGCCGCGGATGAAGCCCGCTTCGTATTGGGTCTTCGCGCGCTCGAGTTCGTCCTTGGTCGGGCCGTCCTTCAAAAACTTCGCGAGTTCTTCATCAATGGCTTTCTCCACTTTCTCTAACGGCACGCCCGCGCGCGCGGTGGCCACGATGGCAAACTGTCCGCCGATCTCGCTCAAGTCCACGTAGGCCGAAGCGTCGGTCGCGATCTCGTCCTGATACACGAGGCGCTTGTAGAGGCGCGAGGACTTGCCCTGCGCGAGCACATCGCTGACGAGGTTCAACAGATTGCCGTCGCGCGTGCCGTACTGCGGGATGTTCCACACTTTGTAGATGCGGGACTGTGGCACGCGATCCTGCACGGTCTGACGGCGTGTGCCGGTCATCTTCGCAATCCACGACTGGTGGCGTGCGACGGGCGGGCCGCTGGGAATCCAGCCGAAATACTTTTCCACTTTCGCGCGCACTTCTTCAGGCTGCACATCACCCGCGATGGTGAGCGTGGCGTTGGCCGCGCCGTAGTAGGTCTTGAACCAATCCTTCACGTCGTCCAGCGAGGCGGCGGTCAAATCTTCCATCGAGCCGATGACCGTCCACGAATAGGGATGGCCGACGGGGCGCGTGTTCTTCTGCATCAGTTCGTGGGCCACGGCGTAGGGCTGGTTCTCGCCCTGACGCTTTTCGTTCTGCACCACGCCGCGCTGCTCATCGAGCTTGGCCTGGGTGATCGCGCCCAGGAGATGCCCCATGCGATCGGACTCCAGCCAGAGCAGCAGGTCGAGCGCATCCTTCGGCGCGTTCTCGAAATAGTTCGTGCGATCCTCGCTGGTCGTGCCGTTCATGTCCGTCGCGCCAACCTTCTCGGTGCCCTTGAAGAAATCGTCGTCGAAATTTTCCGAGCCGTTAAACATCAAGTGCTCGAACAGATGCGCGAAGCCCGTCTTGCCCAGCTTCTCGTTCTTCGAGCCGACGTGATACCACACGTTCACGGCCACGATGGGTGCCTTGTGATCCGGATGCACGAGGAGCGTGAGACCGTTGCTCAACACATACTTGGTGTAAGGAATCTCGATGGTGGTCGTGGGCAGCTTGTCCGCCGCGCGTGTGAAAGAGGGAACGGTGAGCAGCGCCGACAGCACGGCGAGCAGGAGCACTTTTGGAATTCGCATGGGCGGGAAAGTAGGGGGGCGGGCCGCATGGAAACAAGTCCCGCATGAATTCAGGACGGAGATGGCGGGTGGATGCGCCAAACTCATTTTTAGCGGACCTTGGTTTTCTCTGACGCCCTTCCCCTCACCCCGGCCCTCTCCCCAGCGGAGAGGGCCGGGGTGAGGGGAAGGCGGCGCTCCTTCGGTCAACGATCTTCAGCTTTTCCCTTTTGGCCCCAGAGCGAGACCGGGTTCGCAAATACGCCGTCAGGACGACGCGCTCCCAGGCCGCCGCCGAATTGATGGACAGCCTGCCGCTCCTTGTTAAACATCCCGCCGCCCATTGAGTTCTATGAACACAACCAGCGGCGCGGTCGCCGGAGAGAATACGCCGGCCCCGTCCGAAGCCGGACCTTCCGCCCACGGCGGTGCGCCTGATCCGAAAGGCCGCGCGCTCATCCTCCTCGCCCTCGGCGCGGTCGGCGTCGTCTATGGCGATATCGGCACCAGCGTGCTCTACGCGGTGCGCGAATGTTTCCACGGCAATGAAGGCGTGCCGGTTAATCGTGAAAATGTCCTCGGCGTCCTCTCGCTCATCTTCTGGGCGCTCACCCTGATCATCTCCGTCAAATACATCGCCTTCATCCTGCGCGCGGACCATCGCGGCGAAGGCGGCGTGCTCGCGCTCATGTCTCTGGCCGTGCCGGAAAAGCGCGGGCAACGTCCGACGGGCATCACGCGCTGGGCGCTGTTGCTGGGCGTGTTCGGGGCGGCGTTGCTCTATGGCGACGGCATCATCACCCCCGCCGTTTCCATCCTGAGCGCGGTCGAGGGATTGGAAGTGGCGACGCCAAAACTGAAGGACTGGGTGATTCCCATCACCATTGCCATCATCATCGGCCTGTTCGCCATGCAACGCCACGGCACCAGCGGCATGGGAAAAATTTTCGGCCCGCTGACCGTGGTGTGGTTCTTCGTCATCGCCGCGCTCGGCGTGCGCGGCATCCTGCATGACCCGACGGTGTTTGCGGCGGTGAACCCGATGCACGGCATCGAATTCCTCCTCGGCGCGGGCACGAAGGGTTTCATGGTCCTCGGCGCGGTGGTGCTGGTCATCACCGGCGGCGAGGCGCTCTACGCGGACATGGGCCACTTCGGACGTAAACCGATCCGCCTCGCCTGGTACCTGCTCGTCTGCCCGGCGCTGCTGTTGAACTACTTCGGCCAGGGCGCGTGGTTGCTCAGTCATCCGTCCGATAAGGAAAATCCTTTCTACAACATGGCCCCCGAGTGGGCGCTGTATCCGCTGGTCTTCATCGCGACCTGCGCCGCCATCATCGCGTCGCAGGCGCTGATCTCGGGCGCGTATTCGCTGACCATGCAGGCCATCCAACTCGGCTACTCGCCGCGCATGGAAATTGATCACACCTCGTCGCAGACGCGCGGGCAAATCTACATGCCGCAATTGAACTGGGCCTTGATGCTCGCGTGCATCGGCCTCGTGCTGGGCTTCAAATCGTCGAGCGCGCTGACCTCGGCGTATGGCGTGGCGGTGACGTTCACGATGTTGATCACCACCATCCTGTTCTACTTCGCGGCGCGGCGATTGTGGGGTTGGAAGTGGTGGCAGGCGGGCTTGCTGTGCGGTGTGTTCGTCGTCATCGAAGCGCTGCTTTGCACGGCGAACTTGCTGAAGATCGCGCACGGCGGCTGGTTCCCGCTGGTGGTCGCCGCGTTCGTCTTCACGCTCATGGCGACTTGGAAGACGGGCCGGAGAATTTTGGGCGAACGCCTGCGCGGCTCCTTCATTCCGCTCAGCCTGTTTCTCGAAGACGTGGAAAAGAACCCGCAGTTGCGCGTGCCCGGCACGGCGGTGTTCCTCTCGAGCAACGCTGACTCCACGCCGCTCGCGCTCCTGCACAACCTCAAACACAACCGGGTGCTGCACGAGAAAGTCATCTTCCTCACTATTTTGGTGGAGGAAGTGCCCCACATGCCCAAGGAAAAACGCATCCAGCTCGAACAACTGCGCCCCGGCTTCCATCGCGTCGTGGCGCGCTACGGGTTCATGGAAGACCCGAACGTGCCTGAGGTGCTCGATCAATGCCGCCCGCTCGGCCTCGAATTTGAGTGGATGAGCACGACGTTCTTTTTGAGTCGGGAGACAATCCTGGCCTCGAAGCAACCCGGCATGGCGCTCTGGCGCGAGCGGCTCTTTGCCTTCATGTCGCGCAACGCGCAGCCGCCCACCGACTTCTTCCGCATCCCCGCGAACCGCGTCGTCGAACTCGGGATGCAGGTGGAGATGTGATCCGTTGGAAGCTCCGAGTCCCAAGCTTCAGAGAAATACCAAGCTCCAAGAAACCGGGCGCGTTTGGGCAGGGTGGTGACAGGGTGGACTCTGTTCGCGTGAGCTTTCCATTACCATCGCCGTCCTGAATTCAGGCGGCAAAATTTGGATGCCACTTGTCCCAGCGTCGGCACGTTCGGATTGATTCGTAAAAGGAGAACGGGCGCGTTCGTTTGAACGCGCCCGCCACAACAACCCAACCACGGGTTCCAAAAACCGGCTCGCGCCGGAAAAATTCACGCTTCCGCGTAGGTCTCCAGATGCGCCCGCATCGTCAGGATGGCCTGCGAATGAATCTGGCAGATGCGCGATTCGGTGAGGCTGAAGATTTCCGCGATTTCACGCAGGCGCATGTCCTCGAAGTAATAGAGTGCGAGCACCTGGCGCTGCATCTGGGGCAGCTCTTGCAAGTGATTGGCGAGGACTTCAGCCATCTCGTTGCGGGCCACGCCGTCGAGCGGGTTCTCCTGCTTCGCGTCAGCGAAGGCTTCGTATTGCGAGGGCGAGTTGTCGCCCTCATCGCCGAGCGCGGCATCAAGGCAGACGAAGGTGGCGGGGCGGATTTCTTCCAGGAGCTGCTGGTAATCGTCGAGGGTCATCTGGAGGGCAGTGGCAACTTCGATGTCGGTCGGCACGCGGCGTTTTTTCTGTTCGAGGACTTTGATGGCTTCCTGGACTTTCTTCGCCTTGCTGTGGATGGAGCGCGGCACCCAATCCATGCGGCGGAGTTCGTCATACACGGCGCCGCGGATGCGGACGCGGGCGTAGGTTTCAAAAGTGGAGCCGAGCTTCGGGTTGTAATGGCGAATCGCGTCGAGCAGGCCGACGAGTCCGGCGCTGTAAAGGTCTTCCGCATCCACATGCGAGGGCAGCGACATCTGGAGGCGGCCGACGACAGTCTTCACGAGCGGGAGGAACTGTTCGACGAGGCCGGCCTCAGATTGTTCGCGCGTGGCTTTGCGGGCGTAGCTTTTCCAGAGCGTGGCTTCACGGGCGAGGCGGTCGGATTTTTTTTCTTCGCGGACGGGGAGGTTGATCATAGGAGCGGGAGTTTTTTGGTTTTGGTTGTGGAGCCACGCACTCGCATGAGCGGCGCGGGACATCGCCCCGGAGCCGTCAGCACTGTTTGAGTTTGATTGCGTTTGCATAGCCGGACGGGCTTTAGCAGCAGCCTTGCCAACGTGGTTTCACCAGCCAGAGAAGCACGGAATGCCCCTGTAGGAATTCAAGAAATCGAGGAACCGTGCCGCTAGAGCTCTCTGACTGCCTGCCACTGTCCCGTTCCCTTGTCCCGTCATGTCCTCTCGTGTCCCGGTCCGTGACAGTTTTTTGATGAACCGGCGCGCGATGGAAATTTCACCGGACGCTCCAAGGAAAAATCGCGGAACGGGGTAATTCCAACGACACGCGGGTTTTCAACCCGCAGCACTGTTCATGACCCAGGCGCGCTCGTCTCGAAAATCACCTCCTGTCATGGCGCGTGGCTGCGGGTTGAAAACCCGCGCTCCACCTCTGACTAAAACAAAAATCCCCTCCCGCTTTCGCAGGAGGGGATTTGCACAAGGAGAAGTCCGGTCAGTTCACCGTGCGGATGCGGAAGAACCGCTGCACCGCGTTGGTGGTGGAATTGGTGAACGAGAGGGAGATGCCCGTCGCCGTGTTGGTCCAGAGCGGCGTCCAGGTGGGCGAGTTCAAGTCGGCCTTGTAATCAATCGCGTATTGCTTGCCGGGGCGTGTCGGCCACTGGAGTTCCACGCTGCCGTTGTTCAGCGCGCTGTTCGCGAAGCTGGGCGCGTTGAGCACTTCGACGGTGATCGTTTCCGTGTCGTTCTCGGCGGGCGAGCCGCTGTCGGTCACGCGCACGCTGATGGTGTTGGTGCCGACCGCAGTGGGCGTCCAGGTGAACGCACCCGCGCCCGTGATGCTGGCCCCGGCGGGCGGCGTGGGCAGGAGCGTGAAGGTCAGCACCTGCGCGGGAATGTCCGTGTCGCTGGCCGTGGCGGTGAAGGCCAGCGTTTGGCCGAGGTAAACCACCTTGTTGCCAATCAGATCGAGCACCGGCGGCGTATTCGAGCCGAGGTTGTAGAAGTTCGGCAGGCGCGGCGTGGTGCTCTCCATGAAGTAGAAGTTCGCCGTGCCGTCCGGGTAGCGGCCCGTGCTGAAGTTATCCAACTGCCCGGGGAAGGACACGGAGTCCACCACCGAGCCGTCCGCCGCGAAGAGGCCGATGGCTTCACCGGCCTTGGCGAGCGAGAAGTTGACGTGCAGGTCCGCGCGCGGGGTGCCGCCCACGGTGTTCTGGTTCACTTCGTTGTCGGCCCACACGAGCAGGTAGCCGTGCGGCGCGATGGTGTGCGCGCCGTTGGTGGTGATGAGGTACTTGAACTTGTTGGTCAGTTCGTCGGTGAGGTAGTAGCCCGCGAGGTTCACGAGGTTGGTCGTCGGGTTGTACAGCTCAAACCAGTCCTCGAACTGCGAGTCCGCCGGATCGGCGAGGATGCTGAGATTGCTGGCCATCCATTCGTTGATGAACACGGTGATGGGCGCGGAACGTCCGTCGTTCGTGCCGCGCGGCGTGACGTAGAAGAACTGCTGGCGATCAAAGGGCTGGCCGTCCGGGAACGAGCCGTAGCTGCGGTCGGCGGGCAGGGCGGAGTAGTTCACGAAGTCCATGACCTGTGGCGCGTTGGTGAAGAGCCGCGAGAGCGCGACGCCACCCGTGACGGCGGGCAGGCGGAAGCTGGTGTGATATTCCGAGTTCGTGGTCTCGTTCGGCTCGCCGTCGCAGAAGACGACGAGGAACTGTGTCGGCCCGATGCTGCTGCCGCTGGGGAAGGCCCAATTCGTGTAGTTCGTGTAGGTGTGCGTGAGGAACAATCCATCGAGCAAGACGGTGTTCGTGCTCGTGTTGTAAATCTCGATCCACGGCTCGCGCTCGCCGTTGTGATCGAAAATGCCAAGCGTGTTCTCGGCCTGCACCTCGTTGATCCAGAGCGTCTTGAACGCGGGGAGGGTCGTGGAGAGCAGATTGTTCGAGCCGGGCGAATAGGAATTGGTCGCGGGGCTGACGATTTGCGGCGGCACGTAGTTCGACGGGGTGAAGAAGATGTTGATGTTGGTGAAGCCGCTGTTCGTCGCGGTCTGGAGGAAGGCGCTGTTGCGGACGCGCGCGTACAAGTTCGTGGCCGAATTGGTGGCCCAGTACCAGAAGCTCAATGTGTTCGTCGAGTTGACCGGCGGAGCCGGCGAGAGGAACTGATACATCGTACGGCTGTAGGTCGGGTTGTTGGCCGCGCCGGGCGACGCGCCCACGATCTTGAACGCGCCCGCGCCTGTGTGGACGAGGTCTCCGACGATGGTGGTGTTCGTGTAGTTCGTGCCGAAAAACCAACTGTTGGTCAGGCCGAAGACGAGGGGCGACTCAAAGTCGCCGTTGGAGACGTAGTTGGGACCGACGCCGGCGTTGGTCCCGGGGACGATGGAGAGGTCGTCAATCCATGCCGTGCCCGCCTCGCCAAGATAGAGCAGGAAACGCATCGGGCCGCTGCCGTTCTCGCCCGTGCCGCTGCTGCCGCTGGCGCTGAAGAAGCGCCAGCCATCGCGCACGCCGGGCGGCGTGATGATGGCGGCCGAGTACACGGCGGGAATGAAGGCCGCGTTCCAGTTGCCGGCGCGGCTGTTGTCCTGGTTGGGATCAATTAGTTGCAATGAAGAGCCGGTGTTGTTCGCGTTCGTGTTCCACGGCGCGGCGGACTCGTAGCGCACCCGGTCCACAACAATCTCAGGCGAGCCGGGCTGGAGGAGCGAGAGCGATTCACCGTCGCCTTGAAGCGCGCCGCTGAACTGATCGTACACCGGGATGCTCGCGCCAAAGGCAACACTGAAGGTGACGCGGTTCTTCACCAGCAGCAGGAACCCGCGCGGCCCGATGAACGCGCCGGGCGGGAAAGTGTAATCCAGCCCGTTGATGCGCCAGTTGCCGAGGTTGAAGGCGAGGTTGCTGTGCGTGTTGAACAGTTCGATGTACTCCGCCTCCGGCGTGTTGGGCGACGGGTTATACATGATTTCGTTGAAGACCACGAACCCGCGTGGGTCGGGCAGGGCGGGCAGGGCGTAGTTCACCGTGACACTGGCGGGCGTGCCGATGGCGGTATGTGTCTTGTTGTAGCCCGCGACCGAGATGGGCGCATTGTTGGTGACCGGGATGGTCGCGGTCCACGAGGTGATGCTGGTCCAGATGACGGGCCGGGCGACGCCGTTGAACTCCACGGTGGTGATGTCGAACGTGGCGTTGCCGGTGATGGTCACGACGTTCGAAACCGTGGCGCTGACGGTAGGCGTGGTGACGTTGAAGCCGTTGAAATCCACGGCGGCCATCGCGTTCGAGATGTTGTTGCGCGCGGTGTCAATGAAGGTCTTGATGCCCTCCACCGGGGCGGAGGCGACGTTCACGCCGCTGTCGAGGTAGGATTTGTACTTCGCGTTGACGTAGGGATAGACGTTGGCGACCTGCATGGGTCCGTTGACCAGCTCCTTGTAAGCGCGCCACCAAGCCCGGCGGAAGGGCGGGTAGGCGTTCAGGATCGCCATCTGCGGATCCTGGCCGCTCTGGGTGTTGAAGATGTTGGCGGAGGAGGGCAGGTCGGAGCCGGTGCCGCCCAAGTTCGGATTGTTGATCACGATGTTGTGGTCCCAGATCATCAACTTCCATTTTCCGTCCTTGGGTTTGTAGCCGTACATGTTCTGGGCGTTGACGTTGCCGAAGCTGTCCCAGTTGCCCATGGCGTGCTCGTGCGCAAAGATGCGCGTCCATTGATCAATGTCCACGAGGCCGCTGAAGTTCTGCCAGTAGGTGGGATTGCTCGACGGGATGTTCGCGGCCTCGATGATGGCGATGACGTTGGTGTAATCGTTGGCCGTCTTGTCCGCGCTGCGGGTGAGCCAATTTTGGCGGTAGCGGGCAATCTTGTGGGCGTTGGTGCTGAGGTTGCGGGTGAGCGTACACCACAGTTTGTTGTCGAAGCCCGCGCCGGTGCCGCCGCTCACATTCACGTCGTCGAATTCGAACCACGGCTGGATTTTGAAGAGACGTCCCTCGGTCTCGTCCGGGAAGAACTCGTTAATCAGTTCGCCGCCGGGGCGCTGGGTGTCTTCCTGCAACGCGTTGACTCCGCCCTTGCGGTTGCCGTTCACAAACATCGCGACGTGACGGCGATAAAGGTAGGGCAGGCCCATCTTGCGGCAGACGTAGTAGCCGACCTGCTCGCGCATGAGGGTGGGGTCGTCGAAGCCGCCGTTGCCGGGCGCGTGGACTTTGTTGAAGTTGTCCTCGCCGAGATACTTGTCGTCCGAGGGCAGGCTGATGACGAAGTGGGTGCTGCCGGTCACGGGCGAACCGTTCTGGCCCTGGTGATACGGGCTGTTCGAGTAACGGGAGACGACGTTGTAGATCGGGCGGTTGTTGTTGACGATCATGGTGCCGTCCACCTCGTGGTTGCTGAGGGCGGGGCGATTCTGGTAGGCGCTCACGTTGGCCGCGCTCATCCACAGGCGGTACGAGCTGAAGGCGGCGACGGGAATCGGTTCGTTCCAGCGAACCAGGCACTCGCGGCGCTGGCCATCCACGGCGGGGACAATCGCGGCGACCGGGAACTGGCTCTTGGCGAGCAGCGTGTCGGTGGACTCCAAATAGAACGACACCATGGTGCTCGCCGCCTGCGCGGGAATCGTGGTGCTGTAAATGCCGTCGCCAGCCACCGCGTCACCGCCGGTACCGTTATCCACCATGAATTGTTGCGTGAAGGCCGGGGGCGCGGCGCTGTCCACGCGCCAGAACAAGACCACGTTGGTCACGCCCTGCGGATCCTGCACGCCGGCGGTGACCACGACGCTTTCGCCGGTCTGCGGCAACACGGGGAAGTGGGTGACGCCGTAAATCGCGGGCGCGGCGTTCGTCAACGCGCGGCTGTTGGCCGCGCCGGGTGTGCCGAGGTTCGAGGGCAGTTGCATCCGTCCATAATTTTCCAGGAAGCCGCCTTTCACGCGCATCAACACCTCGGGCCAGCCGTGCTGCCAGCGCGCCCAGCCGCGGAGGGTGAACAACTGGCCTTGCGCCAGATCGGCGGTGAGGGCCACGCGCACGCGGTTCGCGCCGGAGTCGCCGTTGCCGCCGGTCAGCACGCGCAACGAGCGGCTGCCGGTGCGGCCGCTGAACTCGAGGCTGCTGCGGACGTGATTGCCCTGCGGCGTCCAAGGCGAAAGCCCCAGTTCAAAGCCGGGGTTGGCCAGCAAATTCGCGTTCGTGCCGCCGGCGTAGCGCGCCTCCAGGTCGTCGAGCAAACACTCGCCCTCGCCGAGCATCGTGATCTCCAAGCGGTTGATGGCCGAGCCGCCCTGAGTGCTGCCGGTGTCGAGCAGGCCGGTGTGCTCGAAGAAGGTCCACGGCGCCTTCTGCGTCTCGTCGCTGTCCGCCCAGTTGTAGGCGAGGCGATGATTCGAGCGCGCATCAATCAGTTCCAAGCTGCTGCCGCCCTGGTTGGCCCATTTGCCCCAACGCCCGCCGGGGCCGTACGTCACTTCCTCAACCACGAGGTAAGCAATGTTGGTGAGCACCTGCTGGCCGTTGGTGGTGAGGTTCACCTCGGGCTTGGCGAGCGCGACACGTTCGCCGTCGCGCGAGAGGGTGCCGCCGAAATTTCCGAAGGTGTTGCCGTTGTTCAAATTCGCGTAGTTCCCGAGCAGGTGCGCCTTGTCTTTCGCGACGACGACGTAGCCACCCGCCGGGATGGAACTGTTCGCGGAGAAGGTAAAGTTAATGCCGCGGGTGAAACGCCAGCCGCTGACGTCCACCGCAGCCGCACCTTTGTTGTACAACTCCACGTATTCGTCCTGCGCCTCTTCCGAGATGGGGCCATACATGATTTCATTGATCACGATGTCGTCCACGCGCGGCGCCGAGTTTGTGGTCCCGGGCGTGCGCGTGGTCAGGCGGTAAAATTCCGGCGCGCCGTCCGGGTAGCGTCCGAGGGCGACTCCGCTCTCCTGCGCCTCGAATTCCACTGCGTCGAGCATCCGCGTGCCGTCGGCACTGCGGAGGTAAAGGGTCTCGCCCGTGTTATCGAGCTGGAAGCCAAGTTGCGTCTCGTCCAGCGCGAGATAGCCGCGCGGCGGGAGGATGGTGCCGCCGGGGATTCGATACTTGTTGGTGGACGGCGCATCGCTCAGGTAGCAGCCCGAGATGTCCACGGCCTGCGTGCTGTAGTTGTAGAGTTCGATGTAATCCACGAGCGGCAGGACGGTGTGCGCGAGAATTTCATTGATGACCACGGCGCGCAAACCGGCGCGCTGGCGCGGAGCCTCGTGTCCGCCGGGCGAGCCGCCGATGCGGTCGCTGGCGTCCCAGGATTTCGGGTGGCCCTGGCCGTAGGAAGCGCGCGTGAGCACGAGCGAGTGACCGGTGCCGTCCGCGCCCACGGGCCACGGATTCTTATCCTCATACTTCACTTCGAGGAGGACGTTGTTGAACTCGCTGTCACCGCGCAGCCGCAGCGTGCCGTTGGCCGGGAGGGAATTCGAGTACGGCCCGAGCACACCGGTGAGGCCGTAGTAGGCCATGACCGCTGCGGGATTCTTGGCGATGACGAGGAATGTGCCGCCCGGCAGCACGGTGTTGACCGGGAATTGGAAATCAATGTCGCCCGCGAGCCGGTAGCCGCTGATGTCTTCGAAGTAGGGATTCGAGTTGTAGAGTTCCACGAATTCCAGGTTGTTCGTCGAGAGCGGGCCGGACTTGTACATGATTTCTGAAATCACGATGGGTCCGGTCCGCGCGGCGGCGCTCAGCGATTCGGTGATGAAATTGTAAGAGCTTAACGCCACCCCCGTCGCGCTGCCAGTCACGCCGAAGTCGCGGAACTGCGCGGTGGTGGAGTTCTGCACGTCATGGCTCGTGACCGCGTAGCCGAGATAGACCGGGCCGACCGCAAGCGTGACGCTGCCGAGCGTGACCCAGTTCTGGCCGTCGAGGCTGGCGTAGCCGGTGAAAAGATTCCCCACGCGGCTCAGGCGCAGCCAGGTGTCGGGATAACTGGACGGGAAATTTCCTGATTTCACCGAGGCCGAGCCGGTGGTGGCGCGCGATTCGAAGACCGACCCGACGAGGAGCGGCGTCGCCTCCGTGGCGGCAAACACACTGTTCGAGTCGAGCGTGGCCCGCGCCATCAAGGACGCCTTCGTCCACGGGTCGCGGAAACCCACGGTCGCCACACGTACCTTGAAATCAAAATCTCCCGCGCGCTGCTGGTGCGCGAAGGTGAATTGGTCCCCCGTGCCGCCTATGTCCGAACCCGCGCCCGTCACGTTGTAGCCGCCGGGCACCTGCACGATACTGCCAGGGATCGCGGGATTGCCGATGTTCGCCGCCGTGTAATCTGCCGTGATGAAGAGGCCCGTCGTGTTCGTGGCGATCATGTTCGCGGCGGCGGACAGGTCGCGCACGCCGCTGATCACCAGCGTGTAAATCCCGCCCAGCGCCTGCGTGGCCGTGGTGAACGAGACGTTCGTCAGGTCCGGCGCGAGCGTGGCGGAGGTGATGGCGAGCGGCACGCCCGCGTTGTTGGTGATGAAATAGTTCGCGAGGTTCGTGGCCGTGCTTTCCAGCACGCGTTCGGTGAAGGACAGCACCACCGCGTTGAGTCCCGCGCTCGCCACGGAGACGAGGGCGGGCGCGATCACATCCGCATTTACGGTCAGCGTGGCGACACTGCTGGTCACGGAGTAGAACACATTGCTGGCCGTGTTTTGCACCACGGCGTGGAAGCCGCTGCCGCTGGCGTTGAGCGGGGCGGTGGCGAGGCTGAAGGCGGTGTTGGTGGCACCGGCCAAGGCCACGCCGTTCGAGTACCATTGCACGGTCGGGGTCGGGAAGCCGCCCACGCCCACGGTGAACGACACCGGTTGCAATTCCGCCACGGTCGCATTCGTGGGCTGGCTGGTGATGTTCGCCGGAATTTCACTGTCCGGAGTGGCGGAGGCAAAAAAGTTGTCGAGATGGTTTTCCGCGTCCGGCGCAGCCGCCCCGTTGTCGTCCGCCCAGAGGATGTAGAGCGGGCCGTTGGCCGCCCAGTTGACGGGCAAGGTGGCCGTTAACCGACCGGACGTGCTCACGGAAAAGGACGGGATGAGCGTCCACGACCCCGCCGCGCCGGTCAGGCTGTAGAACGCGCGGAGGCCGTTCACTTCTTCCGGCGTGCCGGAAACCGTGAAGTCATAATTGATGGTCGCGGAGTTGGCATTCACCCCGAGGTTGTTGATGAGGGTACACATCAGCAGGTTGTAGGCGTTGCCGGTGGGGCGGGTTTGTAAGTCCAGCCCCACGGAACTCCATGCCGCCACCGCGTTCGCCGCCATTTGCGCGGCGGAATCGGTGACCACCGCCTGATTGACAGCACTGGCCGTGATGCTCGACACGGCGGCGTCCAGGGCAGCGGGGGTGGTCAGATCGGCCGAGGCGCCCGCCACGGAAAGAGTGGACCAATCGGCGGCCAGCGGCGCCGTGCCAAAGGCGTTGGTGTAGCCGGAATTGCCGACTTGTGCCGCGCGAGCACGAGACGGTGAAGTAAAGAACAACGCAGTTGCGAAGAGTAACGCGATTGTAACCTGGGCCAGACGTGATGTGATTTGCATGGGATTTGATGTTTAGAAACGAACCCGTGGACCACCACGCGAAAGCAAGGCGCTTCGCGAGGCGTAGGTGAGATTACGCGTTTGGGTCATTGGATTCGGTGCCGCAATGTAACCACCGAAAATCGAAAAGCAATCGCGCAGTCGTTGCGGCTCGCCGCGCGTGACCTTTTTCCCGCTGCGGGCTGGAAATCCACGCGCCGCTTGCCACACTCCGTGCGTGCTCTTGCTGCTCGACATCGGAAACACCCACACGCACTTCGGCTGGGCGCGCGGGGAAAAAATCATCCGCCCCGGCGTCCTGCCCACGGCGGACTGGCGCGCGGGACGCGCGCTGGCGGCGCTTGCCCGCGCGGCGGCGGGGCGCGGCCTGACGGGCGTGGCCTTGTGCAGCGTGGTGCCGGAAGCCACCCGGCAGGCGACGCGACAGATCGAGCGGGCCTGGAAATTGAAACCCTTTCCACTCACTGCGGATACCGTCCGCGGCATCGGCATTGATTATCCCGCGCCCCGCACCATTGGCCCGGACCGTCTCGCGAATGCCCTCGCCGCGCGCGCCTTGTTTGGTGCGCCAGCCGTGGTCGTGGACTTCGGCACGGCGGTGACGTTCGACGTTGTGAATGGCCGCGGTGATTACGTCGGCGGCATCATCGCGCCGGGGCTGGCGGCGATGACGAGTTATCTCCACGAGAAAACCGCGCTGCTGCCCGAGATCAAAATCCGCGAAGTGTCCGGTGCCGTCGGCAAAAGTACCGAACAGGCGATGCTCATTGGCGCGGTGCATGGCTATCGCGGGCTGATTCGTGAACTCATCGGAAAGCTCAAAAGTGAATTGAACTGCCGCCGGTTGCCCGTGGTCGCCACCGGCGGCTACGCCAGGCTGATGGCGAACAAGTTGCCCGAGATCACCGCTGTCGATCCGCTGCTCACCTTGAAGGGACTGCGGCTGGCGTGGGAGTTGGATCAAAAATCCAAATCCCAAAATCCAACTCTCAAATAAATTTCAACGCGGCAAATCCCAAACCCCAATCGCTTGCTGGCAGGGTGATGCAGAGGAATTTGCAGTTTGGAACGGGCGCATCTTGACAGTACCGCCATACTGGCGGCGTGAACGGTTCCTCTCCGAGTGAGTAAAACCTTGAACCAGGAGTATGAATGCAAAACTCGGACA
>JAYVQC010000123.1:0-7013 GCA_043757045.1 Akkermansia sp. | reverse complement strand
GCTGGGTTTGCGCGTGGCCCGCGCCAATCAACGCTGGGACTCCTACTGGACTCAACCCCAACACGCCCGCAACTGACCGCCACTTCTAATCACACCCGAGCGGCGGACAGCCTTGTCCGCAGAGCGAAGCGTTCGCGATGAGGCTAAGACAACGGGACGCGAACGGCTGACAAGGCTGTCCGCCGCTCCTGTCCAATTTAAACCGCCAGCCGTTCATACAGCCACGTCAACCCGCGCGGGGCGTAAATGATGACGGCCACCATCAGCGCGAGTCCCAGCAGCGGAGCCAAATCCAATTTTCCCACGCGCAACGGCAACGCCGCCAGCGGGCGGAGCAACTGGCGCGCGGTGGCGCTGATGAAATTCCAAAACGGCGCGCTGCCGAAATAGACGTAGCTCGCCAGGAAGTGCAGCACGAACACGCCCGCGCTGAGATAAGCCCACGGCAGCCACGCGCTGAGTCCCATGACCAGGCCCTGCTTCGCAAGTTGCGCGAAGGACGAAGCCGGCGCGGCGAGTTGCAGCGCGCCGAAGACCGGCCCCAGCGCCAGCCAGCTCAGAAACGTGATCCCAAACGGCACCAGCAGCAGCACCGGCACAGGCCAGCGCGCGAATGGACCGAGATGCGCGCGGCCGAGCGCAACCCAGACGTTGTTTTCCAGTCCGCCGCGATTCACCACCGCCAGCAGCAGCAACGAGAAATAAAACACCGCGAGAAAGAACAGGAAGTCGAGCAGCGAGAACAGCAGCATGGGCATGAACATGTCGTTCCGAAAATGCAGCGTGATCGGGCCCAGCGGAATGGTCGGCATCCAGCCCGCCGAGGTTCCCACCTGCCAGTAGAGAATCGCCCGTGCGATCAGCAGCACCAGCAGCACGAGATGCGATGACCAGCGATCCACCGGCTTGCGTTGCGCGCTCTTGAGCGTGGCGATGAGCGCAATGCCGGGAACACGCGGGAGATTCGTCAACCGCCGGCTGCGCCCGTTCAGCCAGAGCAGGAGCGCGGCGCAGTTCAGGATGAAGTCGAGGACGGGCATGGGAATGACGAATTCCGAATGACGAATGGCCGACGGCGCACGCCGTTTAATTCGTCATTCGTCATTCGTCATTTTCGATCACATCATTTTCAACAGCGTCTCCGCCATGTCGCTGGGCGTCACGGCCACGCCGATGCCGGCGGCTTTGAAGGCTTCGATCTTCGCTTCGGCTGTTCCTTTGCCACCGGAGACAATCGCGCCCGCGTGGCCCATGCGGCGTCCGGGCGGGGCGGTCGCACCCGCGATGAAACCGGCGACAGGCTTGGTGCCGTGCTTGGCGATCCACTCGGCGGCTTCCTCTTCGGCGCTGCCGCCGATTTCGCCAATCATGATGATGCCGGTGGTTTCAGGATCAGCCATGAAGAGTTTGATCACATCAAGGTGCGACGTGCCGTTCACCGGGTCGCCGCCGATGCCAACGCAGGTGCTCTGGCCGACACCGCGCGACGTGAGTTGCCACACGGCTTCGTAAGTCAAAGTTCCGCTGCGCGAGACGACGCCGATGTGGCCCTTCTTGTGAATGTATCCAGGCGCGATGCCAATGCGGCAGCCGCCATGCGAATCCTTGCCCTCGCCGGGCGTGACCACGCCGGGGCAGTTCGGCCCGATGAGCCGCGTCTTGCTGCCGGCCATCGCCTGCTTCGCGCGCACCATGTCGCGCACGGGAATGCCCTCGGTGATGGCGACGACGAGATCGAGTCCCGCGTCTACGCCTTCGAGAATCGCGTCGGCCGCGAACGGCGGCGGCACGAACACGGCGCTGGCCGTCGCACCGGTCTGCTTCACGGCCTCGGCCACGGTGTCGAAGATCGGAACTTTCTTCCCGCCGTGCTCGAAGAACTGCCCGCCCTTGCCGGGCGTGACGCCAGCGACAACCTGCGTGCCGTAATCAATGGAGAGCTTCGCGTGGCGCGCACCGAATTCGCCGGTGATGCCCTGGATGAGAAGTTTGGTGTCGGGTTTAACGAGAATGGCCATGTCAGTAATCAGTGAATCAGTAATCAGTGGTGCTCCGCGTGCCGCTTGTGAATGCAAATCGCGTTGCCGTCGGGATCGAGAATGAACGCCATCTGGCAGACCGGCGTGGGGAACGGCTCCATGTGGAACTTCACGCCCTGGGCTTTGAGGTGCGCGATGGACTGGTCAAAATCTTCAACCTCCAGGCCCACCGAGCAGCCGTTCGCGCTCGGCTTCCAATTCGGCGCACCGGCTCCGATGGAGAGCGTGCCGTTGGCGATGTCGTATTCCACCCACTCCATGCCGCTTGGCTCGCCGGATTGGTGAGTCGCCTTCAGACCCAGCACGCCTTCATAAAACGTGCGTGCCCGGGCCATGTTCGTGACCGGGTAGCAACTGAACGCAATTTCTATGATCTTCATTTTCTCTCCTGAGTCCGGGTTGAACTCCAGCGCGGCCAAAATTTTCTCCACCAACATTTAAGCCGTGGCGAACGTGTCTTCGCGCGGCGCAACCCCTCCGACAGTTCGTGCCGCAACTCCGCGCATTCCTGCGCCGTGGTTTCATTCTGACGGGCGAGTGCCACGATCTGCGATTGAATTTCAATCAACCGCTGGATCTGCTCCACCTCGTCCGAACGCGGCCTGGGCTTGGACCGCTGCTCGCCCCCCACAACCATCATCCCGTGCCGTTCTATTTGACCGTAGCGACCACTTTCTTTGCCGCGTCCGCCATGCTGTCACCGCTGATGATGGTCAAACCGCTTTCCGCCAAAGTCTTCTTGCCGGCGGCGACGTTGTTGCCTTCGAGACGCACGACGAGCGGCAGGGTCAAACCTGTTTCCTTGACCGCCGCGACGATGCCGGTGGCGATGACGTTGCAGTCCATGATGCCGCCGAAAATGTTCACGAAGATCGCCTTCACCGACGGATCGCTGAGAATGATTTTGAACGCCGCCGTGACCTGTTCCTTGCTCGCGCCGCCGCCCACGTCGAGGAAATTCGCCGGGTTCGCGCCGAAGTGCTGGATGATGTCCATCGTGGCCATCGCGAGTCCCGCGCCGTTGACGAGGCAGGCGATGGAGCCGTCGAGCTTGATGTAGTTCAGGTTGAACTTGCTGGCCTCGATTTCGAGCGGCGATTCTTCGGCGAGGTCGCGCATCTCCTGGATGTCCTTGTGGCGGTAGAGCGCGTTGTCATCGAGACCGATCTTGGCGTCCACGGCCACGAGCTTCTCTTTGCCGTCCGCGCCGACGCAGATGCAGAGGGGATTGATTTCCACCATTGAGGCGTCGGCTTCCCACCACGTTTTGTACACGCCAGCGAGCAGCTTTCCACATTGCCCGGCGAGGTCACCCTTCAATCCGAGTGCGGCGGCGATCTTGCGTCCCTGCCACGGCTGGAAACCCAGCGCGGGATCAACGTGCTCCTTGATGATTTTCTCGGGCGTCTTCTCGGCGACTTCCTCGATGTCCACGCCGCCCTCGGTGCTGGCCATGATAAGCGGGCGCGAGTTCGCGCGGTCGAGCAGCACAGCGAGATAAAATTCCTTCTTGATGTCCTCCGCCGCCGCGATGAGCACGGTGCTGACGACACGGCCCTCGGGTCCGGTCTGCTTGGTCACGAGCGTATTGCCGAGCATAGCTTTCGCGAACGCCACCGTTTCCTCGGCGGACTTGCCGAGCTTCACACCGCCTTTGAAGCCATCCTTGAACACGCCCTTACCGCGACCGCCGGCGTGAATCTGCGACTTAACGACGGACAACTTGTTGCCGGCCGCAAAAAGCTTATCGGCGACGACCTGCGCTTCCTCCACAGTTTTGCACGCGTCACCGGGCGGAACGGCGACCCCGTATTGTTTGAGCAACAGCTTCGCTTGGTATTCGTGAATGTTCATTTCTTTGGTCTGGAAATTTCTTGAGGCTTTAACAACGCAACGAACTTGCCTCGCTTGGTGATTCGGAATGTTTGCCCAAGTTGAACCTCGCGCAGAATTCGATACCAGTGAGTTCGAACTTCAGTGACGTTGATTTCTCGAAAAGTCATTAACGGAATTCTCGGCAGTTCGTCAGCAGATGCGAGGCGAATCTACCCGGGTTATTCAGAGTGATCTCACCGCTGGTCCACCGGCACGACCTTCAAGCCCACCGGCCCGGTGTAAAGCGACTGCGGGCGAATGAGCCGGTTGTCAGAAAGCTGTTCGAGGACGTGCGCCGTCCAGCCGCTGGTGCGCGCGATGGCGAAGATGGGCGTGAACAAATCCGTGGGGATGCCGAGCGACCAATAGACCGTGGCCGAATAGAAATCCACGTTCGCATTCAGCCCCTTCTTCTCCAGCATGATTTGCGCGATGCGCTCGCTCATCTGAATCCACTTTGCGTCGCCCACCTTCGCGCTCAGGATTTTCGCCATGCGCTGGAGATGCGGCGCGCGCGGGTCGAGGACTTTATAGACGCGATGGCCGATGCCCATGATCTTGCGTTTGTTCGCCAGCGCGTCCTCGATGTATTCATCCACCTTCTCCAGCGAGCCAATCTCCTGCAGCATCTTGATCACGCCTTCGTTCGCGCCGCCGTGCAGCGGGCCTTTCAACGTCCCGATGGCCGTGGTGATGGCGGAATACATGTCCGAAAGCGTGGCGATGGTCACGCGCGCGGAGAACGTCGAGGCGTTCATCCCGTGGTCAGCGTGCAGCACGTAGCACAGGTCCATCGTGCTCACCATCTCGTCGTTCGGCTTCTCGCCGTTGATCATCCAGAGGAAATTCGCGGCCTCGCCGAGCGCGGGATCGGGGTGAATCAATTCTTTCTTCTGCCGCGCGCGGTGGGCGTAGGCGACGCAGACCGGAATCTGCGCGATGAGCCGCCGGGCCTTGCGTCGCTGCGCGTCCATCGAGTCATCATCCGCAATAGTGTCGAAGCAGCCCAGCGCGGACACCGCCGTGCGCAGCGCGTGCATCGGCGGTGTGTTGCTCGGAAATTTTTTGATGATCTCGATGACGCCCTTGGGTATCTCGCGATACGCCACCAGCGCCGACTTGAGTTCGGCGAGTTCTGCGGCGTTGGGCAGATGATTGTGGTGCAGCAGATAGACGACTTCCTCGTAGCTGACCTTGCCCGCGAGTTCGTCAATGTCATAGCCGCCGTAGATGAGTTTCCCGACGTCGCCCTGCACGTCGCTGAGGGTGGTGCGGGCCGCGACCACGCCTTCCAAACCTTTGCTGCTCGTTGCTGCCGCCGCTGTTGAATTGCTCATGAGAAAAAGTCCGCTGAAATTCGCGCTGTCTCGCGAAAAAAAATTCACGTCAAAATAGTTGCCGCGAAAAGTAGGCGTCAACGGTTTTCCCGGAAACGCATTCAGCGCCCACCATAAAACCTCCGGCGGCCACGCCACCAAGTCCCACATCAAATTCGGCGCCGGCGGCAAGGATGACTATTTCGATGATTTCAACGTGTGGTATGCGGAGAGGATGAAGATGAAATGCACAGAAATTGACTCACTCTGTTGATGATTCATCTTCCGGTGCGCTGTCCAAGAATTCCAAAGGGGTTCCGGCCACTTCCAGCCCTGGATGCGCGGCCCGCGCTACTTTGGGATAGTGATTAATGCCCGATTTGATGCTGCTTGCTCAGGCCTACGGCAAATCCACCGGTGCGTGGACCGTTGTAAATGTTGGTGTTGCCGACCTCCACTTCCACCGCGTAATCACCCGTAATCACGGCATCATCCTTGGCGCGCACGGCGATCCCGGAACCGCGAATGTGGCCGCTATCCGAACGATCCTGAGTGGCCCAACGAGAACGTCCCAACCGGTTGAGACTCCAGACAAACAAATCACTTTGCTCTGGGGATGAAGTCATTTCGGTATTCCCAAATTGCACCGTGCCCGTGAATTCACCAGTCACGTAAGCGCGCTGACCTGAATCCATCGCCACGTCGTAAGCAGACGCCCGGGAAAGGCTCCTAGTCCCTCGAACCCAAGACGCCTTGCCTCGTGGGCCGTATTTCGCCACGAAAGAACTCTCGCCAATTGACGTGACGATTTTGGAACCAAACTGCCCACTTCCGTGAATCGTGCCGGTGACGTACGAAATGCCCGACGGCGAAGTCGCAATGCTACGCCCATAATCAAGGCCAGGGCTTCCTCCAGCGCGCGCCCACTGCGGTTGACCATCCCGGGCAAATTTGGCGATGTACACATCTTGGGGTCGGTTGCTAACAAGTGAAACGGTTTGGCCAAAACTGAGCGTCCCAGTGAACATCCCCACCAGATAAACATTTCCGTGAGCATCAACGCTGACTCCGTTGGCCGGATTAAAATTGCCCTCGACTGCATGTTCCTCCTGGCGCGCCCACAGGAGTTGACCATTTGGATCCAACTTCAAAAGGAAGAAACTCTCCGATAGTGAAGGGGTCGTGAAATTAGTTCCGCCAAATTGAAATCCGTAATCGAACCAGCCGGCCACCAACACATTTCCTTTGCGGTCAACGGCTATGGAAGTGGCATAAGCCGTGCCGCTGGTGCTTTCCACCCTCCACGCCATTCGCCCCATCTCATCATACTTTGCAATGACCAGCGTGGAAGTTCCGATGAAATCAACAGCGCCCGCGACGCACACGCCCCCTTGATGATCCACTGCAATCGCGCCCGGCATATCTGAGTTGGTTCCACCCAGCACCGTCGCCCAAGTCACCTCTCCTTTTGGATTCGATTTCACGACAAAGATGTCGTCGCTGCCCCGGCCAGTAAGATTGGTGGTTCCCAAATTAACCGACTCGACAAACCGCCCCACGACGTAGCTGTTCCCCGCCCGATCCGTCGCAACTTTCTCACCGCTACTCGACAGTGAACGGAACACTTGGGTTGTGCTAAATTGGGGGACTGCCGCCACCAGCGAGAACATGTGGAGGGACTGTCCTAAGAGCCTGTTTGAAAAAGAAAGACGCACAAATCCCTTGATTTGACGGGCTGTTTTGGCGGCTTTCATTCGCGGCAGCGCTGTTCAGGCGATGAAAA
>JAYVQC010000122.1:0-26335 GCA_043757045.1 Akkermansia sp. | reverse complement strand
GAAGGGTGGGAGCGTGGATTGGCAATGGGCGCTGCAAAACTTTCCTGCATCCTCCTCCGTTCCGCGCGGCTGGTAGCCGCGCGGCACAGGCAGGTTGCCTGTGCTACCCCGGGGGCTACGGTGCCCCGACTTCGGAGTTCGGGCTCAATCCGCGCGCCATTTCACAATTTGTCCGCAACGAACAGGGTGTAGGCGCAGCGTTTCGCGTGCGGATAAAGTTTGGCCGGCACCGTGCGCACCGCAAATCCCGCGTCGGTCAGCCGCTCGATGAAGCCGTGGTCCAGCCAGGCCGACCAGATGGTCGCGCGCCCGCCCATCTTCAGCACGGCGGCGATGCGGCGCAGTCCCTCGTGCTGGTAGAGGCGGGTGTTTTGTTTCTGCACGAGGCCGTCGGGGCCGTTGTCAATGTCGAGCATCACGGCGTCGTAGTGCGAACGTCCAGCGCGCGCGATCACTTCCCAGACATCGGCGACGATGACTTCGACGCGCGGGTCGTCGAGCAATTTACCGTTCAGGCCGATGAGAAAGTTGCGGTTCCATTCGACGACGGCGGGCATCAGTTCGGCGACGTGAACTTTGGCGTCCGGCGACAATTTCTCCAGCACGGCGCGCAAGGTGTAGCCGAGACCGAGGCCGCCAATCAGCACGGTGGGATTGGCGTGGGTGGTGAGTTCTTCCGTGGCGAGTTCGCCGAGCATGAGTTCGGAGAGACTGTGCGAGGAGTGCATCAGTTCCTCGCGCCCCACGCGGATGCAATACTCGCCGTCGTGTTCGTAGAGCGAGAGCAGCGCGCCGTCGGGCGTCGTCGTCTCCGCGAGCTTGACGGTGGGTTTCAAGCGGACGCGTGAGACGAACTAGCCGATGGCGATCAACTCGACCTCGAAGATCAAAGTCGAGTTCGGCGGAATCGCGCCGGGGTAGCCTTCGCGACCGTAGGCGAGTTCCGGCGGGATGGTGAGTTTCACCTTGTCGCCGACGCGCATGGTGGCCACGCCTTTATCCCAGCCGCCGATGACTTGTCCCAAGCCGAGCGCGAAGGTGAACGGCTCGCGGCGGTCCACCGAGCTGTCGAACTTTTTCCCGTCGAGGAAGGTGCCGGTGTAATGCACGGTGACGCTTTGGCCTTTCTTCGGAGTTGCGCCAGCGCCTTCGACGAGCTTTTCAATTTTCAAATCATTTGCCATGCGCGGAGTTTCAGCAGAGCGAGGATCGCGGGTCAATGGTGTGCGTGGGTAGGGGCGTGAAGCGTCCCTCGGCGGATGCAGCCTAAACAGTTGGCCTCACGCAAAGGCCGCGAAGGGCGCAAAGAAAAAATGACGGGCCATGATTCATTCCGCGCCGCTTGGTTTCCTTTGCGCCCTTCGCGGCCTTCGCGTGAGGAAAAATCAGCAAGTCCCGTCCGTTCACTTCACAAACTTCTGCTCGCGCAGCCAGAATAGGCAGTCGGCGGCCCACGGATGATTCTTCCCGAGGCCGAGACCATGCGCGCCTTTTTGATAGACGTGCAGGTCGAACGGCACGCCCGCACGTTGCAGCGCGGCGGCGAAGTCCAGCGAGTTCTCCACCTTCACCGCCTTGTCCTCGACGGTGTGCCAGAGAAAGCAGGGCGGCGTCTCCTTCGAGACCTGCAATTCGTTCGAGAGCATTTTCACGAGTTCGGGTGAAGGCTCCCTGCCGAGCAAATTGTTTTTCGAGCCTTGATGCGTATTCGGCCCCATCGAAATGACGGCGTAACAAAGAATGCCGAGGTCGGGCCGGCTGCTCTGGCGCTCGACCGCATCGGCGGCGTCCGTTTTCCCGGCGTCGAAGTGCGTGAGCAACGTCGAGGCGAGATGTCCGCCCGCCGAGGAGCCGATGATGCCGACGCGTTTCGGATCAATTTTGAATTCCGCCGCGCGCGCCCGCACCACGCGCACTGCGCGCGCCGCATCCTGCAACATCACGGGATGACGATAGCCCGCCGAACCGAGGCGATACTTCACCACGAAGCAGGTGATGCCGTTCGTGGCCAGCCAGTCGGCGTAGCCTTTGCCTTCGTGGCCGGCGAGTCCGCCGTAGCCGCCGCCGGGCAGGATGACCATGGCCGCGCCCGTGGCCACGGCGGGATCGGCGGTTTGCACGGTGAGCGTGGGAATATCTTTGTCCGCCACGCCGAGCGCGCCGGGTGCGCCGTCCGGCCAGAGCGGGAACGTGGTTTGCGCGCTTACTCCGAGGGCGCAGAGGCACAGTGAGAAAATGACGAACGGTGATTTCATGACGGGACTTTGCGGAAGCGCATCGCGAGTTTCACGAATTTAATTCCGCTGCGGCGCAGGCGACGTAACGCCGGCTTTCAGCCGGCAGGTTGCGAGACTTTCCAGTCTCGTGTCCGCAGATTTAGCCCGCCGCGACCTAAGCAGTCCATTGCATCGTCCGCATTTTTCCCGTTGAACTCCTGCCCTCATTAACTGGCATAGTCTGCCCGCGCCGTCGGCGAGAGTTGCGTGGCGCGCTTGATAACTATGTCCGGACATACATCGCACCCTGTCGAACTGCTGCGCTTCAATACTTGCGGCTCAGTGGACGACGGCAAATCCACGCTCATCGGCCGCCTGCTCTACGACTCGAAGTCGTTGATGGAGGATCAAATCGAGGCGCTCGAACGCTCCGCCGACATCACGGGCGGCGGACAGATCAATCTCGCCAACCTCACCGACGGCCTGCGCGCCGAGCGCGAACAGGGCATCACGATTGATGTGGCGTATCGCTACTTCGCCACGCCGAAGCGCAAGTTCATCGTCGCCGACACGCCGGGCCATTTGCAGTACACGCGCAACATGGTCACGGGCGCGAGCACTGCGAACCTCTCCATCGTGCTCGTGGATGCGCGCCTCGGCGTCATCGAGCAGACGCGCCGCCACACCTACCTCGCGGCGCTGCTCGGCATTCCGCACCTCGTCATCGCGGTGAACAAGATGGATCTGATGGATTGGAGCGAAGAACGCTTCCTCGAAATCCGCGACGCCATTGAAGACTTCCTGCCCAAGCTCGACGCCTTCAAAGACGTGAAGTTTCTCCCCATGAGCGCGCTCAACGGGGACAACGTGGTGGATACTTCCAAGCACACGCCTTGGTATTGCGGGCCAAACCTGCTCGGACATCTTGAAACCGTCCACATCGCCAGCGACTGGAACATGAGCGGCTTCCGCTTCCCAGTGCAGTGGGTGAATCGCCCGAACAATCCCACAGATAAAAATCTCCACGACTTCCGCGGCCTGAGCGGACAAGTCTGCGGCGGCATCGTGAAGGTCGGCCAGCAGGTGATGATTCTCCCCAGCGGCCTGCGGAGCAAAGTGAAGGAGATTTGGACTTATGACGGCCCGTTGCAGGAAGCCTTCTGCCCGCAGAGCGTCACGCTCGTGCTCGAACACGACATTGATGTCAGCCGCGGCGACATGATCATCAGCGCCGACAACCGGCCCGGCATGAGCAGTGAGTTGCCCGCGCGCGTCTGCTGGATGAATCCCAAGCCGCTGCAAGTCGGGAAAAAATATTTCCTCAAGCACACCACCAGCACCGTGCAGTGCGTCGTCAGCGGGCTCGAAAGCAAAATCAACATTCAGACCTTCGAGAACGAGCCGGCCACCGAACTGGCGATGAACGACATCGGGCACGTCCGTCTGCGCACGTCCAAGCCGCTCGTCTTCGACGGCTACAGCAGCAACCGGCTGACCGGCTCCTTCATCCTCATCGAGCAAGGGACGAATCACACCGTGGCCGCTGGCATGTTGGCCGCGCCCACGGAACTCGTGAAACCGGAGTACGACGACTTTACGATCTGAGCGCGCGCGGCGCTGTTCGATCACCAGTCTTTAAAGATTCGATCTTTGGGACGGTTGGTGCGGAGATTCTGCGGCTGGAAAATCATCGCCTTCTCCTCGCTCTTTTGCGTGTCGAGGAGTTGTTGCGCTTGTTGTGGTGTCATCTGCATGACGCGCGCGTAATTAGGTTGCGCGGCCTTGTCCGGCTCTTGGCCGCGCTGGTCTTGCGCGCTTTGCTGGTCATCCGGTTTCTTCTGGTCCGCTTTGTCGTCTTTCTCGTCCTTCTTTTGTGAATCCTGCTCCTGCTTCTTCTGGTCTTCTGATTTTTGCTGGTCGGACTTCTCATCCTTCTTCTGCTCGTCCTTCCCATCCTTCTTGTCCTCCGGCTTTTTCTCTCCGTCCTTCTTCTCGTCGTCTTTGCTGTCCTTGTCGTCCTTCTTTTGATCCTGTTTGTCCTGCTTCTGCTGCTGTTTGAGTTCCTCCAGCTTCTGCTTCACGACCTCCATGTTGAACTGCGCGTCCACGTCGTTGGTGTTCAGCTTGAACGCGCTCTCGTATTGATGGATGGCCTGCTCCCACTGCTGCTGCTTGTCCTTCGCGTCCTCGGATTTTTCGCCGAGGCGGAAGTGCGTGTTGCCGAGGTTGTAATAGCTCTGCTGCTGGAGCTTCAGGTCGCGCGCGGTCAGCGTTTGGTTGAAATGTTTGAGCGCAGAATCGTAATCCTCGTCCTGAAACGCCGCCGCACCCGCATTGTAGCGCAGGCGCGAATCGTCCGGTTTCTTCGCCGCCAGCCGCTCGAACTCGCTGCGCGCACGGGAAAACTTCCCGCGCTCGTAATCTTTCAACGCATCACTCGCCGCGCCGAATCCATTCGCGACAAACCAAAACAGCACGAGCACCACCGCGACCGCCGCTGACTTTGGACCTTGGACCCTGGACCTTGGACTAACTTTGCGCTCTGGAAAAACCATCTCCGCCAACAATAGCAAAACCGCCGCGCCGAGGAACCACTGAAACCGCTCGTGATACTGCCGCACCGTGCGCGTGGCGGAATCGGACTTCGGCAACGGCGCGAGACCGCGTTCGTAGAGCACCTCCATGCTGCGCGCCCCTGTGAGTGGCAGATAAAATCCGTCCGTCTCCTTCGCGAGCTGCTGGAGCAGCGGTTCGTTCAGGCGCGACTTCACGGCGTTGCCCGCCGCGTCCTTGATGAAGACACGATTGCCGAATGGATCCTTGCTGCTCAGGATTTCGCCGCTCGGTGTGCCGACGCCGATGGTGAAGATTCTCAGGCCCGCCTTCTTTCCCTCGCGCGCCGCCGCCACTGCCGCGTCGGCATCGTCGTTGTCCTCGCCGTCGGTGAAGAGCACGAGAATTTTGTGATTCTCATTCTCCTCCTTGAACGCCGCGCGTGCGGTCTGAATCGCCTCGGCCAGCGCGGTGCCGCCTTGTGGAATCACATTCACATCCAGAAATTCCACGCTCTGCCGGAACGCCTCCTCGTCGAGCGACAACGGGCATTGCAGGAAAGCGCCTCCCGCGAACGCGACCAGTCCGAGCCGGTCGCTCTGGGCGAGGCGCAACAAATCCACGGCGGCGAGTTTGGCGCGCGCCAGGCGGTTGGGTTGCACGTCATCGGCCAACATGCTTTTCGACGTGTCAATGGCGACCACGATGTCGAGTCCGCTCTGCTTCGATTCTTCCAGAGAGAAACCCCAGCGCGGACGCGCCAGCGAGAACAGCAACGCCGCCACCGCCACAAGGAACAGCACGAGCCGGAATTTCTGCCGCCCCTTCGACACGCCGGACATCAGCGACTCCAGCAGCCGCGCGCTGATGAATTGCGCGAGCAACTTCTGCCGCCGCCGCCAGCTCCACGCGAGCAGCGCGCCGAGCGGCAGGAGCAGCACGAGCAGCCAGAGTAGTTGGGGCGCGGCGAAGTTCATGCGTTGATGGAATGACGAATGACGAATGACAAATGACGAGTGAAGTCCGAATGACTAAACGACGCGCGAGGTGGGGCGAGACTCCGTCGAGCCAACTGTTTCGAGCGCAGCGAGGCGAGTGGCGCGAGCTTCACACCCAAGCAGGATGCCCGTTTCGTCATTAGACATTCGTCATTCGTCATTGGCCTCACGGCAACCTCCTCCAAATCGTGTTCGCCAGCAGCACTTCAATGAGCAGCAGCAATAATCCTCCCACGGCGAACCAGTGGAACAACTCATCACGCCGCACAAACTTCTTCACCACGGCCTCGGTCTTCTCGAAGCGATCAATCTCCTCGTAAATCTTTCGCAGCGTGTCGGTGCTGTCGGCGCGGAAGTATTTTCCGCCGGTCTTTTCCGCGATGGCGGTGAGCGTCGGCTCATCCACGTCCACATCCACCATCACGTAGCGTTTGCCGAACGGTGTCATCTGCGGAAAGGGCGCTTTACCACGGATGCCCACGCCAATCGTATAGACTTTCATGTCCAGCGCCTTGGCGGCCTCGGCGGCGGTGAGCGGTGGAATTTTCCCGGCGTTGTTCACGCCGTCGGTCATCAGGATCACGATTTTGCTTTTCGACCGCACGTCGCGCAGACGGTTCACGGCGGCGGAGAGTCCGGCTCCGATGGCCGTGCCGTCCTCAATCGTGTGCAGCGCCAGGCGATCTAGGTTGGCGCGGAGAAAACCGTGGTCGAGCGTGAGCGGTGCGGCGATGTACGGCTTGCCGGCGAAGGCCACGAGACCGATGCGATCGTTCGGCCGCTTCTCGATGAACTTCGCCACCGTGTCCTTCGCCACGACGAGGCGGTTCACACGCTGGCCTTTGATCTCAAAATCCTCCGACTCCATGCTGCCGGACAAATCGATCGCGATGACAATGTCCACGCCGCTCGCACGCACGGATGTTTCCGTCTGCGTCTTCTGCGGACGCGCCAGCGCCACGATGAGCAACGCCAGCGCCAGCCAGCGCAACGCGTGCAAGAAAGCTCCGGCGCGTGAACGGCTGGATTTGCTGACCTCCTTCACCAGCGCGACCGAGGAATAGACAAACGCCGGGCGTACGCCGCGCTTCCCGCGCAGCCATGCCGCGAGCGGAAGCAGGAGCAGCAGGAGCAGCAGCCAAGGCTGGTTGAAGCTGAAGTTCATCAGGGTGGCAACGTGCCGCCAGCGTCCCGCTGGCCGGGGGAAGTTTCCGTATCGCCAGCGGGACGCTGGCGGCACGCTGTATCCGGCAGCGGCGGCGGTGCTGGCGCGGGGATGTCGTGCTGTGTCTCGTGGACAAGGCGCAGCGCGGACTCATGCAGTTCGCGCAACGCGGCCTCCGTCGGCTCGAAGCGCGCGAACTTCATCAAGTCGCACTGGTCGAGAAAGGCGCTGAGGCTTTCCTTCTGCGGCGCGGTCAGTGCGGAAGTTTTTTGCAGGTCGCGCAGAAATTCCTCCGTCGTCCGCTCCGGCGCGCGGAGTTGAAACCGTTCTTCGAGATACACGCGCACCGCGTCCGACACCGCGATGGCGAAGGCACGCGGCTCGTTGATGAGCAGCAGCGCGGCTTCCAGCTTCTGTCGCGCGCGAACATGCGGCGGCACCGGCGGCACGAAGGCGCGGCGCTGCTGCTTCCTGCGCAGCAGCGCAATCGCCAGCGCCACCAAGGCCGCGAGGGCCAGCACGCCCCCCGTCCACCACACCCACGCCCACGGATTCGGCACCGCGACCGGCGGCTTGATCGGGCGGATGTCATTCGTGCCCGCCACCGTGGAGGGTGGCGCGGGCGGCGGAATGAGGATGCCGGAGTTTGTCGCCATGTTAACCGCGCATCCTCCGCTTCTCCCGCGTCTCAAAGAAACGACCCAGCGCCGAAGCGTAAGATTCGTTGGTGTGCAACCGGATGGCATCCACACGCGCCGTGCGGAGCAGACGGATCAAGGCCGCCTGCTGCTGTTCCTGCCGCTCGGCGAAGGCGCGGCGCGTGCCCGCGCTGGTGTTCACTTCCACCACGTCGCCCGTCTCCGCGTCCTGCAAAATCAAGCGGCCCAGCGCGGGCAATTCCAGTTCGTGCCGATCAATAATCTGCACCGCCACCACGTCGTGCCGGCGGTTCGTCTGCCGCAACGACGAGGACAACGGAGCAGGGGAGTTGCTCCGCTCTGCGCTCGTTTCCAGAAAGTCCGAGATGACCACCGTGATCGCACGATGCGCCGTGACGCGGTTCAAAAACTCCAGCGCGCCGCTGATGTTCGTCCCGCGCCCCTTCGGCTCGAAGAACAGAATCTCGCGGATGACGCGCAGCACATGGCGTCGGCCCTTTTTCGGCGGCATGTATTTCTCCACCTCGCCGGTGAAAAGAATCAGCCCCACCTTGTCGTTGTTGCGGATGGCCGAGAACGCGAGCACCGAAGCAATCTCCGCCGCCAGTTCGCGCTTTGATTGCTCGCCCGAACCAAACAGTCCCGAGCCGCTCAAATCCACCACGAGCATGAGCGTGAGTTCGCGCTCCTCGACAAACTTCTTCACGAACGGATGATTCATCCGCGCCGTGACGTTCCAATCAATCGTCCGCACCTCGTCGCCGGGCTGATACTCGCGCACCTCCTCGAAGTTCATGCCCTGCCCCTTAAAGACGGAGTGGTATTGCCCGCCGAGCGTCTCGTTCACGAGCCGGTTCGTGCGCAGCTCGATCTGACGAATCTTTTTGAGAATCTCGCGGGGGATCATGTCAGAAAATCTTGAATGATGAATGACGAATTCATTTTCCCTTTGCGCCCGGCAACGCCTTCACGTTCGAGGAAGTCAAAACCTGCATCTGCCGGATGGCGATTTGATTGAGCCGTTTCAATCTTTCGCCCTGCGCCAATCCCATGTGAATGAACTCGGCGTTCATGCCCTCCATGTTGGCGAGGACGAGCAGTTGCTCCACGCTCGCGTAATCGCGCACGTTGCCTTCCAGCTTGGGATTCGCCTCCCGCCATTGCCGCGCGGTGTGCCCAAACAGCGCGACGTTGAGCAAATCCGCCTCGCTCGCGTAAGTGATCGCCGCCTGCGCGGGCGTAACTTCCGGCGGAATCAGGTGCGCCTTCACCGCGTCGGTGTGGATGCGATAGTTCAGCCTCGACAGCGTGCGGTTGAGATTCCATGCCAGCGAGAGACGGCGACTTTCGTCGTCCTTGAGCCGTTGGAATTCCCGGATGAGGTAGAGCCGAAACTCGACGGAAACCCAGGACGCGAACTCAAACGCGATGTCCTTGTGCGCGAAGGTACCACCGTAGCGTCCGGCGCTGGAAACGATGCCCACTGCGCCGGTTTTCTCAATCCACTGCTTTGGGTTGAGTGTAAAACTGTTCAAGCCGGCCTGAATTCTAATTCCGTCGAATTCGACGGAATTAAAACTTGGATTGTTGAGCCGTTCCCAGACGCCGAGGAACTCAACCGTATCGCGGGTGCGCAGCCAGTTCCGCACGAGATCATCGGAGCGTTCGGGATTCTTGAACCGGGCGATGTCCGTGAGGCAGATGAAGTCCTGTTCCTTTTGGGAAAGAACAGTGATGGCCGCGCCTTGGACTTCGATGGTGGTTGTCTTTGGTTTGCTCATGCGGTCAACCGTGCAAGATGGCGTTTGCTGGAGTTTTTAATCCCGTCGAATTCGACGGGTTTGGAATTTCCGCTGGCTGGAACGAAGCGCGGCTGTGGTCGCAGACCCAATCGCAGCGCGCGGGACGGCGGAGCGCGGCGTTCACGCCGCTTCAACATGCTGACGGAAGTGAGCCGTGAACTCGGATCGGGTGCGTCGGGTTGGCGGACGGTGAAGCGGGCTGAAGCCCGCGCTCCGGGCGCAGTCCCGGTCACGATGGGTTCGGTGTAAAAGCTCAACGCGAACGCGCCGCCGCCGGCGTAGCGCGTGACCAAGCCGGCCGTTTCGAGTTCGTTCAGGGTTTGGAATGTTTTCTCCATGTCCGGAAATCACCTGGTGAAGTTTGTCAAAGCGGCTCAACAAAGGGTCTGTCGCTGACCAATTTCTCAAAATCAAAACAGCGAGCATTTGTTAAACGCGTTCTTGTTTTCGCCGGTGAATTTAGATGGCCCTCCTCACACTCCGACAACAGATAAAAACGATACAGCCCGCCATTGTCCAAAATTCCTTCCATGTGTTGCACCGCAGAAATGTAGCTGGAGATACGGGCGTGAGCATGTTCTGGAAGATTCTCAGCGTCGATGTCCAAAGGGTTTGCTAAATGCACCGAATCAATTCTGAAGACAACATGGATGTCGCCTTCGGCATCTCGTGGAGCAAGGTGCTTGGATTCAGGATAGAGATATTCATCAGGGCACGAATAGACTTTGTGCTGCAAAATCCAGTCGTGAGTGAGGCCGGCAGGTACTGAAAGAACTTTACGCATAGAAACAAGCCGTTTTGCTTACCTTGGGGACGTGCTTTCGTTTGTCTTGCTGAGAATTTTTTTGAGTTCTCTTTGTGACCACGCACTCCAGTCCTTTTGGGTTTCTTGGCTGATTCGCCTGGCATGTTTCAACGCGATTGCAAAGTCGTCATCGACCTTCTCTGTTGCGTAGTTTTCGTCGTAAATGGTGGTTGCTGCCCAAAGACTCATTCGCAAGCGTCCTTCAGCGAGTTGAAACTCTTTTGCTTCAAAAGGAAGATACGCATCCACCAAAACACGTATCGAGGATTGTACGTCACGCTGATGCTCGTCCCTTTTCCCCTTACGATAGCCGACAAAAAAAGACCCGACGCAAATTGCGGCGCACACGACAAACAAAACGATCCTGATTTTCATTGGATAAATTGGTTCACGGCATGTGCGACTCATCATTGCAGGCGCAGCACGTCGTCGGCGAAGGCGACGTGTTTGGGTCCGACTTGTGCGCTGCGTTTGGCGTTCATCTGCTGTCCAGTTTAAGCGCCTCGTCCACCAAGTCATCGCTCAAATGAATGCCTTTGGCTTTCATTCGCGCGATGGCTTGGGGCATCGAGGCCAGCAAGCCGCGTCGGCGCAGGGCGAGCAAGAGGCCGAGCGAGCCGGTGACGTGCAAGCCATGCACGGCGGCCATCCGTCGGCCTTTGCGCTCATCAATGACGACGGTGGAAATCATTTCCGTCAGCGCGGTGTGAATCACGGCGGTCTCGCCGGCCCCGAGTGCGCCAGACAGTACCGGTGGAAGCATGGTGAACAGCGGACGGACGAGACAGCACGAAGCGGCCCGGACCAAGCGCGCGGTTTCGTCCCGGCCCGCTCCTGACTCCAGTTCGGCCAGGACTTCGCCGGGCACGAGAAACGACGCGACTTCGCCGAGGACATTGAAGTCTTCGAGCGCGGCGGCCAGCGCGACGAGCGGGCTGGTGTTAATGACCAGCAAGGGCTTGTTCGGCATGGGCTAGGTCGGTCGCGAGTTCCTCGGCGTCCAATTGCTGTGGCGAAACACCGAAGCGGGAAAGTTCGTAGAGGAAATGGACGCGGGGCAAAGCCACCAACGCCGCCGCCTGGCTGGAAGAAAGTTTGCCGGTCTCGTAGAGCTTCACGGCCATCGAGAGCTTGGCCTCGCGCTCGAATTCGGGAACGGTCATGTGCAGCGTGGCGGGCAGACTCTCCGGGTATTCAAGGGTCAATGTTTTGCTCATGGTTCACAGCTTATCGTTTTTCACGGCACCGGCAATTCATCAAAAATCTTCTGGATGATCGTCTCGCTGGTCTTTTCCTCGGCCTCGGCTTCGTAGGTGATGGCGACGCGGTGGCGGAGCACGTCCATGCCGATGCTCTTCACGTCCTGGGGCGTGACGTAGCCGCGGCCGCGCAGGAAGGCGTGGGCCTTGGCCGCCAGCGTGAGGGCAATGGTGGCGCGGGGCGAGGCACCGAGTTGAATCAGGCCCTGGAGTTGAATCTTGTAGGTCGCCGGGTCGCGCGTGCAGCAGACGAGATCGACGATGTAGTCTTTCACCTTGTCGTCCATGTAGATGTCGTTGATGACGCGGCGGGCTTCGAGAATCTGCTTCGCGTCCACGACACTGTGCGTCGCGGGCGGAGCACCCGTTTTCGCCATCAAATCGAGAATCAACCGCTCTTCCTCGCGCGACGGATAGCCGATCTTGAGCTTGAGCATGAAGCGATCAACTTGCGCCTCGGGCAATGGGTAAGTGCCTTCCTGCTCGATGGGATTCTGAGTGGCGAGGACGAGGAACGGTTCTTCGAGTTTGTAGCTCTGGTCGCCGATGGTGACTTGCTTCTCCTGCATCGCTTCCAGCAGCGCGCTTTGCACCTTGGCGGGCGCGCGGTTGATTTCGTCGGCGAGGACGAGGTTGGCGAAGATGGGTCCCTTGCGCGTGGTGAAGCCGCCGGATTGCGGGTTGTAAATCTGCGTGCCGATGACGTCGGCGGGCAGCATGTCGGGCGTGAATTGCAGCCGGGAGAATTTCACGCTCAGGCACGCGGCGAGTGATTTCACCGACAAGGTTTTCGCCAAGCCCGGCACGCCTTCGAGCAGGACGTGCCCATTGGCGAGCAGGCCGATGATGAGCCGCTCGACAAGATACGTCTGCCCGACGACGACCTTGCCCATTTCCAAAGTGAGCGGGCGTAGGAACGCGCCGGCCTTCGCCACGTTTTCGTTTATCGCAGTCAGTCCGGTATTCATGTAAGTCGGTATTGATGGGGAAAGACAGGGTGGGCCGCAAGAGTGTTCAGAATTTCCGCTCAAGTGCCGTGGACAGATGCCGATAGCTTGGTTCGGAAAATGTCACCGGAGAGTTTCACGTTCTTCGCACGCTGCTAGCCGCCGCGCCATGCATTCTTTTCGCCAACGCCTGTTTTCGCATCTGCGCTTCCGGGCGGCGGCGTATGCCATCCTGCTCGTCGCGCTGGTGCCGGCTTGCGCCACGTTCTGGAAGATGCGCGAGAGCGCGCAGGCACGCGATGAGGCGCGTTTTCAAGCCGTTGTTTCGGAGGTTGAGGAGACCGTGCTGGGCAGCTTCGAGAAGCTGGCCGTGGAACTGAGGATGATGAGCAGTTTTATCGAGGCCAGCTATGCTGTTCCCAAATCAAGATGGGACACCTACCTAGCGAAGCTGGATCTGCCCGGCCGACATCCGGGCCTGCGCTCGCTGGGATTGGCACAGCAATTAAACCGCAGCGAAGCCGCCGTGTTCGAGCGGCGCCTGCGCGGCCAGGGCGAGACGAATTTCGCCATCCGTCCGCCGGTCGAACTGCCGCTGTCATTTCCGACCGTCCTTTTCACGCATTTTTCCACCAATCTCTCCGGCGTGGGCTGGGATTCCTATTCCGACCCGGACCGGCGCGCGGCGATCGAGGAGGTACTGCGCACGGGCCAGCCCGCCAGGACGGGCAAGACGCCGTTCTGGCTGGGTAACCGCCACGACGCCGAAGGGTTCACCCTGTTCATGCCCGCGCAAACGGGAGTCCGGGTCGGCGCGGCTGGGCAATGGCGCGGCATGCTGTTCTGTTCGTTTGTTCCGCAGCAATTTTTCAACACGTTGCCCGTGGAGAAATTTGCAGGACTTGTGGTCGTGGAACTGTTTGACGGCGTGGCGGCGGAACCGGCGGCGCTGCTCGGCACCTTCGGCAAAGACGCAGCGGGTACGAAAGTGCCGAATTTTGCCGCCACCAAGCTGGTTCACTTTCTCGACCGTCCGTTTCTCCTGCGCGTGAGTGCGCGGCCAGAATTCACCGCTCACACCGAGACGCACCTGCCCATGGCCGTGCTGGCCTGCGGGCTGGGTTTCAGCTTCCTGCTCTTCATCATCGCCTGGTCACAGGGCAGCGCGCGGTTCGCCGTGGAGCGCATGAACCGGCGGCTGGTGGACTCCGAGGAGCGGCTGCGCGCGGCCAACACGGAACTGGAGCAGAAAATCGCCGAGGGCAAAATCGCCGAGGGACTGCTGGCCTACGAGCGGGATTTGCTCCGTATGTTGCTCGAACATTCGCCCGACCCGATTTACTTCAAAGACATTGAGTCGCGTTTCATCAAATGCGGGCGGGCCATCTCGAAGCATCTTGGCATCACCTTCGCCTCCGAGGCTCTGGGCAGGACGGACTTTGATTTCTTCACCGAGGAGCACGCGCGGCCCGCCTTCGAGTGCGAGCAGCAGATCATCCGCACCGGCCAGCCGGTCATTGGTCGTGTCGAGAAGGAAACCTGGGGCGACGGCCGCGAGACCTGGGTGCTGACGAGCAAGATGCCGCTGCGCGACAAGGCCGGCGCGATCATCGGCACCTTCGGCATCACCAAGGACATCACCAAGCTCAAGGAGGCCGAGCGCGAACTGGAAAAGGAAAAGGAGATGCTGGCCGTCACGCTCCGTTCCATTGGCGACGGCGTGATCACGACGGACGTGCGCGGGCGCATCGTGCTGTTCAACCAGGTGGCCGAACGTCTCACCGGCTGGACGGCGACGCTCGCGGTGGGCCGTCCGCTGGAGGAAGTCTTTTGCGCCGACGGGCCGGAGGTCGGGGAAACCAACGCGCAATTGTTGCCACGCGTGCTGGACGGGGAAGCGCCGCCGCCCGCGCGCGACACCGTGCTCTCGGCCCGTGGCGAAGGCGAGCGTCCCATCTCGCAATCCTTCGCCCCCATCACCGACCACGACGGACGCATCCTCGGCGCGGTGCTCGTGTTCCGCGACATCACGGAACGGTTGCGCGTGGAGGCCGAGTTGCAAAAGGCGGGCAAGCTCGAATCCATCGGCCTGCTCGCGGGCGGCATCGCGCATGATTTCAACAACGTGCTCACGGTCATCCTCGGCAACATCTCGCTCGCGCGCCTCGCGGACGGTATGGGGCGGCCGGTCGGTGACTCGCTCGTCGAGGCGGAGAAGGCCTCGCTGCGCGCGCGCGAGCTGACGCAACGCCTGCTGACCTTTGCGCGCGGCGGCGCTCCGATTAAAAAGCCCGTGCAACTCGCGCCGCTGGCCCGGGACTGTGCCGCGCGCGTGCTGGAGGACGGCGCGGTGACGCCGGGATTTTACTTTGGCGACGGGCTGTGGTCCGTCGAGGCCGACGAGGCGCAAATCGTGCAAGTGTTGCAGAATTTGATTCGTTACGCGCGCGCCTCCATGAGCGCAGACCCCCGGCTCGACATCCATGTTTTCAACCAGCAGATCGACAGCGACCCGTTGCTCTTCCTGAAACCGGGCCGCTACGTGCGCGTGTCCATTCGCGATTATGGCGCGGGCATTCAGCAGGAAAGTTTGCCGCGAATTTTTGACCCCTACTTCGGCCCGAAGAAACAGGGCCACGGACTCGAACTCGCCACCGCCTACTCCATCGTGCGGAAACACGAGGGGCAGATTCGCGTCGAATCCATTGCGGGGCAGGGGACGGTCTTCCACGTTTATCTACCGGCGGCGGAGGCACCCGTCGCGCTGCCCGCGCCGCGTCCGCGCGCGCTCCGTCCCGAGGCCGGCCCGCGCCGCGTGCTGGTCATGGACGACGAACTGCCCATCCGCAAACTCGCCGTGCAACTCTTGCAACGCCTCGGCTGCACCGTCGAAACCGCGGCGGACGGTGCGGAAGCGATCCAGCTTTACGAGTCCGCGCGCGACCGGGGTGAACCCTTCGGCGCGGTCATCGCGGACCTGACGGTGCCAAACGGCATGGGCGGGAAAGACATGATTCGCGAACTGCGCGCGCGCGATCCCGAAGTTCTCGCCATTGTCTCCAGCGGCTACTCGAATGATCCGGTGATGGCGAACTTCCGTGATTTCGGCTTTGCGGGCGTGATGCCCAAGCCCTACAGCAGCGAAGACCTCGCGACGGCGCTGGAGGAATTGTTCCCCGCCTGCGCCGAGGCCGACGTGGCCCGGCAATAAAAAAAGGCGGACTCTCGCGAGTCCGCCTTCTGGTTGTGAAAACCGTTTAACTTTTCTTTTTCGCCGTCTTCTTTGCTTTCACGATTTCCTTCTGGCGCTTGTTGTAGGCGTTGCGGCGTGCGCGCTTGATCGTCTTGTTACTTTGCTGGCCCATAGTTGCTTTACTTTGATTTGTTAATCCGTTTGTTTGGCCGCGACTATGAAGAGACGCGCGCCGGTGTTCAAATGCTTTCTCGTGCTGCTGGTTCTGGCCCTCGGGGCGGGCTGCGGCACGACCGAGGAGCGCAAAAAAAAGAAGGAGTTGAGCAACCTCCGCGTCCACGCCGAGACCAGCGGACAGGCCGACATGTCGTCCGCCATCTCCGTCATCCGCGCCTCGCCCGTTTTGCTGAACGTCGAGCGCGAGCCGCTGTTGGACGAGAACAACGTCGAGGCCGCGACCGTCGAGGAGCAGCGCGGCGGCTTCGTCATCCGGGTGAAATTTGACCGGCAAGGCTCGTGGATTCTGGAGCGCACCACGGTCATGAACCGGGGCCGGCACCTGGCCATCCACAGTGAATTTGGCGCGCACCGCTGGCTGGCCGCGCCGCTCGTGACGGGCAAGAACAGCACGGGCGAACTGGTTTTCACGCCCGACTGCACGCGCGAGGAGGCCGAGCGCATCGTGCGCGGGCTGAACAACGCAGTGCGGAAGATCAAGCGGAAGGACAACTGGCCGTTCCCAACTTCGGTGGACAAGTGAAAAGAATTCCAAAGCCCAAATTCCAAATTCCAAACAAGATCCAAACTTCAAACTTCAATCAAGGCGGTCTCCATCCGCGCGCTTCTTTGGATTTTGGGTTTTGGATTTTGTTTGGTTTTTGGATTTTGGGCTTTGGAGTTTCTGCTTCCGCCCAACCCTTTCAACTGCCCACCGCCAACCGCGCGCTCTTTGCAAAGGACGGCGGTGAGAAATTCTTCGTCGGCACCACCGGGCGCGGTTGGGAGAGCGGCACCTTCGGGTGTGTCCGCAGCGAGGGCTGGCAGATGCACGAGGGCCTCGACATCCGCTGCCTCCAGCGCGACAAGCGCGGCGAGCCGACCGACCCCGTGCTGGCCTCCGCCGAAGGCACGGTGGCCTACCTCAACCCGCGCGCCAGCGCCTCGAACTACGGAAAATACATCGTCCTGCGGCACACGATTGACGGGTTAGAAGTCTTCACGGTCTATGCCCACTTGAGCGCGTTCGCCGGCGGATTGAAAACCGGGCAGCGCGTGCAGGCCGGTGAAGTCATCGCCACCATGGGCCGCACCAGCAACACCGGCGAACGCATCTCGCTCGAACGCGCCCATGTTCATTTCGAGATCAACCTCTTCGTCAGCGACCGCTTCTCGACGTGGTACAAGAAGGAGCATCCCAAGCAACCGGACGACCACGGCATTTGGAACGGGATGAATTTAATCGGTCTCGATCCGCGCCTCGTCTTCCTCGAACAGCAGGCGCAGGGCGCGAAGTTCAGCTTCTTGAAATTTGTGCAGAGCCGTCCCGAGCTGTGCCGCGTCATTGTGCGCGACGCGAACTTCTCCTTCCCCAAACGTTATCCTGCTCTCATTCGCCCGAATTCGCTCGCGCAGAAGGAAGGCGTGGCCGGTTACGAAATCGCGCTCGACGCGAACGCCGTGCCCATCCAACTCACGCCGCGCGCCGCCAGCGAGTTGAAGTCAAAGCAGCGTTACCAGTTGTTCTCGGTGAACGCCGCCGAGCAGCAGCGCAACCCCTGCCGCAAACTCGTCACGCGGCGTGGCGCGGCGTGGGAACTCACCAACACCGGGCTGAACTTCCTCCAACTGCTGACGGAGTAGCCGGCGGCGCACGGACCGCCGGGACTTCAAGGCTCGCTCTGTGAACCAGAATATCCGCACGTCGTTTTTTCAGATTGGATTGCCCGCGCGGTTCTGCCACTCATGCCCTGCCTAAAAGAAAAAGGAAGCAACGCATGTACAAAATCATCGGAGCGGATCAAAAAGAATACGGGCCGGTCAGCGCGGACGAAATACGACGCTGGGTGGCCGAAGGCCGCGCCAACGCCCAGACGCTGCTGCAAGCCGAGGGCCAGACGGACTGGCGTCCGCTCGCGACGTTTGCCGAATTTGCCTCCGGTCCCACGGCGGCTCCCGGTGGCCAGGTTTTTTCCGGTGGGCCAGACGTGGACGCGGCCCGGCTGATCAGCGGTCCCGCCACGGGGTTGCTGGTGGTGGGCATTTTGTGTGCGGTGACGGCGGTGCTTTCGCTCCTGTCGCATTTGCTCGGCGCCGGCGCGCGGAACACCCAGGACATTCCCCCGCAATTGCGCCAGATCGTGGAGATGACCACGGGCAGCCTGGGGCTGGTGGTGAACTTCCTCGGCCTGGGCATCAGCGCTCTCATCATTTTCGCCTCCACGAAAATGCGAAAGCTGGAGAGTCGCGGCCTGGTCCTGACCGCCACGATTCTGTCCATGCTGCCTTGCACCTCGGCATGCTGTTGCGTGGGCCTGCCGGTCGGAGTTTGGATTCTCATTGTGCTGAATAAGCCCGGCGTGAAGTCCGCTTTCCGTTGAGCATGAAAGAAATTTCCCCGGTCGTCGCCGCGTCGCGCGGGGGCGACCGGGTTTGTTTTTTAACCGTCCTCGCCGTGGCGGCGGCGCTGGCGGGGGTGTTGTTTTTCTTCAATCCCGCCGAGCACGGGTTTTTCCCGCGCTGCTTCTTCCGAGTGCTCACGGGGTGGGATTGTCCCGGTTGCGGCGGGCTGCGGGCCACGCATCAACTGCTGCACGGGAACCTGCGCTCCGCGTTCGCGCTGAATCCGCTGCTGGTGCTGGCGCTGCCGCTGGCCGGATTTTTCGGCGCGCGGTTTTTGCTGGCGCGGTTGACCGGCCAAAAGTTTCCGCAGCCGTTCCAGAGCGCGCGCTGGATTTGGGTGGCGGCGGCCGTGGTGGTGGCCTTCGGCGTGATGCGAAATCTCCCGTGGTGGCCCCGGGTCTGAAGAGAAGGATTTCGACACAACTCTTGGAATGGCGAAACGGGTGTGCTGCGACCGGTTCGTACGCGCTTGGAATGACAATCGTGCTGCGGACTGAAAGTCCGCGCGCCGTTACGGATTCGGCAAACTCTGCACGCGGAAGAAGAGGGTGGCGGTGCTGACGTTGGTGGCGACGGTGTTGGTGGTGGCAGGGCCGAGGTTCTGCCAGCCGTTGGTGGTGAAGTTCGTGTTCGCTTGCAGTTGGTAGAGGCCGCTGCCGCCTTGCCAATTAAGAACCGTTTCGTTTCCGGTGCGCGTGATGGTGTCGAGGGTGACGGGCATCCGGGCGAGGACCACGCTGCCGTTATAGGTGCCGTAAGCGAAGAGGCGGGCGTCAGGTGAGACGTCGAGGGAGAGGGCATTGCCGTCGGGGGCGGTGTCGTAGCTGGCCAGAAGCGCGCCGGTGGCGACGCGCCAGAGGTTGACGAGCGGGCCGTTGACGGTGACGAGAATTTTGCCGTTGGCGCTGAAGCGCACGGTGCTGCCCCACGCGGGGAAAATCCGTGCGATGCCGTTGGTCTGCACGTCCCAGAAGGTGCCGGTGCCGTCCGTGTTGCCCATGACGAAGTATTTGCCGTCCGGCGTGAAGGCGACGGGGCCGGGATGATTAGAAAATTCTTGGACGAGCAGGCCATCGTTGACGCGCCAATAACGAGCCGTTGAATCGTCGCCAGACGATGCAAGGAGCGTGTTGTCCGGTGAAAAATCAACTCTGCGGGCAAGAAAGTCATCATCGCCAACAAACCTGATACCTGCCCCAGTGTCCGCGTGCTGAAGAACCAGACTCGCCTGCCAGCGTGCGAGCGCAAGCATTGTCCCATCCGGCGAATAGGCGGCTTCGCCGAAGGACGGTCCTGTTCGGGTGTAAAAAACTGCACCGTCTGCGACCCGCCATGCACGGTGCCCTCCGCTGCCGCCTCCCCCGAACATCCGCGCTCCATCCGCAGAAAAAGCTACGGTGACAACATCATTGACTGGAATAGCAAATATATGCAGAAGCGCATTTGAAACACTCCACAATTTTGCCGGACCACTGTAACTGCCGGATGCGAACGAAATGCCACCTGGGCTAAATCGCAACGACGAAACCCAATTGGGGTGTCCGTTTGTTTTCCATATTACGTCTGCCAGTATGGCTGCGTTCATGGAGTGCATTGACCCGGCAAAAAGCAAAGCAAGTGATAGAGTTTTCATAAAACGTCAGTTCATGGAAAAACGGTCAAGTTGGTTGTGTAATCGCCTTTGTCCCGAACGGGTAGTTCGTTGGTCTTACGATCAAATCCAGAAAGAGTAAGTGTTCCTGTGGGCAAAGTTCCAGAAAGGCTCCAGTTGGTGACGGTCGTCCACGTTACCGCCATCACGTTGCCATTGATCTTGAAACCTTTGACTTCGACGGGAGCCGTTCCGGTGAGCGTGGCAAAGTAAGTGTTGGTGTTGAAAGTTTGGATGCCGGCCAGAAAGGAGGGGCGTGCTTCTGGCAGGCGGCCCCACAAGTACGCCCGCCGGTTGGCAATCCACGTTAGGTCTAACCGTTGGTCGTTCGTGGCTGTCGGCTGAGTGTAGCCGTTGGTCAGCAAGACCGCCTGATTCCCCGAGAAAATCGGCCCGATGAAACTTGGCAGGAACACGCCGTCATTGGTGTTCGCCAGATCGTAAAGACAGCGCCAGAAGGCGCGGCGAAAAACTGGGATGTTTTTCATGTCCTCGACGCGTGGTTCCCGCGCCACGATTGAGGAGTCGGCATTGTAAAACGGATCGGCGTTAACCCAGACACCGTTGAAGCTGTCACTGAGACCGTAGCTGAACACGGTGTCGAAATCGGTCATCAAGAGTTTCCACTTCTGCCCGTTCTTCAGATCGTGGTATGCAAACATGTTCTGGCCGTTGTGGTAGCCGTAGCTGTCGAAGTTGCACACAGCTCGCTCGAACGCCAGCACCCGCATCCATTGTTCGTAATCCACCTGGTTTTCCACGTTGGAAAGATACGCCGACGAGTTCGTGCTTTCCACTCCGACGATCAGGTTCGACAGGGTGCTAAAGTCCTCACCCGAACTCGAAAGGGCTTTTGGCTCCCAGGTGATTCGATAGCGGGGGATGTCGAGCGACTTGTTGGTGGTGCCAGGCCAAGACCGGTTGACTCGCTCCAGCGATCCATTGAAAGAACCATTTCCAAAACTGCCATTGGCCGGAACGTCTGGAAAGGGGTCAGTCCTCACAAACGACAATTCTTCGATGTATTCTGCGTGGCGGGTCTGGCGCTCGCTTTTTATCCCCAGCCAGCCGGCATGTAGCGACGGGTGTTTCATGGCCTGATGCTACCGGGACCGGCACCAAAGGCGAGCCGCGAAGTTCACGGATTGGGGAGGCTTTGGACGCGGAAGAACCGGGTGGCGGTGCTGACGTTCGTGGCGATGGTGTTGGTGGTGGCGGGACCAAGGTTCTGCCAGCCGTTGGTGGCGAAGCTCGCATTCGTTTGCACCTGGTAGAGGCCGCTGCCGCCTTGCCATTGCAGGACGGTTTCGTTGCCTTGGCGCGTGATGGTGTCGAGCATCAGCGGCATGTAGGCCAGGGTTACGACACCGTTGAGCGTGCCATAAACGAAGTATCTGCCGGTGCGCGCGATGTCGAATCGCACCGCGCCGGTGCCTTCCATGCTGGCCACATGCCGACCGTCGGACACGCGCCAGAGGTTGAAGACCGTGTCGGTGAGCGTGACAAGCAGTTCGCCGTTGGCCGTAAAACGCGCCATGTCCCCGCCGCTGGGAATGGTTTGCAGGCACACGCCGTTGGTGACGTTCCAGATTTTGGCCGTGCCATCGCCGCTGGTCGTGGCCAGCAGCGCCCCATCCGGCGAGAAAGCCACCGAGTAAAGTCCCCCTTCATGGCCGGTCATGGTTTGCATGGCCGCGCCATCGCTGGTGCGCCAGACCCGCGCCGTAAAGTCGCTGCTGCCGGAGGCGATGCGCTGGCTGTTGGGGGAAAACGACACGCAGGTTGAAGTGTCCTCGTGGGGTCCCACCGGATAACCGGCTCCAGTGGCGGCACTGCGCCGGTTGATGCGATAGTCTGTCGTGTTCGCGCAATAGAGGCCGTCCGTGGACATGTCCACGCCGTAAATGGTTTTGTTGCCCCCGGGATAGCCCCAAACAAGCGCTCCATCGGAAATTCGCCAGAGGCGGGTCTGTTCATCCCCCATTCCGGCAAAGACCAGATTGCCATTGCTGGAAAGGGCCACGCCGGTGGGTACATTGTTCCCAACTGAAATGAGACGCAGCAAAGCCCCATTAGTCGCACTCAACGCAAAAACGTTGTAGTAAACGCCAGCCGCTACACGGCTCCCATCCGCCGAAAGGGCCACCGTTCTCAATCCATATGAGGTATTCTCGGACCAGACGATTTGCGGCGGGCCAGCTAATCCCGAGGAAACGACAAGCCAAGCGACAGCTAGAGTGAAAAAAAGTTGTTTCATAGCGGTTTTCAGTTCGTACTCGTGATCGAGATTCGCAGCGTATATCCTCCCAAATCCCGAACCGGCAGACTGTTTGTTTTTCGTCCATAACCGACAACCTCCAGGTAGTTGGACCCCAGCGCCACGGGGGTGGCGAATTGCCAGTTCGTCACCGTGGTCCAAGACACAATAACATTCGTCCCATTTAACGAGAGGCCCCTTACTTCCACCGGAGCGATTCCAGCCAAGTTGATGGTGGTGACGTTGGTTACTCGAAAATTTGCGGAATTAAGATTCGTGAACGGCGGTCGCACCGGTGGCAGCCACACCGTCCACAGGTTGGTTTGCCGTTGGGCGATCCAATCCACGTCGGCGACCCCAATCCAGTTCTCTCCATTGGTGCCACCCAGCGGCACGGTCCATTCCGGCGAGTAGCCATTGCTGGCAAGCTCATAAGCGCTTCCGTAGTAAATAGGCCAGATGGTGTTGGTCAGTAGGATGCCATCGTTCGTGTTCGCCAAATCGTATATGCTTCGCCAAAACGCGCGTTGAAAGGCGGGGTTGGCACGCATCTCTGCCAGCTTGGGTTCCGTGTTGTAGGTGTTCTCCAAGGGGGCTGCGGTTGGTCCAATGCGCGGGGCCACGCTGGAAAAAACCGTATCGAAATCGGTCATCAACAACTGCCATCGCTGCCCGCCCGTCAGATCGTGGAAGCCAAACATGTTCTGCCCGTTGTCCCAGCCGTAGCTGTCGAAATTCCCCAAGGCCCGCTCGAACGCGGAGACGCGCATCCATTGCTCGACATCAACCAAAGCTTCCACATTTGAAATGTAACCGGAGGATGCTGGATTTTCCACCGCGACGATCACGTTGGACAGGGCATTGTAGTTCTCGCCCCTGCCATGCAACGCATGAGGTTCCCACAGAACACGGTAACGTGGAATATCCAGGCTAGTGTTGGTGGTCCCCGGCCAGCCCCGGCTTGTGCGGATCAAGGAGCCCGGGATGAAACCAACGCTCATGTTGCTTTGGTAGTTACGATAGTTACTTATCCAGTAATTGATGCCAAAAAGCTCAGCCCCTTTGGTCAAGTCTGCCGTGGGGAACCATTCGTTTATGAAATCGGTGTTTGGCCCCTGCGTATCCTCGTAAGCAACAGTCCCGCCGGTCCTTTTGCTGCCATGAACGTAAAGTTCCACAAAACGACGGTAGTGGTTTGGTAGTTCCAATCCATCGGCAATGCGCATGGCGAGTTGCTCGCTTTGCAGTGTCTTCGCGTTTCCGTGTCCTCCATCGGAGTCGTCGTAATCCAAATTCAGCGCCGATGCGCCGAGAAACGGTTCGTCGCCCGGAAAGGAAAGGCTGTAACCAACCAGACCCAAAGGGGAGGTGAAAAAGCTGCTGTGTCCAAAGGAACCGGCGTACCGCACGCCCGCGTTATAGATGGTCCGATTCTCGTTGATGAAAGTGAGGTCAATCGGTCCATTATGAGCCTGCCCGCGCGTTGCCCAGCGGTTGAAATTGGATGAGGTCAACCACAGGCGATAACTGCCGAAGCTGCTGCTGTTCGTTCCTTCACCGATGCGAACGACACACTCACGTCTCCATCGGTCGCCAGGATACTGTGCCTCCTCGGTCGGAAAACGTGTAACGGCACCGAACGCATCGACCGCTTCGATGACAAATGCGATGTTTGCCACCTGTTGGCGTGGCAGAACTGCTGTATAGAGGCCATCCAGCGCCACGGCATCGCCGCTCATGGCTCCGGCATTTCCATCGTCCAGCATCGGCAAGACTCCATAATTGGTGGCCGGGTCAAGCCGGTACTTCAGCCGAAGACTTTGAACACCATCGGGATCGCTGACGCGGGCCGTGATAGTCACAATCTCGTTCGACAGCGGTACCGGCGGGTAATGCTGCACATCGTAAATTGCCGGTCCCAAGTTGGTTTGCGCGACAGAATTGGCGCGACCCGGTGTACCCTGTTCCGTGGGGATGGTCATCCGCCCCACAGCTTCGAAATAACCGCCCGCCAGTCGGAACACTAATTCCGGGTGTCCGCGCTGCCATTTGATCTTGGCGGAGATGATGCAGGTGCTCCCGACGCTGAACGTGGAATTGAGCGCGTGGTGCAGGCGGTTCGCCAAGTAATCGCCCCGACCAGAAGCGTTGAGCGACAGGCAGGCCGTGCCAGCCGTGCCGAGTCCATTCGTTACCGTACTCAGATCGTGGTGGCCCTCCGCCGTCCAGCCCAGGCTGGAGAGCATACCCCCGGCATCAAATGTTCCGTTGGCCAGCAAGTTGACCCCCGCTGAGTTTCGAACTTCGATGTCATCCACAAGGCACTCCCCGCCGTCCAGCATCAGCATTTCCAGCCGATTCACATTTCCCGCGCCGTCTCCGTTCGCAACCAATCCCGTCACCGACATGGAATCCCAGGGAGTGTTCGTCGGTGGCGCACTGTCACCCCAATTGGCCGCACGCTGATTGTCGCTGCGCAAATCCCTAAGCTCGAGACTGGCCCCGCCGCCAGCGGCCCATTTGCCCCAGCGGCCCCCACCGAAATAACTGACCTCATCGATCACCAACCCTTGCGCGTTAGTAAGCGCGATTAGTTGCCCAGCGTTCGCCAAAGTTTTGGGAGCCATGTCCCCAAAAAGGTTTACGCCGTTCGTTAGACCGGGGTAGGCGAGTGCCAACGCGGCAGCGTCGTACGCGATAACAAAATAAGCTTGTGGCGGAATATTAACACTCGGAAACTTTAGTGGCGTACCCCTGATTCCCCACAAGTTAAGGTTTTGGCTTGTACTTCCACGGTTGTAAATTTCAACGAACTCGTTTGTCGAAACGGGGAAGATTGGATTGAACATGATCTCCGTGATGACAATGTCGCGGGTAAACGGCGGGGTGTTAGTTGCTTTCGGTGTCCGCGCGTTCAACTCGTGAAACTCTTCGGCACCGTCGGGAAAACGACCGTATGAAACGCCAGGGGATTGGCCTTCAAAACTCACCGCTTCGAGGACTCGCGTGACCCCGCCGACGGACGAACTGAAGTACAAGGTGTCTCCATTCGTTTTCATCAGGCCCAGCCCTGGGGCGTTCACTCCCTGCATGAAGCAAAGAAAGCTGTGGGCTGGGAGAATCGTGTTTGTGGGTAGGACAAATTGGTTGAGTTGAGTTTTGCTCGCGCTCAGTCGCAACCCTGAAATATTGACGGAATTGTTGCCAGCGTTGAACAACTCCACGAACTGTTTTTGGCTGTTGGTTGGATTAATGAGAATTTCGTTCACCCTGACGAGGCTCAGAAGGTTGGTTTGGGTTACGTCCGATGAGAGATACGAGCCAGAATTGATGAAGCTGGAAGCCCAGCTTCGGGCATCCGCCTCACCGTAGGTTGGGTGAGCGGGGACCAACGTGTGACCAGTTCCATTTGCCGCTTTTGGCCAAGGAGCCTGGTTGTCGTAATTCACTTCAAGCAGGACTGCTCCCCTGGCATTTCGGAGTTGCAATCGTTGGCCGCTCGCGAGAGGAAGAGCGAGGGGGAACGCAACAGCGAATGACCGCGAATTGACAGCGCTGCCAGTGGGAAACGTAAAATGAACGAATCCGTTCTTGGGCTCGACGAAGGTGAATCCATCAAGTGTCTGCGGCAAATGGTGCGTGTTGTAGATTTCGATGTACTGGGAATTGGCAGCCGCGCCATACTTGATTTCAGAAATGATCAGCGGGGTTCGACGGCTGGTGGGTCCAAGCGGGTCGTACGCCACCAAGTTCGCATTCGATTGTCCACGCAGGCTCGCCAAGTCTGCATCAATAGAAAAATGCCCGTCAAAATCTTCCACGTAGTTGGCGATTCCGTTCAGGTCGTAGTCGAGCGGGAAGCCGGTGGAAGCATTCATGGAATCGAGCGCGACATAATGGAAACCCAGGTCCACGGTGCTGTTGGTTTCGGGCTGCTGGTTGGCGGTGGCGGTGTGCCAGTAGAGTCCGGCGGCGCGTCCGCCCCGGCTGCCCGCGTTCTGGAACGGGCTGCTGTCGGGCAGGTAAACACGGCCGAGCGGGCCGACGTCGTAGCCGAGGGTCACGTTGGTCACGATCACGTCATTGCCAGCGAGAGGCGTAAAGCGGGTGACGTTGGTGGTGTAGCCGTTGTGACCGGTGGTCAGGTCGGCGATCTGGAACAGGGTGGCGTTGTCGAAGAGGTTGTCGAAGACGGCGTTGGTCCAGGCAAA
>JAYVQC010000121.1:0-26378 GCA_043757045.1 Akkermansia sp. | reverse complement strand
CCGCCAGCGTCTCGCTGGCGTCCGCCCGACCAGCGAGACGCTGGCGGCACGCTGGGCTGCGTGAACTCTGTCGCCAGCCAGTCGAGCAGTTCGCGATGGACGGGCGATTCACTTTGCGTGCCGAAATCCTCGCTAGTTTTTACCAGCCCAATGTTGAAGAAGGTCTGCCACTGGCGGTTCACGATCACGCGCGCGGTCAGCGGCTGTTCGGCGCTGACCAGCCAGCGCGCGAGGCCGAGGCGGTTGCGCGGCTGGTTCGTGGGCATCGAGGGAAGAAAACCGGGCGTGGCGAATTTCACCTGCTCCTTGCGCGCCTCGTAGTTGCCGCGGTCGAGCAGGAAGGTGTCGCGCGGCTTCGTTTCGGCCATGATCATCACGCGCGGGTATTCGTCATTGCGGAAGGTGTTCAACTCCTTCTCCAGCTTCGCCAGATCGGCGGCGGGACTTTTCTCGAGCTTCGGCAGGACGTGCTCGTTGAAGTAGGCTTTCAGTTTCGACTCGCGGCGCGCGGGCGTTTCGTTGCGCGGCAGTTTGGCGAAATCACGAATGGCCGCGTCGGGGAAATTTTCATCCACCACCACCGCGTCCTCCCATTCCTGCTGCAGCGCGGCCAGTTCGTTCGTGTAATTCTTCTCCTGCTCCTTCATCGCGGCGACGCGCGCCTTCAGGTCGGCGAGCTTCGCCTTCTGCTCCGGCGACGCCACATCCAGCACTGGCTCGGCCACGCGCACTTTGAAGGGCACGCCGGGCACGGTGCCGCTCTCGGGCAGGTTGTTGAACGCCGCCATCATCGCGTAGTAATCGCGCTGGGTGATGGGATCGTATTTATGATCGTGGCACTGCGCGCAGGCCACGGTCAGGCCGAGCCAGGTCGTGGCCGTGGTGTCCACGCGGTCGAAGAGCGCGACGTGCCGCTGCTCCTCGGGAATCGCGCCGCCCTCGCCGTTCAGCATGTGGTTGCGGTTGAAGGCAGTGGCAATTTTCTGTTCCACCGTGGCATTCGTCAGCAAATCGCCGGCGAGCTGCTCGATGGTGAATTGATCGAACGGCATGTTCTCGTTCAACGCCTTGACCACCCAGTCGCGCCAGATCCATTGGAAGGTGTCGCCGTCCTGCTGGAAGCCGTTCGAGTCGGCGTAGCGCGCGGCGTCGAGCCACGGCAACGCCATGCGCTCGCCGTAGTGCGGCGACGCCAGCAGACGATCCACGACGCGCTCGTACGCGCCGCTCTTTTTATCGGCGAGGAAGGCGTCGACTTCGGCGGGCGTGGGCGGCAGTCCGGTGAGGTCGAGCGTCACGCGGCGGATGAGCGTCTCGCGCGGGGCTTCGGGCGAGGGCGAGATTTTTTCCTGCTGCAACTTCGCGAGGACGAAGGCGTCGATGGGGTTTGGGGGAGGAGCAATCAGTAAGTCAGTTATCAGTGAATCAGTCTGGAGCTTCCCGGATTTCGATGCGCTCAATGACTTACTGATCACTGTCTTACTGATTACTTTCCCACCCGGCACGGCGGGCCGCGCCAACGGTTCAAACGCCCAGTGCCCCTCAAACTTCGCGCCCTCCGCGACCCAGCGCTGGAGCAGTTCCTTCTGCGCCGCCGTGAGCGAACGGTTCGAGTCCGGCGGCGGCATCTGCTCGTCCTCGACCGTGGAGAAGAGGCGCTTCACGAGTTCGCTTTTGTCCGGCTGGCCGGGCACCACGATGTCGTTGGTGCGCTGGCCGGCCCGGGTGTTGAGCTGGAGCTTGGCCTTGCGCTTGTTCGCGTCCTGGCCGTGGCAGTAGAAACAGTTCTCGGAGAGAATGGGCCGCACGTCGCGTCCGTAGTCCACAGGCGCGGGCGCGGCCTGGGCCGAGACGGCGAGGCCGAGGGTCAGCAGCAAACCAAAGCGCATGGGCTTCTTGGATTCATTTGGTGGAACGGTATTCATGGGAATCCATTTCGCGGGCCGGGCCAATGATTAAGTTGTCCATCTGGGAAGACGGAACTTTGTTTGAACAGTCCGCCCGCTTTCTGCTCAGATGGCTGCGCCCATGCAATCCGACAACCAAGCAGACTCGACGCCCACGCCCGCGAGCGGGAGCGCCACCGTTCCCGCGCGCGGTTTCCTGGCAGAGTTGCGCGCGTTCGGCGACGCCATTCCGCACAAGGCGCTGCTCGGCATCCTGGTGCTGGGCTGGGTCGCGCTCTTCCATTTCTACGGCAATCCCACGCTCGGCTACATCAACACGCGCTCGCTGTTTGGCTGGTTGAAAAATTCCTACGAGCAGTCCACGGACGATAATTTTGGCATGTTCATCCTGCCCGGTGTGCTCGCGCTGCTCTGGTGGAAGCGCGCGGAACTGGCCGCCGCGCCGAAACGCTTCTGGTGGCCGCCGCTGCTGTTGCTGCTCCTCGGCGCGCTCCTGCATCTGGCCGGCTACACCGTGCAGCAGACGCGGCTCTCGGTCATCGGCTTCTTTTTCGGGCTGTATGCCATCCTCGGAATGCTCTGGGGCTGGGCCATGTGGCGCGCGCTGTTCTTCCCATATTTTTTGTTCGCCTTCGCCATGCCGCTGACGGGCGAACTGGAGGGCCTCACGCTGCCGCTGCGTTATCTGGCCACGAAAATCACCGTCCTCATCAGCCATGTCGCGGGCTTCGCCGTGGTGCAGAAGGGCACGCTCATTGATAGCGCGGGCGGGCATTTCAGCTACAACGTTGAGGCCGCCTGCAGTGGGCTGCGCAGCCTCACGACGATGCTGATGCTCGGCTGCGTATTTGGCTTCACGGCCTTTCAATCGAATTGGAAGCGCGCGGCGCTCATCGCCTCGGCCGTGCCGCTGGCCATTTGCGGCAACGTCATCCGCCTGATGAGCATCGTGATCGCGGCCAGTTGGAAGTACGATGAAATGGTCGCGGCCAAGCAACCACTGACCGAGGCCCGCGCTGCGGCCCAGGCGCTCGGCGCGCTAGTGCATGATCATTCCGTGATTAAACTCGCCGCCTACCTCCCGGCCTTTGTGGGCATGATGCTGCTCGCACGCTGGCTGCGCGAGGACGGCGAACGCGCGGGCGACGTGAGCACGCGCGGGAGCTTCGTGCCGCGCCCCGCCTGGGCGCTGGGGGCGACCGTGCTCCTCATCACGGCGGTCATGGCGGGTTTCCTCGCCACGCAGCACACGCGGCAGAGGCTCGGCCAGCCCGGGGTGCGCGTGGAGGCGAAGCCGATGTTCTCCATTGATCTGGGCGCGTCCACGAACGAACCCCGGCGCATTGCCGAGAGCCGCGTGCAACTGCCGGCGCGCGTGCTGGATTTCGAGTCGCGCGATTTTCCCATCGCGCACATGACCTGGGAGACGCTGCCGAGGGACACGGTGTACGGCCACCGGATGTACGGACAGACCAACGGCCTCGCGCTCGACATGCAGGTCGTGCTGATGGGCGCGGACCGCAGCAGCATTCACAAGCCGCAGTATTGTTTGCGCGGCAGCGGGTTCGACATTTTGAAGACAGAGCCGCAGACCATCCGCATTGCTGGTCCGCAGGCGCAGGAGTTGCCCGTGATGAAATTGACGCTGGGCCGCACGGTGCGGGACGGGGAGTCCGTGCGGCGGGAGGCGGGGGTGTTTGTGTATTGGTTCGTGGCGGATGGCGAGGTCACAGCCGAGCACCGGCAGCGGATGTGGTGGATGGCGCGCGACATGTTGAAGACGGGCGTGCTCCAGCGCTGGGCGTATGTGATTTGTTCCGCGCGGTGCGAGCCGGGCGCGGAGGAGGCCACGTATGAGCGCATGAAGGAATTCATCGCCGCCGCCGTGCCGGGAATTCACGCGGCCGAGCCGGGGAAAGTGGCGCAGGCGGAAGCACCGTGAACCTTCGGAGTTGCGTGCATGTTTCCCCCTCGCCTACAACCAGACGGTCTGAAGTGCCGTGAAAACTGAACATGCTGCGTCGTAACCGACAACTGCGGAACCAGCTGCACCAGCTCAAGGACACCACCTTGTTCGCGGTCGCGCTCTGGCTCGCGCACTGGACGCGCAACGCCTGGGATTTCGACCTCTTCGGCCTCAGTCACTTCATCCACAGCCGCTTCGGCTGGGAGGCGTTTAATCCCAGCCACGTCATCGAGCCGTTTTCCGACTTCCAGTGGCTCTACGTCGTGCTCATCCCCGGCGTGCCGCTGGTCCTGGAATCGCAAGGCTTCTATGCCCGCCCGCTCATCCCCGGACGACGCGACACCGCGTGGCGGCTGCTCAAAGCCTCGGTCATCACGACGATGCTCGTCATCATCGCCACCTTTCTCGGCAAGGAGCTGCTGGCCCGTGGCGTCATCCTGCTCTTCGGCGTGTTTGGTTTCCTGCTCGTGTTCATTTCCGAAGAGTTCACCCGTGCCTACACCAAGCGCCGGATCCGCCAGGCGCAATACCGCCGCAAGTTCATCCTCATCGGCTCGCGCGACGACACTCAGCGCCTGCGCGAAGAACTCGCCGACCGTCCCGACGAGGCCATCGAAGTCATCGGCGAACTCGACCTGAACGAATACTCCGTCGAGCGGCTCATCAAAATGCTGCACGACCACTCCGCCAGTGGCGTCATCATCAACGCCCAGCACACCTACTTCGGCGAGGTCGAGAAGGCCGTGCAAGCCTGCGAACTCGAAGGTCTCGAAGCCTGGCTAATCGCCGACTTCTTCAAGACCAACATCTCGCGCACCGTCTTCGACGACCTGAACGGCCGGCCCATGCTGGTCTTCCATTCCGCGCCCGACATCTCCTGGCAGAGCATGGTCAAGCGCGGCATTGATTTCTTCGGCGCGTTCTTCCTGCTCTTCTTCGCGTGGCTGCCCTTTCTCATCATCGCCTTGCTGATCCGGCGCAGCTCGCACGGCCCCGCGCTCTTCCGCCAGAAACGCGCCGGGCTGCACGGCGAGCCGTTCACCATGCTCAAGTTCCGCACCATGGTCAGCGATGCCGAGCAGTTGAAAAAGGAGCTGGAGCAATACAACGAGATGAGCGGACCCGTCTTCAAAGTGACCAACGATCCGCGCGTCACACCCATTGGGAAATTTCTCCGCAAGACCAGCTTCGACGAATGGCCGCAGCTCTGGAACGTGCTCAAGGGCGAGATGAGCCTCGTCGGCCCGCGTCCGCTGCCCGTGGACGAGGTCCAGCGCTTCGACGACCTCGCCCACCGCCGCCGCCTCTCGGTGAAACCGGGCCTGACGTGCCTGTGGCAGGTCAGCGGGCGGAACAACGTGAGCGACTTCCGCGACTGGGTGCGGCTCGATTTGGAATACATAGACAACTGGTCCCTCTGGCTCGACCTCAAGATTCTCGCGCGCACCATTCCCGTTGTTCTCACCGGCACCGGCGCGAAGTAGCGGACGGCGCTCGCCAACCCGCCATCTCCCCCGGTAGCCTCGCCGCGCTGGAACGATTCCGGCCGCACCACATGAAAGCACAAATTCCCGAGGCCCTGAAACAAGACGTGCCCCAGACCACATGGGGAAAAATTCTCACCGCCACACCCATCATCATGACGGTGGTCGCGACCGCGCTCGCCGGTCTGGCCTCCAGCGAAATGACCCACGCGCAATACGCCCGGTCGCTCGCCGCGCAACAGCAGGCCAAAGCCGGCGATCAGTGGGGCTTCTTCCAAGCCAAACGCCTGCGCGGCTCCATGCAGCGCACCACGCTTGATGTTCTTCAGGCCACCGCCGAGGTGCGTCCGCCCGGCGCGGACCTCCTCGCAAAACTCGACGCCGCCACCGCCGCCGCGTTGCAAAAGGGCGAGACACCCGCGCTGCCGCCCGCCGCCGAACTGGCCGCACCGCTGAAACACGCCTTGGAATTGCTCGAAGCCGGCCAGCCCGAGCCGGACATCGCCGCCGCCCTGGCCGGGGTGGAAGACGAAGGCATCCAGGCGGCCACGCGTGCCGTACGCCACCGCGCGGAAATGTTCGACGCCGCGACCAAGCCCGTGAATCAGGCGCTGGACGGAGTGGAAAAATCTCTCGCTGGCGGGGTCGAGGCGCGGCGTGATTTCACCGTTGCCCGCGCGCGTTACGCGGCGGCGCGCTACGACACCGAAGCGCGCTTGAACCAGTCCGTGGCCCATCTCATCGAACTGCAAGTCCGCAAGAGCAACGTCACGGCGGATCGGCATCACCGCCGCAGCCAGCAATTTTTCTTCGGGATGCTCGGCGCGCAGGCGGCCGTGATCGTCTCCACCTTCTCGCTCGCCGCGCAAAAACGTTCCATACTCTGGACGCTCGCTGCCGTGGTCGGGCTGGCGGCGGTGGCGTTCGCGGTGTTTGTGTATTTCTTCGTGTGAGACGGGAAGCGAACGACGGTGCGCCTGGGAAATAAAAAAGCGGCGGTCTTGCGACCGCCGCTTTGCACGTTTTGTCCGCGAAGCTTACTTCGGGAGAATCAGGATGAACTCGCCGCGGCGGTTCTTGCTGTAGGCCGACTCGCTGCGGAGCGGCTCGATGGGCTTGTCTTTGCCGAAGCTCACGGTGTGGACGCGTTCCGCCGGGATGCCAGCGGCGACCAGCAGCTCACGCAACGCCTGCGCGCGGCGTTCGCCGAGCGAGCGGTTGTATTCTTCCGTGCCGCGCTCGTCGCAATGGCCTTCCACGAGCAGATCGGTCGAGGGGTCCTCGGCTTTGAACTTCGCGGCGACTTCCGCCACTTTCGCGGCTTCGCTGGCTTTCACATTCGCGCGGTCATATTCGAAATACACCGTCAGCGCGGCGAACTTCGTGCGGTCCTGCGGACGGCCATCAATGCTGCGCGTGCCCAGATCAGGGATGACCCCATTCGGATCGCGCAGCGCACCGTTGTTGCCGCCGATGCCATCGCCGCCGGGAACGGTGTTGCCGCCGTTCAGTCCGCCGGGCGGCGCGTCGCCGATTTTCGCGGAGCCGCCGTAGCCGGGGAGCGGCGTCACGCGGTCCATTTTCTTTTTGCAGCCGAACGCGCCGGTCGCGATGACGACCGTGAGGAGCAGGGTGGAAAGTGAATTAATTCTCATTTCGTGTTCTGAGTTGTGATCATCTTCTTCGGCAAGACAAGGACGAATTCGCCCCGGCGGTTCTTGCTGTAGGCCGCGTCGTCATGCGCGACCACGGCGGGCTGGTCCTTGCCGAAGGTGCGGGTGAAGACGCGCGTGCCTTCGAGGCCGGACTTCACGAGCAGTTCGCGGATGGCGAGGGCGCGGCGTTCGCCGAGCGCGCGGTTGTATTCCTCGGTGCCGCGCTCGTCGGCGTGGCCTTCGATGAGGAGGTCGTAGCCGGTGCCGCGCGCCTTGAGAGTTTCGAGCACGCGATTGATTTTCGTGGCCTCGCTGGTTTTCACGCTGGCGAGGTCGTAGCCGAAATAGACCGTGTCGGCGGAGAAGGCGTTCCGATCCTTTTCACGCTGATCGAGGTCGGTGTCGTCCGGCAATTCCGGCGTCAAGAGCGGGCCACCCTGGACTTCCGAACCAGTCGGGAGGCCGGTGCCTTCAATCGGCTTCACCGCGAGATCGGCGGCGCGCGATTCGCGGCCCGTGCCGAGCGCGGAATTGCCGCCGGGCGTGCCGAGGCTGGTGAAACGTTCCGGTGATTTGCAGCCCGTCAGCAGGACGAGCGTGCCCAGGGCGAGGGCGAACAGGTGTTGTGTTTTCATTTTCGTGGGGCGTTTTTTTGTTTTGGAGTCACCGCGCCCAACTCGGCTGCGAGGCGTCTCCTTTGATGGTGTTGAGGTCTTTGGTTTTTTTACTGGGCACATCCAGCAACGACAGGACGTGCCGGTTGTTCACGTTTTTCACGAACATCACGGCGCGGGAGTTGGGCGCCCACACCGGATCTTCGCCGTCCACCAGCGTGGTGGCCGTTCCGCGGAGAGGTCCTTCCATCGGCGCGACACAGATGCGGAAGCCGCCCATGTTCGCCGTGAAAATCAGAAATTTGCCGTCGGGCGACCAGTCCGGCTCGCTCAGGTTGCTGACGCCGGCGATGGAGAGCGGTTGCATCCGCCCGCCGCCCGCCGGGACGGTGTAGAGCCGCGACTTGCCGCTCTCGCGCGAGGCGAAACAAATCGTCTGCGAATCCGGCGACCAGCACGGCGAGGATTCGTCCTCTTTCGTCGTGGTCAGTTGCTTCAACCCGCTGCCGTCAATGTCGCAGACCCACAGGTCGGGGCTGCCGGACTTGCTGAGAATCATCGCCACGCGCCGGCCATCGGGCGAGACGGACGGGCTGAAGGCGCTACCGTGCGTGAGGTTGATTTTCTTGCGCGCGCCGCTGGCGAGGTTGTGCGAGAAGATGTCCGGCTTGTCCGCCAGCTTGTGCGACATGTAGATGAGCGTGTTGTTCCGCGCCCAGGCCGGCGAAGCACAAATCACCCCGTCGCGCGTGACGGGCAACGGATTGAACCCGTCGTAGTCCGCGAGGTAAATTTCCCCCACGCCGTACGACACCGGGCGCGTCTTCAACGCGATGCGCGTCTGCGCGATGCCGGGCTTTTGCGTGATGGTCTTGGCGATGTCATCCGCCAGCGCGTGCGTCTGCTGCCGCGTCGAGCCGCCGGTGAAAGCCTTGTTGTATTGCACCTGCGCGATGCTCGCGCCCACGCCCGCCGCGCTGTTCTTCTGGATTTGGAACAGCGCCTTGTCCGCCGAAACAAACTCGAAGCCCATGAAGGACAAATCATTCCGCAGCACCGCGTCCACTTCGCCGCTGAAGCCAGTGAGCGTCACCGGGATGGGTTTCATGAAGCCGAGGCTGTCCACGTTGCGGGTGATGGGGCCGAGGTCGGTCACGTCCGCCGCGTGCAACGTGGCAACCAGCATGGCCAGCAAACTAAATTCTTTAATCATTCTCATCCTGCTTTTGTCCTCTTTTCAAATCTCCAGGTGAACACGCGTTCCGAGTCCTTCATGTCCGGCGTGAAGGGAGGAACGCGGGTCACGTTGTTCAAAACCGTCCGCACCGAGCGGTCGAAGGAAGTGTTGCCCGAAGTTTTGGTAATTGAGGACGACACCACCGTGCCGTCGCGCTTCACCGTCACGCGGACGGTGGCCGAAGCTTCGTCATCGAACGCGTCGGCGTTTAAAACCCATTTGGAATCGTAGATGGCTTTCAACCCATCACCGTAGCGGCCGGAGGCCACGCCGTCGCCGCCGCCGCCGCCGATGCTGTTGGGGCTGGCGACGCGGGAGTTGCCCAACCCGGTGCCGGTGCCTCGCACGATGGCATGCATCTCCGCCAGCGCGGCGTCACGCTGCGCCTGTGCTGCGGCCTGCGCCGCGCGGGCCAGGCGCGAGTCGCGCTCGCGCTGCGCCGCCGCCAGTTTCATCGCGGTCTGATCCACGACGTTGCTGCGGCGGACGACGGTGGTGTTGACCAGCGGTGATTTCTTGGCGGTGTCTTTGACCACTTCCTTTTTGGTGTCTTTCTTAACCGGCACCGGCAGATCGCCTTTTTCCTTTTCGGTTTCTTTCGGCTCGTCGCGTTTTGTGATTTTCGGTTTTACCGGCTCTGGTTCAGGCTTGATCGGTTCCGGCTTGGCCTGCGGCGGTTCCGGAGTTGGTTCTGGCGGGGCAGCTTTGGCCGGCTGCGCGGGTGGCGGAGCGCCGTTGCCCGACGGAGCCGCGCCAAGATTCGGCACCATCGTGATGACTGGACCCGCGTCCGCAGGCGGATTCTGCGAACTGAACGCCGCGCCAAACAAAAACACCACCAGCAGCAACCCGTGAAAGGTGGCGGAACCGATGAAGCATTTTTTCTCGAAGCGATTCATTTATTTTTCCGGCGCGGTGCGGAACGAAAACTTGGTGATGCCTTTGCGAATGCACCGGTTCATGATGTCTGCGAACGGCTCAATCTTTCCGTCTTTGTCCGCACGCACGAACACGACGAGATTTGGGTTCTTGACGAACACCGCGACCAGTTCCGCCTCGATCTGCGCCACGGTCATGCGTCGACTGTTCAGCATGAAGTTCCCGCGCGCATCAATCTCGACGGTGCGGATGTTGTCCTTCACCAGCACCGCATCCGTCGTGCCGCCCTTGGGCAGATTGAGCGACAAGCCTTGCTCCAGCAACGGCGTGGTGATGACAAAAATAATCAACAGCACGAAGGCCAGATCGAGCAGCGGCGTGATGTTGATCTCACTCAACGTCACCAGCGAATTACGTTGGGAAAAACGACGCATGTTATGCAATGACGAAGGACGAAGGACGAAGGACGAATGCAAAAGCCAATCGCTTGGCCTTCGTCATTCGACCTTCGGAATTCGTCATTGGCCTCATTCGTCCTTCAAATACTCCGTCTCGATTTGCGAGACGAGGGCCTGCGCGAAGTTGTCCAGTTCGACCGTCAGGACGCGCAGGTTGTGGACCAGATAGTTGTAGCCAAACATGGACGGAATCGCCACGAGCAGCCCCGCCACCGTGGCAATGAGCGCCGCCGCCACGCCGGGAGCCATCGTTGCGAGGTCGGCCTTGCCAGCCATCGCCACGTAGCTGAACGCGCTCATCACGCCCCAGACCGTGCCGAGCAAACCCAGGAACGGCGCGCCGCTGACCGCCAGCGCCAAGAGAATCAAACCCGACTCCAACTTCAGCGACTGCGAGGCGACGGCGCTCTCCAACGTGCGCTTCACATGCTCGATAGATTTCAACGAGAGTAGCGACTTGCGCCCGCCCTCGGGCAGTTTCAGCCGCGCGTCTACTTCCTTGCAGCCCACATGATAGACAACAAAGAGCGGGCAATCCTCCACGGTCACCTTGCGGTCATAGACATCGAGCGCGTGTTTCTGCGTGCGGAATTCATTCTCGAACAGGCGGTTCAACTTCTTCGCACGTTGCATCTGCACGCCCTTCGCGACCATCACCGACCAGGCGAAGATGGAGAAGAAGAGCAGGAAGATGATGATGACCTTCGCCTCCAAGGTGGACTGCTCCCAGATGTAAGTCAGCTCCACATCCTTGGGCTTGGCGGCGGCGACCGCTAAAAAATAGAACACGTTCATTCAGTGACAACATTACGAAATACGATCCAAAACAGAGGCCAACATTCGTTGAACCCATCACGGCACAATTCGTCCGTGTTTTTGGAAACCACTACTTGTCGTGAGGAACCGAATTTTACGCCAAGTTTCCGGCTTGCGGTCGCTAATACAGCAGATGCGGCGCACGACGGCAAAAAATTTCTCAGAAAATTTTCAACAAGTTGTTCACCGGCGGCACGGAGCGCGGGCTTTCCAGCCCGCAGCAAGCCACTGCGCAATGAGGCTCGTGGAATACCTGATGCGTCCCGCAATTCGCTGGCTTGCTGCGGACAGGAATGTCCGCGCTCCTCCAAAAATTTCATTGGCCTATCCGCGCCGCTCACGGGCAAGAATGCCGCCAGCAAAATTCTTATGGTTGAGTATCACCAACTGCTGCGGCTCGTTTTGGAGCAGGGCAAATTCAAGGCTGACCGCACCGGCACCGGCACGTATTCCGTCTTCGGCGCGCAGGCGCGCATCCCGCTCGCGCCCACCTTCCCGCTGCTCACCACCAAGAAGCTGCATCTCAAGTCCATCCTCTACGAGTTGCTCTGGTTCCTGCGCGGCGACACGAACATCAAATGGCTCAACGAAAACGGCGTGACCATCTGGAACGAATGGGCCGACGAGCAGGGCAATCTCGGTCGCGTCTATGGCGCGCAATGGTGCGACTGGCGCACGGAGGACGGTCGCTCGATCAATCAGATCGATCGCGTCATCGAGCAGATCCAGAAAACCCCCGACAGCCGCCGCCTGATCGTCAGCGCGTGGAACGTCGGCGAAATTGAAACGATGGCGCTGCCGCCGTGCCACACCCTGTTCCAGTTCTTCGTGCAGGACGGCGAACTGAGCTGTCAGCTCTACCAGCGCAGCGCGGATTTGTTCCTCGGCGTGCCTTTCAACATCGCGAGCTATGCGCTGCTCACGCTGATGGTCGCGCAAGTCACCGGACTCAAACCCGGCACCTTCGTCCACACCTTTGGCGATTTACACCTCTACTCGAATCATCTCGAGCAGGCGAAGCTGCAACTCAGCCGCGAGCCGCGTCCCCTGCCGACGATGAAGCTGAATCCGACCGTGAAGAACATCCACGACTTCCAGTTCTCCGACTTCACGCTCGAAGGCTACGACCCGCATCCAGGGATCAAAGCGCCGATTGCCGTATGAACTGGAGTTCAAACTTTAGTTTGAGTTGGAGTTCAAGCTTCAGCTTGTCCCCTTCGTCGCCTCGCCCGGACAAGCTGAAGCTTGGACTCCAACTGGCGCTTGCCGCCGTGCTGTTCACCGGCTGTGCCACCCCGCCAGCGCGACCCGGCACCATCGCGACGCGAACGGGCGACGAGATCGTCGTCGCCGGTCACTTCGTTCACACCGGCACACCGGTCATCACCTGGATGGACCCTGGCGGCTACGATGCGTATCGCGTCGAGCGCCGCTTCGCGCCGTATGATCAGTCGTCGTGGGAAACGTCGCGCGTGGCGGTGGCGGCTTTGAAGACACCGAATCGTTACGGGCTGCGCCAGCACACGCTGACCGACGAACAAATCCAACGCGTGCGCGGCGGCGGTTGGGATTTGCCGTTGCTTCAGGAAGTCGTGGATCAATTCGTGATTCACTTCGACGTGGCCGGCACCGCGCGCCAGTGCTTCAAGGTGCTGCACGACGGACGTGATTTGAGCGTTCACTTCATGCTCGATCTCGACGGCACCATTTACCAGACGCTTGATGCGAAGGAGCGCGCGTGGCACGCCACCACGTCGAACACGCGCTCGGTCGGCATCGAGATTGCCAACCTCGGGGCTTACGCCTCCACCAATGCCGAGGCGCTGAAACAGTGGTATGCCCGTGACACGAACGGACAGATGCGCATCACGATCCCCGCGCGCCTCGGCGACGGCGGCATACGCACGACGAACTTCATCGGACGCCCCGCGCGGCCGGAACTGGTCACCGGCGTGGTGCAAGGCGACAAGCTGCATCAGTATGATTTCACGCCGGAGCAATATCGCGCGCTCACGCACCTCACGGCGGCCTTGTGCAAAATTTTCCCAAAGATGAACTGCGACTATCCGCGCGGTGCCGACGGAAAATTGCTCACGAGCAAACTGCCCGACGACGAATTGGAAAAATACCAGGGCGTGCTCGGCCACTACCACGTCCAGAAGAACAAGACCGATCCCGGCCCGGCCTTCCAGTGGGACAAGGTGATCAGAGGCGCGCGCGCGTTGCTGGGCTTGGGCACAAAAACACCGGAGCACGGCGCGCAACTGCTCCAGCCGCGCGTGCAGTGAAACACTTCAAAGCCATCGCCGCGATGAGCGAGAACCGCGTCATCGGGAACGGGAACAAAATCCCGTGGCATCTGCCCGAGGACTTCAAATGGTTCAAGAAGATGACCACGGGGAACGTCGTGGTCATGGGGCGCAAGACGTTTGAGTCCATTGGCAAGCCGCTGCCGAATCGGAAGACGCTCATCCTCACGCATCATCCGCAGCAGCTCATCCACGCACACCCACAGGTCTTTGGCGCGTATCATGAGTGGCGCGGCGGCGAACATTTGAAGCGCGCCTACCAGCTCCGCATGACCAAGCTCAACGGCAACGAGAGCGAGGACCTCTTCATCTTCAACTCGCTGGACAAGCTGAACCCCGAGGATTTCCCGACGGATATTTTCATCTGCGGCGGCGCGCAGATTTATGAGCAGGCGCTGCCGCGCTGCTCGGACCTTTATCTGACGCGGGTGAAGCGGACGTGCGAAGGCGACGCTTTCTTCCCGCCGTTTGAGGATTCATTCACGCGCGTCGCGATGCTCAGCGATACGCCCGACTTCACCATCGAACACTGGCGGCACAAGAGCCTGCTGGCGGAGTGAACTGGTTCAGCGCACGCGCTGATACAAGGCCAGCGCGGGCGCGGGCGACCAGGCGTGGCTGGTGCCGAACTCGGTGTTCAAATCGTAGCCGCCCACCACGTAAAATTCCCGGCCCGTCCACAACCCCCCGTCGGGCCGCATCATGAAACGCGGCGCGGGCGCGCTCTCCCCGGTGAGCGGCCACCAGCGATCCGTTTTCGGATCGTAGCGCGCGCCGGTGTTGAGGCATTCGGATTTTGAATTGCCGCCGCCCCACACGATCATCTCGCTGCCGCTCCAGGCCGCCAGGTGGGAGGAGCGTTCGCCCGGCGCGTGATTGGTGGAGATGGGCGACCAGCGTCCCGTGGCGGGACTGAAGCGCGCGCCGTCTTGAAATGAGGAGTTGCCCTGCTTCGGCGGCTCGCCGGTGAATGTGACCGTGGTGCCGCCCCAGACGAGCATCTCTTCGCCGGTCCAGACGGCGGTGTGCTTGTAGCGTCCGCGCGGCGCTCCTTCGGCGGGCAGCAACGTCCACTGATCCAGCGCGGGATTGTAGCGTCCGCCGTCAGCGTGCGTGAGGTAAGGGTGTTGATTCTCGCGGCTCGTGCCGGTGCGCCTTCCGCCGCCCCACAAAATCACCTCCGTTCCCGTCCACACCGCCGCCGCGTCGTAGCGCGGGCCGAGTTCAGGACAATCCGCCATCGGCGTCCACGCATCGGTCTCGGGGTGGTAGCGGGCACCGTCGTTGAAAGGAGTGTCGTAGGCGTTCGTGCCGCCATCGGTACGCCCGCCCCACACGATGAACTCCCGGCCCGTCCACACCGAGGTCATTTGCGAGCGCGCGGTGGGAGCGCCGTGCCTGTTCACCGGACGCCAAGTGTCCGTTTCTGGATCGTAGAGCGCGCCGTCGGACAAACTGTTGGTCGGATAATAATGCGCGCGCCCGCCCCAGATGATCATCTCGCGGCCCGTCCATTGCGCGGCGTGCTGCCAGCGTCCGCTGGGCGCGCCGTTCGTGGTGATGGGCCGCCAGGTGTCGGTGACGGGGTTGTAACGCGCGCCGGTTTGTTTGAAAAAATCGCGCGCACCGCCGCCCCACACGAGCATCTCCTGCCCGGTCCATACCACGGTGTGCGCGACGCGCGGCGCGGGCGCGCCTTCGCGGGTGCAACGCCGCCAGCGGTCCAGGCCCAGGCCGTCCACGCCGCCGAGAAGTTTGTAACCGTCGCGCACCAGGCTCGCGCCCTCCGTCCCGGACGCGAGCCGCAGTCCGCCGCGATCCAGCGCCTGTTGGAGATCAATGCCCGGCTCCGGGCGCAACAAAATGGAACGAATTTCCGTCCCGCCTTCCGTGCGCGGGAGCGCAAACTGCGCGGGCCACACAGAAAAAATTTGCGGGGCCGCCACCACGCGCCGGTCTGTGAGCGCGACCAGCGCCAGCGCCGCCGCCGCGCCGAGCGCGAACACGGGCGAAGGCGTGCGCCCGTTGAAGCGGGCGATGCCCTGAATCCGCGTCTTGAGCTGAGCCGGGTCTTCGAGAATGCCGGCCAGCGCGGGAAAATGTTTGGGCCGCGCAAAACCTTCCAACAAGCGGAGCATGGTGCGCCCGTAGGCTTTCTGTTCGCCCGCGCTCGTGCGCGCGAGGACGAGTGCATCGCAGGCCAGTTCGCGGTCAGCCTTCATGTGCCGGAACGCGATCCAGACGAGCGGATTGAACCAGTGCAGCGCCTGCAACCCGGCCATGAGCCACGAGAGCGCGATGTCGTGCCGGCGGACGTGGGCCAACTCGTGCAGGAAGACAAAGCGCAATTCGTCGCGCGAAAATTCTTTCAGCAATCCCTCCGGCAGGACCAGCCGGGGCCGGATGAATCCATAAAGCACCGGACTGGAAATGCACGCGGTCTGCACCAGCACCAGCGGCGCGCGCACGTCCATGAGTTGCTTGCAATCCTCCAGCAACTCCAGCACGGCGGAGTCGGTGACGAGGCGCTTGGGGGCGATGAGGCGTTGCAGCCGCACGCTCTCAGCCGCGATGCGCACGGCGAGCAGGAGCACGCCCGCCAGCCACACGACCGCGAGCCAGGGCGCCAGTGTGTTCCAAGTCCCGGTGCGCGGCGCGCGGTCCGCCGCCGGGGCGCCGAGCCACAGTTTTCCGGCGGCGGGAAATTTTTCTGAAGCCACGGTGGGACTTGGGGTGAGAGCGGCGGCGGGCTTTCCAGAAATGGATTCCCACGCCGAGGCCGTGAGCACAACGGGCGCAGTCACGGGCGCGGGCGCGGGTTCCAGCACGGAGGGGACGCTGCGGAGACGCAGCCAGTTGAAAACGCTCGCGCGGCTTTCCAGCGAGGCCGGCAAGGCCAGCCGCGCCACCACCAGCAGCCACAGCGCGTGACGCCACGCCGGCGAGAGCTGGCGACGGAACGCGCGTTGCACCACAAGCACCAGCACGATCAGCACGGACGCCTGCCAGGCCATGCGCCCGAGCCAGGCCAGACCGGGCCACGCCCATGCCAGCGCGTCCGTCATTACTCGTCCTCCAGCAGCCGCTTCAACTCCTTCACTTCTTTCGCCGAGAGCCGTTTCTCCCCGACGAAGTGCGCGAGCATGGGACGGAGCGAGCCGCCAAAAACGCGAGAGAGAAAGGCTTCGCTCGCCGCCGTGGCGCAGGCCGCCTCCGTGACCATCGGACGATACAAGTAAGCGCGCCCCTCCTGCGCGAAGCCGAGCGCGCCCTTTTTCACCAGCCGGTTGAGCAGCGTCTTGACCGTCTTGGGTGCCCAGCTTTCGCTGGTCGCGAGCGCCTCGATGATTTCCGTGGCGGGCAGCGGCGCGCGATTCCACAGGACTTTCATCACCGCCCATTCGGCGTCGGAGATGCGGGGAATGGTTTTCATATTCAGGCGGTCAGCACCGGCTGACGGGCTTACGGATTACACGAGTAATCGAATGCGGCAAGATTAAACGCCGCCCGGGACAGGGCGCTGGCACGACTGGATGGCGGCGCTCCCGCTTCAATCCAGCAGTTCTGCGGGGGCGACCTGGATTTGCTCCGCGAGGTCGGCGGGGATGGACACGGCACGCATCACCCCGTTCTCGTAGGAAACGCAGACGACGGTGAGCAAGCCGCGCGCAACTTCCTCGCGCCCGCCGTTCAAGCGCGAGATGCGGAAGACGTAGGTGAGTGCCTTGCTCTTTTTTTCTTTCACCAGCAGATGGACTTCCATCACGTCCTCGAAGCGCAGCGGCTTGCGGTAGTCGCACTCGACGTGGACGCGCGGCCAGCCGATGGGCGGCGTGCGGTCCTGCATCACGATGGAATGGCCGAGCGCGCGAAAGAAGGAGTGCTCCGCCGTCTCAACGTATTTGAAAAAATTCGAGTAGTGGACAATGCCCGCGAGGTCGGTCTCGGAGAACTCGACGCGGCGCTCGATCTTGTGTTCGTAGGGCATGGTCAGGATTTTGGATTTAAGATTTTGGATTGGCGATTTGTTTCGCGGACTCGAACACGGCCAACACTTCGCACGCCATGCGGCCCACGTTGAAATGATCGCGCACCACGGTGCGGCCCGCTTCGCCGAGCGCGCGGGCGCGGTCTGGGTTCAACAGCAGTTCTTCCACGGCATCGGCGAGAGCGCGGGCGTTTGGTTCCGCGAGCAAACCGCCGCCCGTCTTCTCGACGATCTCCGCGAACGCCGCTTGGCGCGGTTGCACGACCGGCACGCCCGCCGCCAGCGCCTCAATCACGTAGAGTCCGAACGCTTCGCCATACATGGCGGGCGTGCAGAAGACATCGAGTGATTCGAGGAAAGAAATTTTTTCCACACGCGAGACGTTGGGGAAAAATTTTACATCGTCCAGCGCCTTGGCCGCGGCCAGCCGGCCCTTTTGTTCCTCGACGAACGGCTCATCGCTCGGGCCGCAGCCGCCACCGACGTGGAGTTGCAGGCCGGGCACGCGCCCGCGCTTTTTCAATTCGATGAACACATCCACGGCGAGGCCGAGACCTTTCATCTCGCACATGCGCGCGAAGTAGCCGAGCACGGGCCGACCTTGGACCTTGGACCTTGGACCTTGGACCTCATTGTAGCCGTCGAGGCTGATGCCGTTGTGAACCACGCAGATACGCTCGCGCGGGATGTTCATCCGCTGCGCCATCAAGTCCGCGAAGTAGCGACTCGGCGCGATGAACAGATCAATGTCGCGCGCACGCTCGGCGAGAATCTGCCAAGCGGCGGCCCGCACCGGGGCGGGCAATCCATCGAGGAAAGTATCCTCGCCCTGCAACATGCAGACGACGGGGGCTTTCAGTTCGGCCTTGAGCCGCCGTGCCATGCCGGCAAGCAGGACGTTCGAGAGCGAGAGCACGTCGCAGCGGTGATGGGCCTTCAACCAGGTCACCAGTTCATCCACTTCGCGCGCTTGATTTCCCTCCTCGCCGCGCAGCATGGAGATGACGAGTTCGCCGACATCTTCGGCGCGCGTCTGGCCCGCGAAACGGCCCAGCAGGCCGAGCAACTTCGGCGAAGCCAGCGCGCGGTGCAGCCAGTCGGGCGCGTGCCGGAACCAGGAAAATTTCTGCTCCAGATAGACGTTCACCCCGCTGAAAAAAATCGGCGTGCCCGCGCTCTGGTCTTTTTCGTCGAGCGTGAGCGGGAGGTAGAGCGGCAGCATGAGCGTGTCATGCCCGAGGCGGCGCAGCGCGGCCACGAGCGCGTTGTCGCGGAAACAACCGCCGCAATACATGCCGCCCGCACCGGGTGTGATCTGCACGATGTTCACGCGGCGCGAAGGCTAGTAGGAAGCGGTGCCGGGGAAAACACCAAATCCCAAATCCCAAGCTCCAAGGAGCGGGCATATCACGACACTGTTCTGAAGAACGGCAGACGTTGGTGGGGCGTCGTCGCTCCGCGCGCGCCGGGTTGAGGCCCGGCAAGTTCCAGACGGACACTCCGCTTCCTGCCCGGCGCGCGCGGAGCGACGACGCCCGACCTTCTGCGGTGAGTACTCGCCGTTCACCAAGCGGGGGCGCTTGGTGGACAAAAGACCGGCGAGGGCGCCGGTCCCACTACCTGACAGCACGCAACTGTTCCAACGCAGCGAGGAATTTTCCCTGCGTCGTCTCCCACGAGTTCGCGCCCTTGAATTCGGCGAGGTCGAGGCGTGCGAGGTAATTGTCCCCGGCGCGCATTTTCTTGATCTGGTCCTCGGCGGCGGATTGAAACGCGCCGAGATCAAAGGGCGGCACGTAGCGCAGGAAATCGCCGAACACCGGGCGGTAGTTCGGAATGTCGTAGGCCACGACCGGCGTGTTCGCGATGATGGATTCGCCCACGACACGCGGCGAGCCTTCGTGCCGGCTGGGCATGAGGAACACGCGGCTCGCCTTGAACAGCCGGATTTTTTCCTCCTCGGTCACGAAGCCGGAGAAGGTGACGTGCTTCTGCAAACCGCGTTTGGCGATCTCCGGCTCCAGCGCGCGCACGTTGCCGATGAACACGGCGCGGAAATTTTCCACGCGCTTCGACAGCCACTCCACTGTGTCCACCAGATCATCCACGCCCTTCTGCCGGTGGACGCGCCCGATCCACACCGCGTCGAACTCGCGGACAGGCGCAGGCACCGAATCATTTAACGCCACTTCCAAACCGTAGGAGACGTAGCTCATCTCCTCGTCACGCAGGCCGAGCCGCTGCAACTCGGGTCGCATGTCGGGATGCAAGTGGAACAGATGCTTGTGCGGGCACGCGGCGAAGCGGCGAAGCGAATAATTCTGGCTGGCCCAATAGTGCAATGACGACGCGCGCATCGCATCCACATCCGGCCGCGAGCGCAGGATGATTTCCCCGAGGCGCGGGGCGTTCATGTGCCAGACCATGAGCTTGCGGCGCGCGGCGCAGCGCACGGCGGGCAGCACATCGAACCAGTAATCCGAAGTGGCATAGACCAGATCATCTGCACCGATGGTGTCGAGCGCGGTCATGGTGCGGCGGTAGCGCGCGAACATGTCGCGGAAGAGTTTCACCTGCCCACCGAGCGCGCCGGTGTTCGTCTTCGGCATCATGCCGTCGTCGGTGAGCGTGACGGTGCCGGGGACGTGGTGCTTGCGGATGACTTCTTGAAGCGCGTGTCCGCCGAAGAAGTTCAACTCGTAGCCCGCACGCGCTGCGCCCTCGGCGAGCTTGAGGAAATGGATGTCCCCGCCCGCGATGCTGGTGGAGAAGATGCCGTTGGTGAGGAAGTGGAGGCGCATCGCTTAAAATTCCAAAACCCAAAACCCAAAACCCAAACAAGCTCCAAGATCCAAAATGCAAGAGCCGCTCGCCGTGGCGCGTGAGCGTTTGGAGTGCGGTCGCTTTAGCGCCGCTTTTGGATCGTTTCGCAACCAAACGCCGCACTTTGAAATTTGCACCATTGGATTTTGGAAATTATTTGGGATTTGGGATTTGGGATTTGGGATTTCCGCGCAGCGACTGGTCCACTTTCAAGTCACGGATGCTCCGCTTGTCACCGCGCGACTTCTGCGTTTGCCAGCCCCAGATGGTGCCGAGCAGGGAGCCGAAGCACGTCAGCGGGTGCCACAGCCACCGAAGGTCGCGGTCTTTGATGAGGCCAAGCACGGTGTGATAGAGCGGCGCGATCCACGAACCGCAATACAGCGCCGCCAGCCAAACGGGCACCGGTGGTTTCTGTTTGGTCCACGAAACATCCGTCTCCTGGCGGACGTTGAAAAAATGCACGATGGCCCGGCGGCGTTTCTTCACGAAGCCCCACCACGTTTGCACGTAGTAATGATGCACGCCGCGTCCGCGAAGGCGCAGCCATTCGCGCTGGCCGTCTTGCATCAAGTGCAGCGCTACGTGGGTGTCCTGAAACTGCTGCTTCGCGCGCGTGCGTTCAATGTCCGCGCGGCGGAACACGAAACCATTCGCGCCCAGCGGATAGGCCAACGATTCACCCGGCACGGTCCAGCGTTCGACCTCGCCGTCGCGCGCCACGAGTTTCGGCGTCACGCTCATCATCCACGACATGGGATCGCTGATGTGCAGCAGTGCGGTGACGTAGGCGCAGAACGAACTCATCTTCGGCGACGCGAGATAATAACTTTCCACGCCGAGCGCCTGCGGGTTCGCGGCGAGCGCGCGCACCGCCAGTTCGATGTAATCGGCGTGCGTGATCTCGTTGTCCGAGTCCACGAAGACGATGAATTCGCCCGTGGCCTGCTGGAGCGCGAGGCGTTTGCCCTGCTCCATGTCGCGCCCGTGGTCATCAATGACGACGGCTCCGTAGCGCGCCGCGATCTCTCGCGTGGCGTCGGTGGACATGGCATCGGCGAGGAGGATTTCGTACCGGTCGCGCGGGTAAGTTTGTTTGGCGATGGAGGCCAGACAGTTCTCCAGCAATGCCGCTGCGTTCAGCGTCGGCATGATGAAACTGACTTTGGGCCACTCGGACATCGCACGGGACTGTGCGAGCGGCGTGCGGAAAGGGGCAAGGAAAAGCTGGATGCGGAGCGCGAACCGCCGAGTCCGCGCTCCGACTTTTCCGCATGGACGCCGCGCGGCAAAGCCGCTTCCATCCGCGCCATGAAATCCACGTTGCGTTCGCTGCTCGCCGGCTTTGGCTTTTTCGTCGGCACCACTTTGATCGCCGCCGCTGCGCCGCCGGTGTTCAACCTCTGGCCGGATAAAGTTCCCGGAGAGACGAATGTCATCGGCGAGGAGAAAGACATGACCAAGCCCGGCGAAGGACTCGTCGCGGGCCAGCGCGTCATTCGCCTCGGCAATGTTTCCACGCCCACCATCACGCTCTATCGCGCGCCGAAGGACAAGGACACGGGCGCAGCGGTCATCGTGTTTCCCGGTGGCGGCTACAACATTCTCGCGTGGGATTTGGAAGGCACCGAAGTCTGCGACTGGCTGAACTCCATCGGGGTGAACGCGTTGCTGCTGAAGTATCGGGTGCCGAAGCGCCCTGGCCTCGACCGTCATGGGCCCGCGCTTCAGGACGCGCAACGCGCCGTGGGACTCGTGCGTTCGCGCGCGCAGGAATTCGGTCTCGACCCGGCGCGCCTTGGCGTGCTCGGTTTTTCCGCAGGCGGTCATCTCGCGGCAGCGTTGAGCGCGAGCGCGGCGCGGCGCACGTACCCGGCGGTGGACGCGGCGGACGCGGTGAGTTGCCGCCCGGATTTTTCTGTCCTGATTTATCCCGCGTATCTCACGCTCAAGGATCAGGGCGACAAGATTAACCCCGAGACCGCCGTGAGCAGCAACACGCCGCCCGCCTTCCTCGCCATGACGCAGGACGACGCGGTGCGCGTGGAGTCGGCGCTGTTTTACTCGGTGGCGCTCAAGCAGGCGGGCGTGCCCTTCGAGCTGCACATTTATCCGAAGGGCGGTCACGGCTACGGCCTGCGCCGCACGGAGAATCCGGTCACGGCGTGGAACGACCGCGCGGCAGAGTGGATGAAGAACCGCGGCCTGCTGAAGCGGTAACGTCGGACCGCGAGACGCGGGTAAAAATCACCCGCCCACTTCCGCCTTCGCTTCGGCCGCGAGCGCGGTGCTCAAGTAGCGTTCGCCGGTCGAGCAAGCCACGGTCACGATCACTTTACCTTTGTTCTCGGGACGGCGCGCGACTTCCAGCGCGGCCACGACGTTCGCACCCGTCGAGATGCCGACGAGCAACCCTTCTTCCTTCGCCAGACGACGGGCCATTGCGAAAGAGTCGTCGTTCGACACTTGCACGCACTCGACGATTTGCGGATTCCCCGCGCTGTCCTTGAGGTGCAAATTCTTCGGCACGAAGCCCGCGCCGGTGCCTTGAATTTTGTGCGGACCGGGCTTCACAGGCTGGCCGGCGAGCGTCTGCGAAATGACCGGCGAATCCTTCGGCTCGACCGCGATGGCGGTGAAGCTCGGCTTGCGCGCCTTCAGCGCTTCCACGCAACCCGTGATGGTGCCTCCGGTGCCGACCGCCGCCACGAAGATGTCCACCGCGCCATCCGTGTCCGCCCAGATTTCTTCCGCCGTGGTCTTCATGTGGATCGCCGGGTTCGCAGGATTTTCAAACTGCTGGGGAATCCACGCGTTCGGCGTTTCCTTCGCCAACGACTCGGCCTTGGCAATCGCGCCCTTCATGCCTTCCGCGCCGGGCGTGAGCACGAGCTTCGCGCCGAGCATCGCGAGTAGCGTGCGCCGCTCCAACGACATCGTTTCCGGCATGGTGAGAATGATCTTGTAGCCCTTCGCCGCCGCCACGAAGGCCAGCGCGATGCCCGTGTTGCCACTCGTCGGCTCGATGATCACGGTGTCCTTCGTCAAGATGCCGCGCTGCTCCGCGTCCTCGATCATGGCCATGCCGATGCGGTCTTTCACGCTGCCGAGCGGGTTGAAGAACTCGCACTTGAGCAGCACCGTGGCTTCGACGCCGGCGGTGACTTTGTTCAGGCGCACGAGTGGCGTGCGACCCACGGTTTCGACGATGTTGTTGTAGATGCGGCCCATAAAATTTTCCTTGGCTGTTGCGGTTAAATTCTGACTCGGACTTTGGCCGAATGAATGGATGCGGCAAGAATTTTTCGCGCCTCACCCGGCGCACGGATGTATCCGAACACTGTTCATAAAAACATGGGCGTGGTAGGGCGCGTCGCTCCGCGCGCGCCGGGCCTGGCCGCAGAGAAGCCTTGCGGAACTTGCTGAAGCCTCACCCCGGCGCGCGCGGAGCGACGACGCCCTACCCAGAACAGGGTTCGTATGCACCCCCGGAGCGCGAAGCGACGACGCTCCGCCTGAAGATAAAAGCCCGGCAGGTCTCCCTGCCGGGCGGCTGCTTCTTTCACCCAAAAATCTCAGAGCTTCTTCTTCGCGTCTTCCGGCAGCGCCAGCTTCGTCTGGCCCGCGTCTTTGATCTCGACCGTCGTAGTGCGGTTGATGGGGAACTCCTGATCCTCGCGGCCCATGACTTTGCCCTGCACGTTGTACTCGTACTTCGTCAGCGCGCCGTTTTTTACCCAGAACTTCACCGAGCCTTTGGCGTCCTTCGCCGCAGGGGCGTCAGCGCCGCGGCGTCCGCCGAAGGCCAGCAACCCCTTCACCGCGTCTTCTGTGAGGTCGCCACTGATCACGCCCTCTGCGCTCTTGAGCGACTTGGCCTTGTCGGCCAGATCGGCGGCCTCCACGGCGGGCGCTTTGAAATTCTTCATGCGTTGCGCGGCGAAACGGCCCGGCCCCTGCGCGTCCGCGTCCGGCGTCTCCCATGCCTCCTCGCCCTTGACGATGACTTTCTCGCCCTTGGCCGCCGTGTGCATGGTGCGGTCGCCGAAGGTGGATTTGAGATACACAATGCCGCCGTCGGTCTGGCCTTCGGTGGAGCCGCCGCCGAACCGCCCGCCACCCCCGCCGCCGCCCGCAGCGCCCTCCATCTTCGAGGAAGTGGTCCAACTGTAATTGCCCGCGTCGGACAATTTCTTGGCGGCGGCTTTGACGTCGGCCTTCGCGTCATCGGCGGCGAACAGAAGCGACGCGCTGAACAGGCCGGCCGTCGCGAGGGCAAATATTTTTTTCATGGAACGTGTGGGTTAAGTTTTTGTTTCTGTGAACGGGGAGGCAGACGCCGATGGTGGACGCAGGGTTTCCGGGAAAAACCGTGGTCCGGCCCAGCCAGCCGGGAGGGGGCGCACCATTTCAGTTTCACCCCGTCCCGCCGATGAATTCAGGGCCATGAAACTCGACGCGGATCACCCGCCGATGACGACACCCGCCCCGGAGCCTGCGCTCACGGACCGGGCCGTCTGGCTGCCGCTGGCGGTCTGCGTGATCCTGTTCCTCGCGCTCCGTTTCCGGTGGCTCGGGCATCTGCTCGTGTGGGATGAAGCGATGGCGCTCTGCACCGCGCGGGCCTTCGACGCGGGCGGGAACGATCCCTTCGCCGCTTGGTTCTGGCGGCATCCTCCCTTGCACACGCTGCTGTTGCTCGTGCTGCAACCGCTGCAAACCGGCTTCGCGGAGCGCGCGGAAATTCTCTCCATCATCGTCGGCGCGGTGAACCAAGGGCTGCTCTTCCTGTTGAACCGCCGGGTCTTTGGACTCGCGGCGGGATTGTGGTCCGCGTTCATCATCGCGCTGCTACCGGGCAGCGCGCTGTTCGACGTGTGGATTAAACAGGATCATCTGGTCGCGACGTTCGGGTTGCTCGCGCTGCTCGCGCTGGTCTCGCGGCGCACGCTGTGGTGCGGCGTGTGTCTGGGCCTCGCCTTGCTGACGAAGGGCACGGCGGTGTTCTACTGCCTCGCCGTTTTTACGCTCTGGCTCGGCGGCGCGTGCAGACGGCGCACCGTGAAAGATTTTTTCCTGCTCACGGGCCTCTCCGCGCTGACGTGTGGCTGGTGGTATCTGGGCGTGCTGCCGCGCGCGACCGGGCCAGGCGGCGGTGACGTTTTTCAATTTGCCCTGCACGCCCAATCGCTCTGGCAGAGCAACTGGTCATTCTACTTCGTACAGCTGCCTGTGCTGCTCGGCTGGACCGGCGTGGTGCTGGCCGGGGCCGGAGCCGTGTGGGCCGCTCACGCGTGGCTCAAAGACCACGCCGCCGAGGACCGGCCCGCCGCCTGGTCGGTGTGGCCGTTGACCGTGCTCGTCCCGGCGCTGGTGTTGATCTCCATCGTGCCGAACAAGGTGCCGTGGATTGTGATTTCGCTCCTGCCCGCGTGGGCCGCGCTCGTGGCGCTGGCGGTGAACGAAGCGACCAAATGGCTGGGCAAAATTCCCTTCCTCCGCGCGTCGCGGCGGCGTCCGGCTCTGACGGCGGCGTGTGCCGTGATGCTCGCCGGCGCGATGCTCGCGGCCACGACCCGCGACTACGAGCCGATGTTGCGCCGCGTGGCCGAAAGCCAGTGGCGCGGCGCGGCGAATTCCCGGGAAGCCGCAGAAATCCTGAACCGCAACGTGCGCGACGACGACCGCGTGTTGCTCACCTCGTTCTACTACTGGCAAGGGCTGCCGCCCGGTCTGCCCGATCCCATCTTCACCTACTACCTCGTGAAAAAACCGATCGTGCTGTTGCGCTCGCATCAGCGTCCGTTCGGCGAGGTGATGGCGGACATTCGGGAGCATCACCTCGACTGGGCGCTGCTCTCGCCCGAGCCGGGCGAGGCCGCGTCGGTGCTCTTTGCGGGCTTTGAACAAGTGCTGGGCCTACCGCCCCAACGCACCACCGGCGCGTGGCTCTTCCGCACGGCGGAGGTGTATCGGCACGCGACCTCCACCGCCGCCAAATAGAGAGTGGGCTTCCAGCCTGTCTCCAACCACTGAAAACAAATCTGAAAGCAGAAAGAAAACATCCTGCCGAAACCGTTCCGCCCAGTGTTAATAGCGGCAACGGTGTCTTGAGTTAGGGAAACGCTGATTTAATCCTGCGTCTTGGGTTTTCTGACCGACGGTGGCACGCGGGGGTTCCACACTGCGCGGCATGACGCACCAGACCACCTTTGCCCACGCCGAGTTCGCTGGTAAAAAGA
>JAYVQC010000120.1:0-7067 GCA_043757045.1 Akkermansia sp. | reverse complement strand
GCTTTAGCGCCGCTTTTCCACAGGCCTTCAAAGCTGAGCGGCCTGATTTTCTCCCACGGATTCAGAGCACCCACAGATTGAAAACTCATCCGTGGCCGACCTGAATCCGTGGGCAACATTTTCCGGCCGTTTGAAATTTGGCGTTTGGAATTTGTTTGGTTTTTGGTTTTTGGTTTTTGGAATTTTGTCTATGGTTCGACGCACCATGAAAATCATCGCCCAACTTCTCGTTCCTACTTTCGCCGCCCTCGCCATCCACGCCGCTGAAAGCGAGCCGTTCCTCATCAAGAACGAAGTGGAGTTCAAAAAATGCGTCTCGTTGGAGGCGCGCGTCACGAAGTATGCGGGCGACATGGGTTTCACCGAAGGGCCGGCGTGGCATCCCGAGGGGTTTTTGATCTTCAGTGACATTCCCAACAACGAGTTGAAAAAATGGTCGCCCGCCGGAGGCATGGTGACCTTCCGCAAGCCAAGCCAGAACGTGAACGGGAACACGATTGATTTGCAGGGCCGGCTCGTCAGCGCCGAGCACAGCGGGCGGCGCGTGTCGGTCACGGAAAAGGATGGCACCGTGAAAGCCCTCGTCACGGAGTATGACGGAAAGAAGTTCAATTCGCCGAACGACGTGGTGGTGAGGTCCGACGGCACAGTCTGGTTCACGGATCCACCGTATGGTTTGCCGAAGGGCGAGAAGAAGGAGCAGGAGGGCAACTACGTGTTCCGTTTTGATCCGAAGTCGAAGCAGACGAGCATCGTGATCAAAGACAGCGACATGCCGAACGGCCTCGTCTTTTCACCGGACGAAAAGAAACTCTACGTGGCCGACTCGGGCGCACCAAAACACATCCGCGCGTTCGACGTGAACGCGGACGGCACGTTGGGCGAGGGCAAGGTCTTCTGCAAAATTGACAAGGGCGGCCCCGACGGCATCCGCTGCGACGCAGACGGGCGCGTGTGGTCCAGCGCGGGCGACGGCGTGCATATCTTCGCGCCGGACGGCTCGCTCATCGGAAAGATTCTCACGCCGGAAGGCCCGGCGAACTTGGGCTTCGGCGGCGCGGACGGGAAGACGCTGTTCATCACCGCGCGGAAGAGTCTGTATTCCATCCCGGTGCTGGTGGGCGCGGCGAAAAGGCCGTGAAATCAATGGCTGGTGGCCGGTTGAAGGTTGCACTTCCCCCGGCTCCCGGCCCCGCCAATTCGCCAGTTGACGCCCCATTTCAGCCGCCCGTAAAGTCTCCCATCGCTAGGCGGCATGAAGCAGTCAGGCGAATTTTTCTTATGCCCGAAGGATATTGCGTCAAATGCAAAGCCAAGAAGGAGATTTCCTTCGCCGTCGAAGAGACGATGAAAAACGGGCGCAAGGCGATCAAGGGCAAATGCCCCACCTGCGGCACCGTCATGTTCAAGATTCTCGGCGGCAAAGCCACGCCGCCCCCCGCTGACCCGGCGGCTCCTGCGCCGACGGCCTGATTGGTCTGCGGAACATTTTCCGGTATGTCCCAGGAACTCGCCTACGTCATTGTCACGCCCTACTCGCTGCACAAGTCGCGGACGGGCGGCATCCTCGCGCGGCTCATCACGCGCACCGGTCTCGAACTGGTCGGCTGCCGGATGTTCGCGCCGAGCAGCGAACTGGTGCAGAAGTATTCCGAAGTCATCGTCTCGGCAGATGACCCGCAGGACCGCGACATTCAGGAGCTGATTCGCAGTTACATTCTCAAGAACCTTTCGCCCGACTCGAAGACGGGGAAACGCCGGCGCGCCATGATGCTCCTCTTCCAAGGTGAAGACGCCGTGCGCAAGGTGCGTTCGGTGGTGGGCAACATCACGCCGGAGCGTTCGAGCGGCGAGACCATCCGCGGCACATTTGGCGATTTGATTTTGGATGACCACGGCTCGGTGCGTTACTTCGAGCCGGCCGTGCTCGCACCGCCGAACGTCCAGGAGGCGCAGCTCAAGGCCAAGCTCTGGGCCAGCTTCTCCGACACCGACGGCGGCGTGGTCGAGAACACCATCAACTACACGCCCGGCGAAACGCCGCAGCGCACGCTCGTCCTGATCAAGCCGGACAATTTCCGCTTCCCGACCGGACGGCCCGGCAACGTCATTGATTTCTTCTCGCGCACCGGACTCTACATCGTGGCCATCAAGCTGCACCGCATGAGCGTGGCCGAGGCGACGGAGTTTTACGGACCCGTGCGGGAAATTCTGCGCACGCGCCTGACCGACATCGTGGCCGCGCGCGCCAATGCCGCGTTGGAAAAAGATTTCGGCTTCAAGGTGCCGCCGGCCGTGCAGCAGAAGATCGGCGAGATTCTCGGACCGACCTATGGCGACAACCAGTTCGAGAACATCGTGCGCTTCATGTCCGGCCGCGCGCCCAGCGAATGCCCGGCGGACAAGCGCGACGAACCCGGCAGCGAGCGTTGCATCGCGCTGGTCTATGAAGGCCCGAATGCTGTGCAGAAAATCCGCGACGTGCTCGGCCCGACCGATCCGTCGAAGGCCCCGCCCGGCTCCATCCGCCGCGAGTTCGGCCAGACCGTGATGGTGAACGCCGCGCACGCCAGCGACTCCGAGGAGAGCGCGAAGCGCGAATTCGGCATCATCAAAGTCGGCGACAATAATTTCAAAAAGGTCGTCGAGTCCTTTTACGGTTCTTGAAAACCACCCTCGACTGCCTGGGACTGATCCGTGACTGGATGAAAATGATCCTCCGCCCCCTGTCCGACATCCACCAAGCGGGTGAAAACCAGGCTCCGTTGCCTGAAAATCACCCGCGCCCCTCCCAGCCAGCCATCCGTCCCTGATTTTCCACCATCCGCCGGCTGAAAATCATCCGTCGGAGATTGAAAATCACCCAGCTACGCCCGTCCACCGGCGGGGCCAGAGCGGGTGCATCTGGGAGGTGCCGCCATCATCGGAGCACTGGAGCGCGGGCGTCCCGCCCGCCCGAATGCAACCAGACGCCACTCCGCCGAGCCAACGTGTGGAAAGCCCAGATCCTTCGTGCCGTCCGGCGGGCGGGACGCCCGCGCTCCAGCGCTCCGCCCAGGCCAGACCGCGCGAAAGTTTGACCCTCCCCGGCCCTCGCGCCTAACGTCGCCGCGTGGAATCAGGGACGGTCAATTCACCCGCGCTCCCGCCGCGCCCGAGCGACTGGTGGCGCGCTCCCATGCCGCCGTCCTTCGCCAGCTTCATCGGGCGCAAGGTCATCCGCTCATTCCTCACGGTGCATGGACTCGCCGCGTTCGCGCTCATCACCGCGGGTGTGATGCTGAGAAAGTTCGGCGTGGCGCGGCGCGTCATTCATCCGCTTATCCGCGCGCAGGTCGCGCGCTCCGGCCTGAGCCTGCTGCCGATGATCTTGTTCATCGCCCTCGCCCTCGGTCTCGCCGTCATCGGGCAAACGATCCTGCTGCCGGAGAAATTGAGAACCACCGACTACCTCGGCACGACGATGATCGCCGTGGTGGTGCGTGAACTGGGGCCGCTGCTCGTCGCGTTCCTCGTGCTCGCGCGCACCGGCACCGCGAATGTCATCGAACTCGGCACCGCCCGCGCGCTCGGCGAAATCGAGGCGCTCGAAGCCCTCGGCATCGACCCCATCCACTACTACGTCGTGCCGCGCGTCATCGGCCTGGCGCTCGGGATTTTTTCGCTCACGATCTATCTCATCATCGGCGCGCTCGGCAGCGGCTATCTCTGGGTGTTCTTGCAGGACGTGCCGCTGCGGCCCGGTGATTACTTCGCGCAACTGGCCGAGGCATTGACCGCGCTCGACTTCATCATCCTCGCGCTCAAGACGCTGTTCTTCGGCGCGATCATTGCCACCGTCACCTGCTATCACGGCCTGGCCCGGCCGCTGCGCCTCGAGGAAGTTTCCAGCGCCACCGTCCGCGCCGTCGCGCAAAGCATGGTGCTGTGCGTCTTGCTCGATGCGCTGTTCATCGTGCTCTACCTCGTGGCATGAGCGGCGAACCCATCATCGAGCTGCGCGCGGTCGCCGTGCCGTCCCGCCGGGAGGGCGGGCGCATCTCCTCCGAGGACGTGAACTGGACGGTGCGCGAAAATGAATTCTGGGTCGTGGGCGGCCCGCAAGGTTCGGGCAAAAGTGATTTGATGTTTCTGCTCGCCGGACTCAAGCGGCCCGCGAGCGGCGCATACACGCTCTTCGGCCAGGACATGACGCAGCATTTCGGCGATGAATTTCTCCCCTGCCGTTTGCGCGTCGGCATGGTCTTCGATGATGCGCGGTTGTTGAACCAACTGACCATCGCCGAGAACGTGGCGCTGCCCGCGCGTTATCACAACGACCTGCACGCCGACGAGGCGGAGGCGTGGGCGGGCGCGCTGCTCAAGGCTACCGGCCTCGGGGAATTCGCAGGCCAAACGCCGAGCGCACTCGCGCGCAACTGGCGGCGACGCGCCGCGCTGGCGCGCGCGCTGGCCCTGCGGCCGGAAGTGCTCATCCTGGAAAATCCCCTGCGCGGTCTGGACGCGCGCCACGCGGCGTGGTGGATTGATTTCGTGCCACAACTGCGGCGCGGGCATGAACTGATGCGCGGCGAAGCGATGACGGTGATTCTCTCGACGGATGAATTTCAACCGTGGCGCGCGGCGGGCGCGCAGTTCGCGACGCTGGAGCTGGATTCCCGGAAGTTTGTCCTCGCCGGGGAAGACGCGCCGGAGGATGAATGGCGCCGGCCGCCCACGGCTGATGAAGAAGGAACTTGAATGGCCGCACAAGATTTGACGCCACAGTTGCGAACCCGGTTGAGCCGGCTGGAACGGCTCGTCGGCTGGTTCGTCACCATCGCCACGCTGCTGCTGCTGGCGGGGCTGGCCTACTATTTGTGGTCGCTGGCCGAACGCAAAGGCTGGCGCAAAAACAAGGCCCCCTACTTCACTTATCTGGAGAGCGCCGGCGGCATCAAGGAGGGCGACAAGGTCCGGCTCATGGGCCGCGACGCCGGCGAGATCACGATCATCAAGCCGATGCCGCCCGGCTTCGGCGACAACATCTACGTCGAGTTCATCGTCTTCGGCGACAACATCGGCTACATCTGGGATGACTCGGTGGTGCAAGTCCGCTCGTCCGGCTTGTTCGGACGGTATCTCGAACTGTCCAAAGGCGGCACGCGCGTGACCAACAATGTCTTCGCGACCTACCGCGAAAAGGGCGGCAAGCTGACCGAAGTTTTTTCCCGCGAGACGCAGTCCTTCACCAACTGGAATCGAAGCAGCCCGGCCTTCTGGCTGCCTGCGGACGAGCCGCCGGAGCTGGGCGCGCAGCTCGATCAAACCGTGGCCATGCTGAAGATTTCGCTGACGAACATCCTGCAACTCACGAATGCGCTGGCGCGAATTTTGAACAACGCGGCCGAGGCGACGGACAACGCGAACCAGTTGCTGCGTGACGCTCGGCCACTCGTGCGGAACATCACCGCCATCACCGAGAACTTGAAGGAGCCGCGCGGTGCGCTCGGCGAGTGGCTGCTGCCCATCGCGATGAATCATCAAATCACCGCCCTGCTCACGAACGCCAACTCGACCGTGAGCAACGTGAACGGCACGGTGTTGAACGCGAACTCCGCCGTGACCAACGTGAACACGAACCTCGTCGTGATGTTTTCCGAAATCACGCAGATGCTGGAGAATCTCGCCGGCCTGACCGGCAACTTGAAGGCGCAGGTGGACCGCAATCAGAACATTGTCAGTTCGGTGTCCAAGCTCATCGTGGACACGGACGACATGGTGCAGGGCTTGAAGAAACACTGGCTGCTGCGCTCGGCCTTCAAGGAGCAGGAGAAGAAGGAGAGCGGAACGCGCTCGAAGTAAGTTGCGTTTGTCGCGGTGCCTCGTGAGAGCGCCGCCATCTATTTTTGAAATGCGGCGCGCTCACGAGACGCCGCTACGGAGCCAGATTATTTCGCCCTCGGATGGGCCTCATCGTAAGCCTTCTTCAGCCGCTCCGTGGTAACGTGCGTGTAAGCCTGCGTGGTGACGAGGTGCGCGTGGCCAAGCAATTCCTGCACGCTCCGCAAATCAGCCCCCGCGTCCAGCAAATGCGTGGCGTAGCTGTGCCGCAGCTTGTGCGGCGTGAGCGCAGGATCAAGTCCGGCGGCGGCGAGGTATTTTTTTAAGCGCAGTTGAATGACGCGCGGAGAGACCGCTCCACGGCGGTCCGGCCTCGCCAGAAACACCGGCTCGTTTGCAACCGGCGGCACCGGCAGTGAGTTCCAATAAGCGCGGATGGCTTCCAAGGCCGGAGTGCCCACGGGAATCAATCGCTCCTTCTTCCCCTTCCCCAACACACGCACGATTTGCTCCTGAAAATCAAAATCGCACGCGCGCAACGCGCTCAGTTCACTCACGCGCAGGCCGCAGGAGTAAATCGTTTCCAAAATCGCCAGGTCGCGGTGATACACCGTTTCGTCAAACTCACCTTTTGAACTTTGGCGATGTCGTCTCAACTCTTCATTGGGTGCTTCGAGCAAGGCCACCATCTGCGCCAGGGTGAGAAATTTAGGGAGCCGCTGGTCAGCCTTCGGCAGCACGACGCCCTTCACGGGCGAAGTTTCCACCAGACCGCGCCGGATGAGAAATTTGTAGAACGAGCGCAACGCGGAGAAACGAAGTTGTGTGGCCGCGCGGCTCAACTTCGCGCGGCCAAGCGCACGAAGAAAAAATCGGAAATCATCACGCAGCAGTCGGCCCCAAACCGGCCATGAGCCGCGCTCCTTTTTGTGCCAGGACACAAACCCGCCCAGAGCGTGACGGTAATTACGAATGGTGTATGCCGAGGCACTGCGCTCGTCGCGAAGATGACGGAGGAAGGAATCAATTTGATCCTCGGCATGCATTACGGGCGATTCACCGGGCACGCACAGAGGTTAGTTCAATCAGCCCAGATGCCAAGCCTGAGGGCAAAGCAGGCACACGGGGATGTGAACTCTCAATCAGGCGGGTGTGATTAGAAGTGGCGGTCAGTTGCAGGCGTGTTGGGGTTGAGTCCAGTAGGAGTTCCAAAGTTGATTGGCGCGGGCCACGCGCAAACCCAG
>JAYVQC010000119.1:0-26508 GCA_043757045.1 Akkermansia sp. | reverse complement strand
GTGGCTGGGTTGGCCCAGAGACTTCCTTGCGAGAGTTCAAACCACTTTCCCCCCGCCTCACCGTCGAGCAGGCGCAAGGTCGCATTCCCGGCAATGGTGAGCGTGGAACCATCGCGCAGCTTCAGTTCAATCCACGCATCGCACGAGCGCGTCTCCAGCGTGTCCCCGGTCCCGAGGGACGTGCCGGCCGTCAGCGCGTTTTCGATCTTGCCCTTGGAACCAAAGTATTGACTGGAGCCAGTCACCTTCGAGACGCGGGCGACTCCCGGCTGGTCGGCCCGACGAAACTGGAAGGCAAAAGCGGCCAGCAGAACGATGATGGCGGCGGCAGCGGCCACGCGCCATTGCCACGCCCGAAATTCAACCGGCACAATCTTGCGCCTCTGTTCTGCGATGCCTTGCTGGGGATGAAGCGCCTCCGCGCGGGCCGCTGCGATGCGCTCCAAGTCCGCGACCAGCACCGCCTGCTCTGACACGGTGCGCAGGAACTCTCGCGCAGCAGCATCGGAGCGCAGCAACTCGGCGACACGCAGGCGTTCCTCCGGGTTCACGCGACCGTCGAGGTAGCGCAAGAGGAGTTCGTGACGTGTATCCCTTGGGTTCATGGAACCGGTCCTCCGCTGTTCGCCGCGTTGCTGAGTTTGCCCTCGATGCACTCCTTTAAGCTCTCGTGCAGGCGGGAGACGCGTTTGTAAATCGCGTTCAATCCGATGCCCATCTGCTCCGCGACTTCCTCGCAACTGTAGCCGTCGAAGTAACGCAGCTTGAGCAGACGCCGCGCGGACTCCGGCGCCGCCGCCAGACAATCCTGCAACGCCTCAATCTTCGCGCCCGCAGGATGCGCCGCCTCGGACTGCCACTCGTGTTCCAACAGTTCCAGAATCTCCGCATCGAGGCAGATAGTTTCGCGCTGATGACGCCGCAGCCAGTCGATTCCCTCCCGTCGCGCCGTGATGAAGGCCCACGACATCAGCGCCGCCTCATTCTCGAAACTCACTTCCCGCGTTATCGCCTTGAGCGCGACGTTCTGGAAAATATCCTCCGCCGCGTGCGCGTTCTGCACCACGACCCACGCCGCCGCCGAGACGCGCGTGCGCCATTTCATCAGGGATTGCAGAACGTCCTGTTCGGTGAGGTTCATGATTCATTGCCGCCTACCGATTGAGCCAACTGACCATCGTGCGCGTCACGAAGTCCGCCGCATCCTGCTGCACCCAATGGTCGGCGTCAGGGACGGTCACCAGCGTGAAATCCTTTTCGACGTATTGCCAGTTGCCGTTCAGGGCGGCCTGGCCCAGCGCCTTGTCTTTCAGGCCGTGCATCACGAGCACCGGACACTTCACCTTGACCACCGGCGAGGTGTCTTCGGTGTATGGTTCGCGCGGATAGTTGCGCTTGTAGTAGTTAAGCATTGCCTGGAAATCCGAGCGGCGGAACACTTCCACATAACGCGGCTTGGCAGCCGGATCTTTGATCCAAAAAGTCAGTCCCTCGGCGGTGAGATTCGTATGCGCGCCTTCCTGTTGGAATCGCCTGGCGTAAGCGCTGTTCTTGCGTTGCTCCGGGTTGTTCGCCAGTTCGTGATTGAGTCCTCGTGGGTGGGGCAGGTTTAGAATCACGAGCTTCTCCGTCATTTCGGGACGGGTCATCGCGAAGCTCCACGCGACAATGCCGCCCCAGTCGTGACCGACGACGATCGCCCGTTCCCGCCCCCGCGCGCGAATCACCGCCGCCACATCGGCCACGAGAAGTTTCATGTCGTAATTCTCCACGCCCTTCGGACGGTCGCTGAGGTTGTATCCGCGCTGATCGATGGCGACGACCTCGTGGTCCTTGGCCAGCACCGTCATCTGCGCTCGCCAGGTCAGCCAGCAATCCGGGAAGCCGTGAATCATCACCACCAGCGGTCCCTGGCCGAGTTGCGCGTAGTGGATGCGCACACCGTCATTGGTCGCGAAGCCGTGGGTCACCTTGCGCTCGATGTCGAGCAACGCCGGTTCTTCGGCCTGGGCCAGGCAGCATGGATCAGCCAACGTCAGGGAACTGAGCAAGGATAGAACAAGGACGAGGTGCTTAGTCATATTTTTGTTTTGGCTGGTTGCAAAGCGGCAATCGCTCATTCATACCGCAGCGCCTGAATCGGGTGCAGTCGGGCGGCCTTCAGTCCCGGAAAAATTCCAGCAAGCACACCAACGACGACGCTGAAGCTGAAGGCGAGCAACATCGCTTCCCACGTGATGACGGGCGTGTAGTCGGCGGGCGAGACCAGGGTCAGCAGTTTCACCAAACCCTGCGAGGCGAGGAGTCCCGCCACTCCACCGATGACGGCGATGACCACGCTCTCGACGAGGATCTGGATGAAGATATCAATGAACGTCGCACCGATGGCTTTGCGCACGCCGATCTCGCGGACGCGCTCGGTGATGCTGGCGAGCATGATGTTCATGATGCCGACGCCGCCGACGAGCAGGCTGATGGCGGCGATGATGCCGCCGCTCAGGCGCGCGTTGCGGGTGGCGGTGGCGATGTTCTCCGACCAATTCTCCTGGGTGTTGAACGCGAAATCATCGATGCCCTTGTGGGTGTGCATCATCACATTTCTCACCTGCTGAAGCGCGTCGTTCATCTGGCTCAGATCCTTGACCTTGAAATAGACGGTGGAGAGTCGCGGGTCAGGGCTGGTGTCCGCGCCTATCGCGGGGGCCGCTCCAGCCGCGCCGGCGCTGGTCAGCGCGCCGGTCGCCAGTCCGGCGCGGAATTTGAGCCACATGGTATTGAGCGGAATGTAGATGGTGTTGTTTTTCCACTCGAAGGCGATCCCCGCGCCGCTCTTGCTCTTCCCGCTGCCTTGGCCGCGCTTGCGGGTAGGACCGATTTTCCCGAGTTCCGGCCCGCTTTCCTGGGCCAGCGCGCGGGCCTTGCGATCGAGCTCGCTCTCGTAGTGCTGGAACATGCCAATGATGCGAAACCGCTGGTGGTTGATGTTGATAAATTCACCGACCGGATTGATCTCGCGACCGATCTCCTCTGGCGAGCCGAACAGGGCGTCACGCGTGCCCGTTCCAATCACACAGACGCTGCGGGCTTCTTTCTCGTCCACGTCGCTGACCATGCGGCCGTGTTCGATGACGTGCTGGTTCAACTCCAGGGCGCCCGGCCAGGTGCCGACAAAATGCCAGGGGTTGAACGCCTTGCCCGCGCGGGTCACGGTGACTTCCCGGGTCTGCATCTCCGGCGTGACCAAGTGGACGAGCGGCGCGCTGCGTTGCAGGGCGTAGATGTCGTTCATCGTGTTACCCACCGCCTGATCCTTCCGGTGCTGCTGCCAGATGGGGATGGCCTGGGGCGTGACGTAAACCTTCTCCAGCCCGCCAATGGCAATGAGCGCCTCCTTCATCCCGTTCTCCAATCCTTTGACCAGGGCGGACTGCGCCACCAGGCTGCCCACTCCGAGAATGATGCCGAGCATGGTCAGCACGGAGCGGAATTTGTTCGCCCAGATTTCTTTGAAGCCAACGCTGATGGTGATCAGGAAATTCATGATGGCTGTTGGGTTGGGCTTGGACTCGGGATGGAGAATCTCGGAGTAGTGCCAAGGCCCGCCAGTTTGCTGTCCACGTTCATGGCGATCTTGCCGTCGCGGATTTCGATGCGGCGCGGTGTGAAGGCGGCGATCTCCGGGTCGTGCGTGACCAGCGCGATGGTGCGGCCTTCCTCGCTGAGCTTGTAGAACAGTTGCAGAATCGTCTCGCCCGTGTGCGAGTCGAGGTTGCCGGTCGGCTCGTCCGCGAAGACGATCTTGGGATCGTTCACCAACGCGCGCGCGATGGCGGTGCGTTGTTGCTGGCCGCCGGAAAGTTGCATCGGGCGATGCTTCGCCCGGTTCTCCAGGTCCACGAGCTTGAGCGCGTGCAACGCACGTTCCCGTCGTTCGCGACTCGACACGCCAGTGTAGATGAGAGGCAGCTCGACGTTTTGCAGCACGGTGAGTTTCGGGAGCAGATTGAAGAACTGAAAAACGAAGCCGATCTTGCGGTTGCGGATGCGCGCCAGCTCCCGCTCTGAAGCGTTTTCAATCATGGTGCCGTCGAGCCGGATCGTTCCCTTCGACGGCGAGTCCAGGCAGCCGAGAATGTGCATCAGCGTCGATTTACCGCTGCCCGACGGACCAATGATGGAGATGAACTCGCCGCCGTCGATGTCCACTGAGACGTCATCCAGCGCGCGGATTTCCTCGCCACCGAGGTGGTAAATCTTGCTGACGTTGCGAACTTCGATGAGGGGCATTTGGGCGGATTCTATTTTGCCATCGCCGCAGTTCCGCCTTTACCAGCCGCCTTCTGACCAGCACTCGCATCAACGGGCGGCGCGATGAGCGAAACGACCTCGCCCGCCTGGAGGCCTTGCGTCACTTCGACGAAATCAAAATCCGCTACGCCCAACTGGACCGGCCGCCGCTCGAATGACTCACCGTCCTTTTTGATCCACACGAAACGTTCGCTCTGTTCGTTGAACACGGCGCCCAGCGGAATCGCCAGCACATTGCTCGACGAGATGAGCGGGATGGAAAGGTTTGCCGTCATGCCAGGACGCACCGCGCCTTCCGCGTTCTTGAGCCGGATGCGCGTGGAGAAACCTTTGACGCCGTTTCTGAAAGTGGCCTGGGGCGCGATGCGATCCACCTGACCCACGAGCTTCAGTCCGGCCACCGCCTCCACTTCCACCGTCACGGTCTGGCCAACCTTCAAGCGCGTGACGTCGGCCTGGTTGATGTGCGCGGTGATGACCATGTCCGCGAGGTTGGCGACGGTGAAAACTTCGGTGCCGCTGTTGAAACCGCTCGAGCCAGACACCGCCTGCCCGACGGAAACCGACCGCGTCAGAATGGTGCAGTCGAACGGCGCGCGGATGACGGTCTTCAGCAATTTATCCTCAACTTGCTGGAGCGCGGTCTGCGCGGTTTCAAGCCGGTTCATGGCGATGTCCAGGCTGTTCTTCGTCAGGTCGTGGTCGATGCGCGCGTTATCGAAGGCTTCCTGTGCCACCAGCTTGTTCTCAAACAAGCCCTTGACGCGATCGTAGGCCAGTTTGGCTTTCTCGAGTTGCAGCTTCTGGGTTTCGACCGCCAGCCGGGCACCAGCAATCTCCGTCTTGCGCGAGGATTTTTCGGTCTGCAGATCCTTGTCATCCAGTTCGAAGAGGACGTCGCCTTTCTTCACCTTGTCGCCGATGTCCAGCGTGAGTTTGGCGATCAACCCGCCGATCTCCGGGCGCACCGACACAGCGTCGAGCGGCCCGATGTCGCCTGCGGCGGTGACGGCGAAGTTGATGTCCCGCGTCGTCACGACGACCGTGGTGGTCGAGGCAGGTTTTCTCGCCGTAGAAGCGGAGCCGGATTTCCAGAATGCGATCTTGTCGGGATATTTCTGCCTCGCCCAATAAGTCCCGCCCGCTAAAACTGCCACGACGAATATCCACAGAATCACTCTTTTCATGCGAGAAGGCCAAGGACTTTCCAGCTCACGCCGTCAGTGAGCCGCCAAGTATGATTGGTCAGGAACATTGTTTTGTTCCTGATTAAACGCTGATGGGGAAGAAATCCTGACGTAGAATTCAGGATTCTTTTCACCGACGGTTTCCGCTGCTTCGCGGATGCGCGCTCACGCAACCTCAACAACACGTTTACCCATCACATCCAGCTTCGGCTTGATGCCCAGGCCCGGCGACTTGGACGCGGCCATGCGGCCGTTCACGCGCTGCGGTGCGCCGGCGGCGGTGCTGACGGTGACGTAGCTGTTAAAGTCGGTGGTGCTGAAGAGAAACTCGGTGGGCGTGCTGTGCGCGAGATGCGCGATGGCGGCGGTGGCGATGTCGCCGCCCCAGGAATCTTCCAGCGTCATGCCGATGCCCATGCTCACGCAGAGGTCGCGGGCCTGTTTGATTTTCGTGAGACCGCCGAGCTTGCTGATCTTCAAGTTGACCACATCCATCGCGAGGTCAGCCTTGGCGCGAAGCAGGATGCCGAGGTCGTCGATGTTTTCATCGAGCACGAACGGATGCGGAATCTGCCGGCGCACGGCGAGACATTCCTCGTAAGTGAGGCACGGCTGCTCGATGTACACATCCACATCGCGCACGGCCTTGGCGATGCGCACGGCTTCGTGCTGCACCCAGCCTGTGTTGGCGTCGGCCACGAGACGGTCGCCGGGCTGGAGTTTCGCGGCAACGGCGAAGATGCGCGCAATGTCGGTGTCGGGATCGCCGCCGACTTTGAGTTGGAAGCGCCGATACCCTTCCGCGCGATAGCCCACGACTTTTGCGGCCATCTGGTCCGGCGATTCCTGCGAGATGGCGCGGTAGAGATGCACGTCCTCGCCGTAGCGTCCGCCGAGCAATTCGCACACGGGCATCACGGTGGCCTGGCCGAGTATGTCCCAGCACGCGATGTCGATCCCGCTCTTCACGTAGGGATGGCCCTTGAGCGCGGCGTCCATCGTGCGGTTGAGCTTCACGAGTTGGCGCGGATCTTCGCCCAGCAGATGCGGCCCAAGCTCGCGGAGTCCAGCGCGCACGCCTTCCGCATACGCGGGAAGATAAAATGGCCCGAGCGGACAAACCTCACCGTAGCCGATGAGTCCGGTGTTGGTCTCGACGCCGACTATGGTGCTGTCGAACACCGTGACGGATTTTCCGCCGCTCCATTTGTAGGTGGTTTCGACGAGCGGGAGTTCGACGCGATGCGCGAAGATGCGGGTGATTTTCATGGTGGGTTAATGATATGCTTCAGTCGTTCACTTCGTCGCGAGTGAACGGGAAGAAATCATTCCGGCTGAAGAAGGCCTCCGTCGTCTCGGCGAAGTATTCCATCGGGCTGGTCATCGCGTAAGCTTTCTCGGACTTGTTGGGCCGCCCATTGCCGAACCAGCGCTCGACCTTGTCGTAGGACTTGCTCGCCTTGGCTCGCTCGTAGGCGGCTTTGATTTCCTGGTTGCCGAAGCCGCCCGGCAGCACCCGGTCGTGGTAGGCGTGAGCCAGTTCATGCAGGGTGAAATTCGGCATGCGTTTCATCTCTTTTTCAAAGTCACGCACGTCGGTGAACTCCACGCCCTTCGTCATCACGGGATCGCGCCCGTTGTCGCGCAGCCAGCCCGCGCCCGGATGGTATTCCGCGCGCGGCTGCACGTCGGGGTATTCCGGTGAAAACCACAGCGTCACCTCGCGCAACTTCGCCACGGCGGGAGCCGGCACCACGCGGACAATCTCCTGCAACTGGAGGTGCAAGAGTGCCAGCGCCTTCTCCGTGGCCGCCTTGTCCTCCGCGAGCAATCGTTCGCTGACCAGCACGCGCCAGCCTTCGAGGGAGTTGGTCTGGTGACTGGCCGCCGTCGCCGTCAAGGAACTCAGCAGCAGGGTTACGAAGCCGGTGAAGAGCACCGCTCCCGTAGTCCCGATGGACCATGGTGATCGGACATCGCGGCCGCATTTCTGAGGGATAATCATGGGCTAAATCTATCGTGTCGCCTCAAGGATCGTCTTGGACTAGAATTTCGCCCCGACGTGAAAACACGCACAACGAAACATTCCATCGCGCCGCTCCGGTCGGTTCCGCAGGCCGTGGAAGCTTCCGTGCTGGAGAAACTCTTCGACCAGGCGCCGGACGTCGCCTTCTTCATCAAGGATGCGGCCGGCCGTTATCTTGCGGTCAACGCGTCACTGGTCGAGCGCCACGGTCTGCGCCAGAAGTCGCAGGTGCTCGGCAAGCGACCGAGCGACATCTGTCCCGGCGACTTCGGTCGCATTCCCGCTGCGCAAGACGCCACCGTGCTGCGGACCGGCCGTCCGATCCTCGACCATCTGGAACTGCACTGGTACGCGCCGCACAAACCCGGTTGGTGCCTCACCACCAAGCTGCCCATGCGTGATGCCACTGGAACCATCATCGGCCTCATCGGAATTTCCCGCGACGTCCGCGCGCCCATTGCGACGGGCGACATTCCTGTGGAGTTCGCCGCCGCGCTGGATCACTTCGAGAACAACGTGGGGGCTTCGGTCACGCCATCCGCCCTGGCTCGCCGGGCGCGCCTGGCTCCACATCGCTTTGCCCGTTTGATGAAGCGCTTCTTCGGGCTGACGCCCAGCCAGTTCATCGCCAAGACCCGCATTGCCGCCGCGTCGCGTTTGCTGCGCGAGACCGAACGATCAGTTTCTGACATCGCGCTGGACTGCGGATTCTACGATCACAGCGCGTTCACGCGAACATTCCGTGCGATGACAGGCGTGACTCCGACGCAGTTTCGTGAAGGCTAGGGCCGGACGCCAGATGACCGGAGCGGAAGGGGGGCGCGATTGAAACTGGCGGACACCAGGCAGGAGCGCGGGCGTCTCGCCCGCCGGAGCGCGCAGAATGTTTCCGGTCTCCCCACACAGTCGGGACGGAACGGCTCGTGGTTCCATTCAGGCGGGCGGGACGCCCGCGCTCCTGACCGCCACTTCCAATCACACCTGGAGCGGAGTCGTTGTGAAGCGGCCCGGCCCGTTCCCTCCCGCTCAAGCCCCGCCCGGAAAAGTTCGATGAAGTGAACATCATTGAACTTGCGACCCCGCAATGAAATGTCCGCCAGTGCGGCGCTCCAAGGCGTCAGCGCGGACGGGAACGGGCCTGCTCACACGAGCCGGCCCGGCTCCGAACTGCGCGCGTCCGCCCCTTCCACCACGCCGCCTGCCGCCGCCTCTGTCGTGCCTGCTGAAGAATCCTTCGACGACCTGCTGGCTCTGACCGCGCAAGTGACCGGCGCTCCACTGATCGTGCTCGTCGTGGACGGCCAGGCCCGCTGCTGGCTCGCGGAAGCGGGCGCGCTTGCGGAAGATTTGTGGCGCGAGATTCGTTTTTGTACGGAGGTCGTGAACGCGAGCGACGGTCTCACCGTGATCAAGGACACGGCGGCGAACAAATATTTTCAAACGCATCCGTTCGTCCGGAACGAGCCGAGAATTCGTTTCTTCGCCGGCACGCCGCTGGTCACGGCTGACGGGCGTGCGCTCGGGCATTTGTGCGCACTCGGTTATGCGCCGCAGAATTTCTACACCGAACACCGCGCCGGGCTGGCCCGCCTGGCGCGGCTCGCGGTGAAACAAATTGAGGCGGCGAAGAAATCTTCCGCCACCGTTTCGCTGCACGAGCAGCGCCTGCAAACACTGGTCGAGAATTCGCCCGCCGGTTTCGTGCTCGTGGACATCATGGGCCGCGCGCTTTACGCGAATGCCGCCACCGCGCAGCTCATGGGCTACGAGCTGTCCGAGATCCTCGGACTCGACATGTTCACCCTCATCCATCCCGATGACGTGCCGCAACCGCTGGAGCAGTTCGCGGAAATTATCGGCACGCCGCTGGCGAAAACGTGCTCCGAGTTCCGCGTGCGCCACAAGGACGGCTCGTGGAAATGGATGGAGGCGCGCTCGCAAAATTTCCTCGGGGCGCCGGCCCTGCAGGCGGTGGCCTGCCACCTGTGGGACATCAGCGCGCGCAAGGAGACCGAGGCGGCGTTGCGCGCGAGCGAGGCGCGCTTCCGGCGCATCATGGACTCGAACATGGTCGGCATCTTTTTCTGGCACCGGGACGGGCGCGTCACGGAGGCGAACGGTCGTTTTCTGGAAATGATCGGCTACACGCGCGCCGACTTGGCCGGCGGCGGCGTCAACTGGGTGACGATGACGCCGCCGGAGTTCCGTCCGCTGGATGACCACGCCCTCGGGCAGCTTCAGGCCACCGGGGTCTGCACGCCGTTCGAGAAGGAGTATTTGTGCAAGGACGGCTCGCGCCTGCCCATCTTGGTTGGCGCGGCCACGCTGGAGGATCAGCCGGACCAAGGAGTGTGTTTCATCATTGATGTGCAGGATCGGAAGCGCATGGAGCAGGACCTCCTGCGCGAGCGCAACCTGCTCCGCACGCTCATCGATCACATTCCCGACTACGTTTATGTGAAGGACATCGAGTCGCGTTACCTCGTGAACAATTGGGCGAACGCGAGGCTCATCGGCGTGCATCCGCCGGAGCAAATTCTCGGCAAAACCGCGGCGGATTTTTTCCCGCCGGACGTGGCGCGGCTGTATGAGGAGGACGACGAAACAATTCTTCGCACCGGCCAGCCCATCCTGGAGGCCGAGCGCCCCACCGTCGGTGCGGATGGCGTGAAGCGCACGATGCTGGCGACGAAAGTACCGTTGCGCGACACGAACGGAAAAATCATCGGCCTCGTCGGCATCAGCCGCGACATCACCGAGCGGCTCGCACTGGAAGGTCAGCTTCGCCGCGCGCAAAAAATGGAATGCGTGGGCCGGCTCGCGGGCGGCGTGGCGCACGACTTCAACAACATCCTCACCATCATCCAGGGCCATGCCTCGCTGCTCGCGGGCGACGCGCTGACGACCAACCGGCATCAGGCGGCGGAGGAAATCATCGTGGCTGCCGATCGCGCGGCCAGCCTGACGCGGCAGTTGCTCGCCTTTAGCCGGCGCAGCGTGATCCAGCCGCGCAACCTCGACTTGAACGACACGTTGAACGCGATGGCCAGGATTCTCCAGCGCGTGCTCGGCGAGGACATTGCGCTCGAAGTGCGTTACGCGTCGAACTTGCCGCCGGTGTTCGCGGACCCTGGCATGTTCGATCAAGTGGTGATGAATCTCGCGGTGAATGCCCGCGATGCCATGCCGAAGGGCGGGCGGCTCGACCTCTCGCTGCGCGCCGTGGCGCTCACCCGCGCGCAGGCGGATAAAATGCCGGACGCGCGCTCCGGCACCTTCGTGGCGCTCACCGTGCGTGACAGCGGCTGCGGTATTGCGCCTGAGCATCTGGAACATTTGTTCGAGCCGTTCTTCACCACCAAGGACGTGGGCCAAGGCACCGGACTCGGTCTCGCCACGGTTTATGGCATCGTGCAGCAGCACCACGGCTGGATCGCCGTCGAGAGCGAAGTGGGGCACGGCACGAAGTTTGAAATTTATCTGCCCGCCTCGGAGAAGCCGCTCGATCCTTCCGCCGCTCCGGCGAAGACCATCCTCGGTGGCGCGGAAAGAATTTTGCTCGTCGAGGACGAGGAGCCGTTGCGCGAACTCGTCCATTGCGTGCTGGAAAGCTATGGCTACCACGTCACCGACGCGCCGAGCGGCCTGCGCGCGCTCGACGTTTGGAGGGAGCATCAGCAGCGCTTCGACCTGTTGCTCACCGACATCGTGATGCCCGACGGCGTGACCGGCCGCGATCTGGCGGACATTCTGAAACAGCAGAAGCCCGAACTGCGCGTGCTCTTCAGCAGCGGCTACAGTTCGGACATCATCGGCAAGGATTTCGTGCTCTCCGACGGCCTGAACTTTTTGCAGAAGCCCTACAACCCGCAGACGTTGGCCGAGACGGTGCGCTACTGCCTCGACCGCTGAGTGGGGGGCGGAAAGACTTTTGCAGAATGCGGCGGAACAGGCTAGCGTTCGCGTCAGGACGGACAGGTTGCACCGAGTGAAATCCATCAAACACCAGGCTCCACGGCCCCGGCGCTTTGGCGCGTTCGGTTGGCTTTTGTTTTGCCTCGTCGTCGCGTGGCTCGCGACGGTTCCCGCGCGTGCGGCGGCGCTCGTGCCGTTTGGTTCCGTTTGGAAATACCTCGATGACGGCTCGAACCAAGGCACCAACCAAAACAATCTCTGGCGCACGGCGGACCTGGAGGACGACGGCTGGGCCAGCGGACCGGCGCAACTCGGCTACGGCGACGGTGATGAAGTCACCGAAGTCAGCTTCGGCACGAACGCCGCGTTGAAGCACATCACCACCTATTTCCGCAGCGCGTTTAATGTGCCGGACCCCAACGCCTTCACGAACCTCGTGCTCAACCTCATCCGCGACGACGGTGCGGTGGTGTATTTGAACGGCATTGAAGTCTTCCGCAACGGGATGCCCGGCGGCACGATTCTCTACAACACGCTGGCCTCCTCGATCGGCGAGAATTCCATCGGCAGCACGAACGTCAGCCCGACGCTGCTGGTGGCGGGCGCGAATCTGCTCGCGGTGGAAATCCACCAATACACTCCGGACAGTTCGGACATCAGCTTCGATCTGGAACTCTCGGACGGACGCAACGATTCGCCCGTGGTCAGCATCATCAGCCCGGTCAACAACGCGGCCGTGGCCGCGCCTGGCAACTTGGTCATCAATGTCAGCGCCACTGACCCGAACGGCGTGGTGACGAACGTGCAGTTTTTCTCCGGCAACTTTCTCCTCGGCGCCAAGTCCACGCCGCCCTTCACCTTTGTGTGGACGAACGTGCCCCCGGGTACTCACATCCTCAGCGCTTCCGCGCGTGATAACGACGGGCTGGTCACGGTGTCCAAGACCGCGCGCGTCACCATTGGTCAGGGCGGTGCGGGCAATCTCACGCTGGTTCCCGCCGGCGCGATTTGGAAGTACCTCGACACGGGCACGAACCTCGGCACGGCGTGGCGCAGCAATACCTTCAACGACGCTGGCTGGTCGAATGGCCCGGCGCAACTTGGCTACGGCGACGGCGATGAAGCGACCGTCGTCAGCTACGGCCCGAGTTCAACTGCGAAATACATCACCACGTATTTCCGCCGCACCTTCGTGGTCACGAATCTTGCCCCGATCAATCCGCTCGTGCTCCGCGTGCTCGCGGATGACGGTCCCATCGTTTATCTCAACGGCGTCGAAGTCTATCGCACGAATCTTCCGGCGGGTCTCGTGACCAACACCACCGCCGCGCTGGTGGCTCTCAGCACCCCCGAGGAAGACACGTTCTTCCGCACGAACCTCAGCCCCAGCCTGCTCGTCCTCGGCACCAATCTTCTGGCCGTGGAAGTGCATCAGCAAAGCCCGGCCAGCGGCGATTTGAGTTTTGATTTGGAACTGCTTGGCAGCGATGTGCCGACGGTGCTGCGCGGGCCCTGGTTGAATTCCGTCAGTTGGAGCAATGCGGTCGTGAAGTGGCGCACCAGTGTGCCGGTCAACGGCCGCGCGCGCTACGGCACCAATCCGGCCAGCTTGAATCTCACCGTGACCGGCGGCGTGAACAGCGATCATCGGCTCGACCTGTCGGGCCTGTTGCCGAACACGAAATACTTTTACTCCATCGGCCTTACGAACGGCGCGCTGCTGAGCGGGCCGGAATATCAGTTCACCACGCCGCCGCTGCCCGGCACGCGCCAGCCGATGCGCTTCTGGGCGCTCGGCGACGCCGGGACGGCGGATGTGAACCAGTTCAACGTGCGCGACGCTTTCTATCGCATGAACGGCACCAACGCGCTCGACGCGATCCTGATGCTCGGCGACAACGCCTACAATGCTGGCACCGACTCCGAGTATCAGCGCGCCGTCTTCGACTGCTACCCGACCGTGCTCCGCCACACACCGCTCTGGTCCACGCTCGGCAATCACGAAACCGATCAGTCCACCACGCCTTCCACCAGCTATCCGTATTTCCAGATTTTTTCGCTGCCGCAGAATGGTGAAGTGGGCGGACTCGCCTCCGGCACTGAGAACTATTATTCGTTCGACTACGGCAACATCCATTTCGTGTGCCTGGACGCGATGATTTCCAGCCGTTCCCCCTCCGGCACGATGGCGACGTGGTTGACGAACGATCTCGCCGCGACCGCGCAGGACTGGGTCATCGCTTTCTGGCATCACCCTCCTTACACGAAGGGCAGTCACAACTCGGACGCCGAATCCCAACTCATCCAGATGCGGCAGAACATCCTGCCCATCCTCGAAGCCTATGGCGTGGACCTCGTCCTCTGCGGCCACAGTCACGCGTATGAACGCAGCCACCTGCTCGACGGTCACTACGGACTCTCCAGCACCATCACGCCCGCGATGAAGTTGAACAGCGGTGGCGGGCGTGTGGGTGGAGCGGGCGCGTACGTGAAACCCAACGGCCTCGCGGCCAACGAAGGCACGGTGTATGTCGTCGCCGGCAGTGCGGGTAAAATCGGCGGTGGCACGTTGAACCACCCGGCCATGTTCCTCTCGTTGAACAAGCTTGGCTCGCTCTACTTTGAAGTCGCCAGCAACCGTCTCGACGCCACATTCCTCCGCGAGAACGGCACGACCAACGACACCTTCACCATCATCAAGGGCAACACCATCAACGTCGCCGACGTGAGTGTGACCGAGCGCGACACCACTTCCACGAATGCCGTCTTCACGCTGACGATGGCGCAGACCAGCGCGGTGCCGGTCACCGTGAACTTCGCGGCATCGTCGGAGACGGCGCAGTTGGGCGCGGATTTTCTCGCGAGTTCAGGACTCGTGACGTTCAACCCCGGCGTGCGGACGCAGACCGTCATCGTGTCGGTCGTGGGAGATATGCTGGTCGAGCCGGATGAAACCTTCGCGCTGAATTTTTCCGGCAGTTCCCTCCTCACCCGTTCGTCGGCGCGCGGGACGATCTTTGACAATGACAGCACCAACGCCGTCGTCGCTCCGAGGCTGGGCAGCGTGACGCGCAGCAACAACGTGGTGCGACTGCGCTGGGCGACCGTCAACGGTTTGACCTATCACGTCGAATACAAGAACGACCTGAATGCGACGCAGTGGATCGTGCTGCCTCCAATTCTCGGCAACGGTGCTCCGTACGTTTTCACCGACCTGACGACGACGAACCTGCCGCAACGCTTCTACCGCGTGAGCGTGGAGTGAAGCGGAAGGGAATTTTTTAACCGCTCACTTCCCCGGCTTCTTCCACACATACCGGAACATCAGCTCACGCAAAGTCGCCGTCAGTGGAATGGCCAGCAGGCCGCCGAGCAAACCGCCCAGCAGCGTGGTCCCGACCATCACGGCCACGATGATGGTGAGCGGGTGCAGGCCCACGCGGTCGCCGATGATCTTGGGCGAGATGACGAGACCTTCGAGCGTCTGCACCACGGCGAACACGCCCACCACGAGCAGCGGATGCAGCCAGTCCTGGAACTGCACCACCGCCAGCACGAACGCGATGACAAAGGTCACAATCGCGCCGAGGAAAGGAATGATCGTCAGCACCGTCGCGATGAGTCCGAGCAACAGCGCGTAGTTCAACCCAATGGCGAAAAAGCCCACCGCATAGAGCACGCCGTCGCACGCCGCGACGAGCACCTGCCCGCGAAAGAACACGATGAGCCGGTCGTTGATCGCCGTGAGCACGAAGACGATTTCCTCTTTCACGCGCGACTCGGAGACCGGGAGGTAATTGCTCCAGTGACCTTGAATGCCCTTCTTCTCCAGCAGGAAATAAAAGCAATAAACCGGCACGAGCGCGATGCCGGCCAGCAAGCCGAACCACGCGGCTACGCGGGTGATCTGGTTCACCAGCCACTGGCTGATGACGACAAGCACCTTGGGCAACCACGAGGCGATGGATTGCACGGTCTTTTCCTCCAGCGTGGCTTGCGCGGGCGCGGTGCTTACGGTCTGGGAGGTGATGTTGGTGCCGGTGATGGTCACGACGTTCGTGATCATCGGGGCGGCGGTGTTCGTGGTGGCGGGCGCCGCCGGGCGGGAGAGGAAGGGGATTTTCCATTCGGGTTTGGTGTCGAGCCAGATCACGGCGCGTTCTTGAAGCTGCCGGGTGTAGTCGGGAATTTTTCCGGCCAGCTCGCGCGTTTCAGACACCAGTCGCGGCACGACCATCAGGCTGATGCCGCCCACCAGCAGCGCCGCCGCTGCGAAGACACAAACGATGGCCTTCTGGCGTTTCATCTTCCGCTTCTCCAGGAGATCCACGACTGGATCGAGCAGGTAGGCAAGCCCGCCCGCGAGGGCCAGCGGCCAGATGACGGGCGAGAGGACATTGAGCACGCGCCCGAGTCCCCAGATCATTCCGATGAGGCACGCGAGGCCGACGGTGATGGCGAGGACGGTGAGCGACGCCCAGAGAATGCGGGTTTGATTACGCGAAGGAGCAGACATGGCGCAGGCGTTTTAGGCGCGCAGGCGCGAAGTGGAAACGAAATTATTCTCGCTGACCGAACCGAGGCACCGTCCAGCCGCTCTATTCGCCGCGCGCTCGCGCAATGACTTTCGGCAGCACGCGCTCGACGTGCTCGACTTCTTCCGCCGTGGACGCGCGGCCTAGCGAGAAACGCACCAACGCATTCGCCGCCGCGCCTGGCACGCCCAGCGCCAGCATGACGTGCGACGGCTCCAGCGAACCCGCCGAACACGCCGAGCCGCTGGAGGCGCACACGCCCTCCAAATCCAGCGCGGCCAGCATGGTGATGCTGTCCACGCCCATGACGGTGAACGCCACGGTGTTCGTCAGTCGCTGCGCGCGCGCGCCGCGAAATTCCACGCCCAGCATCGCCAAGGAATCCGCGAGTGCCATCAGTCGGGTGGCGAGCGGGTGCAAAATGTCCGGCGGAAAAACCGGCGTGCGGACAAATCGCTCCGTCGCCGCCGCGAAGCCAATGACGGCGGGAAGATTCTCCGTCCCCGCCCTCCGCTCGTTCTCGTGACCGCCGCCGAAGAGGATCGGATCAGGATGCAAAGGTGAACGGATGTAGAGCGCGCCCGCGCCCTTCGGCCCGTGAAATTTGTGGGCGCACACCGAAACTAAATCGGCGTTGAACTGCTCAATGCCGGTGAACGGCTCCTTGCCAAACGTCTGCACCGCGTCGGTGTGGAACAGCACGCCACGTTCGCGACACAGCGCGCCGATTTCTGCGACGGGTTGGAGCGTGCCGATCTCGTTGTTCGCCGACATCACCGAGACCAGCACCGTGTCCGGACGCAGCGCCGCGCGCACGGATTCCACGCTCACGCGCCCCTCGGCGTCCACGGGCAGATACGTCACGTCGAAGCCTTCCTTCTTCCGCAAATAGTCACACGGATGCAGCACTGCGTGATGCTCGACGCTGCTCGTGATGATGTGCCGTCCCTTCTCACGCAGCAGCCGCGCCGGGCCGAAGAGGGCGAGGTTGCTCGACTCCGTGCCGCCGCTGGTGAACACCACTTCGCTCGGCTTGCACTTCCAAACCGTGGCCACGCGGTCATGCGCGTCGTCCAGCAACGCGCGTGCTCGGCGGCCCACATGGTGGACGCTCGAAGGGTTGCCAAAAATCTCGCCGAGGTAAGGCAGCATCTCCTCGCGCACAGCGGGATCGAGCGGAGTCGTGGCGTTGTAATCGAAGTAAACGGTCATGCGCTATTTCCCCTCGCTCACCGACCACCCGCCGTCCACCGCGAGGACTTGTCCGGTCACGAACTTTGACTCGTCGCTCATGAAAAACACGGCGGCGGAATCCAAATCTTCCGGCTGGCCGATGCGCCCGCCGTCGAGCGGCTGCTTCGTCTGGATGAAATTCAGAATCGCCTCATCGCCTTGCGCGCGCTGCGACATCGGCGTGGCGACGAGCGCGGGCGCGAGGACGTTGAAGCGGATGTTGTGCGGCGCGTAGTGCGCGGCGGCCGCGGTCGTCAGTCCGATGATCGCGGCCTTGGCCGTGGCGTAGGCGTGCGTGGCGAAAAACTTCGGCGACGGCGAGAAGCCCAGCACCGAACCCATGTTCAACACCGTGCCGCCGGTTTCTTGCTTGAGGAACTGCTGCGCCGCCGCGCGGTTCGAGTAGAAGAGCGAGGAAAGATTTTCGTTCAGTGTGTAGCTCCACCCTTCATCACTGATTTCGTGCAACGGTCCGTCACCGTGCTTGCGTCCGCTGCCGCCCGCGACGTGGTAGAGACCGTGAAACGCGCCGAACCCGCGCCGCGCCGTTTCAATCGCTGTTGCCGCCGTGGCCGGATCACACGCATCGCCGACGAGCGTGCGGGTTTGTGGTCCCAGTTGCAGTCGCGCGGCCTCGACACTTTCCGTGTTGCGTCCCACCACCACGACGCGCGCTCCTTCGCGCACAAACGCCCGCGCCGCCGACAGCCCCAGCCCCGTGGTGCCGCCGATGATGACGAGTGATTGGTCTTTGAGACGCACGGAAGTCAGTGTCCGGTCGAGGGTAACGCCGGCTTTCCAGCCTCGTGTTCATCGGGAGACTGGAAAGTCTCCCGACCTGCCGACAGGAATGTCGGCGCTACGTGTTCGCCCCGATACGCCTCCGCGAGCAGCGTGACCGGATGTGCCACGCGCACGTTCATGCCCGCCGCGCGGCAGCCATTCTGCACCTGCAACATGCAGCCGGGATTGCCCGTCGCGACCACCGTCGCGCCGGTGCTCTGAATGTGTTTCACTTTGCGTTCGAGAAGTTCTCCAGCCATCTCGGGCTGCGTGATGTTGTAAATGCCCGCGCTGCCGCAGCACCAACTCGCTTCCGGCAGTTCCGTCAACCTCACGTTCCCCATCGCCTTCAACACCTGGCGCGGCTGCGCCGTCACCTTCTGCCCGTGACACAGGTGACACGACTCGTGGTAGGTCACGTTCAACGGCGCGGCCCCGTTAGCGCGCGGCGTTTCGATGCCGATGTGCGCCAGCCACTCGTGGATGTCCTTCACCTTCTGGTCCCACAGTTCCGCCCGCTTCACGTAGCGCGGATCGTCTTTCAACAAGTGCGCGTAATGTTTGAGGTGCGAGCCGCAGCCGCCGGCGTTGGTGATGATGGCGTCGAATTGCTCCGGCGGAAATTGATCGATGCTGGTGCGCGCTAGCTGTTGCGCCAGCGTCCACTCGCCATTGTGCGCGTGCAACGAGCCGCAGCACTGTTGCTCGGCCGGCGTGATGACTTCGCAGCCGTTGTGCGCGAGGACTTCCACGGTGTCGCGGTTCACGTCGCTGAAGATCAAATCCTGCGCGCAGCCCGTGAGCATGGCCACGCGGTATTTGCGTTCGCCGCGCGCGGCCGTGACCGGCGCGATCAACTCGTTGGAAAACTTCGGCTGCACCTGCGGCGTCATCGCCTCCAGTTCTTGCAGGCGCTTCGGCATCAGCTTCATCACGCGGCTGCGGCGGAGGAGTGTTTGGAAGCCGAGCTGTTGATACAAACGCATCGCGAGTCCGAGCGTGTGCAGGCGGCGCAAATCCATGAACAGCCAGCCCACTGTGAACCAGCGGATGAAGCGGCGCTTGGGATTGTTCAACGCGCCCACGCGCTCCACCTCGGCGCGCGCGTGCTCGAACAACTCGGCGTAATTCACACCCGCCGGGCAGGCCGTCATGCACGCGAGACAGCCCAGGCAGAAATACATTTCCTCCGCGAACGCCACGGTCGGTTCCAGCCGGTCGTCCGCGATGGCGCGCATCAGCGCGATGCGACCGCGCGGGCTGTTGCGCTCCAGCTTGGTCTTGTCGTAGGTCGGACACGTCGGCAGACACATGCCGCAGTGCATGCATTGCTGCACCACCGAGTAGTCGAGTCCTTTGAGGTAAGAATCCACCGCGCTCATCAGTTTAAGTGCGGCGAAAGTAGCGGGCGTGCGGAGCGAGGGGCAAGCGGAGTTGTCAGGGGTGCGCCGGAACACGTTGCTGCGGACAGGAATATCCGGGCGTTGATGAATCATTCCCGGCTCACGCAGGACTGTTCGATGAGGCCGTCAGTCGGGTGGTACATCTGCCCGCGCAAGTCGCCCTTGGAAAAACTCAGGCGTGTGGTCGTCGCTTCCAGACCGCCGCGTTCGTTCGCGCAGCGAACTCTCACGGTCGTTGATTCGATCGCTGACCGCCGCACCGTTCAACCACCACAAAAAGGCGAGGCTGCCTCGCTTGCGCAAGACAGCCTCGCTGAATCTTTCGGGAGTGGATTAGTAATCCATGCCGCCCATGCCGCCGCCGCCGTGGTCATGACCGCCGCCGGCCGGCTTCTTGTCCTTATCCGGCGCTTCCGTGATCAAGCACTCGGTGGTGAGGAGCAGGCCCGCGATGGAGCTGGCGTTCTGGAGCGCGCTGCGCGTGACCTTCTTCGGGTCCACGACGCCGGCCTTCACGAGGTCTTCGTATTCGCCGGTGGCGACGTTGTAACCGTCGTTGCCCTTGCGCTTGCGAACTTCCTGCACGATGACAGAACCTTCTTCGCCGCCGTTTTGCGCGAGCGTGCGAAGCGGGGCTTCCACGGCGCGCTTCACAATGTCCACGCCGATTTGCTCGTCCACGTTCTTGAGCTTCAGGGCCTCGATGGCCGGGATGCAGCGGATGAGCGCCACACCACCGCCAGGCACGATGCCTTCTTCAACGGCTGCACGGGTCGCGTGCAGCGCGTCTTCGACACGGGCCTTCTTTTCCTTCATCTCGGACTCGGTCGCAGCACCGACATTGATGACGGCGACACCACCGGCGAGCTTGGCCAGGCGTTCCTGGAGCTTCTCGCGGTCGTAGTCGCTGGTCGTCTCGTCGATCTGGCGGCGGATTTGATTCACGCGGCCCTGGATTTCGCTGCTCTTGCCGAGGCCTTCGACAATGGTCGTGTTTTCCTTGCCCACGACAATGCTCTTGGCGCGGCCGAGGTCGTTCAATTCGAGGGACTCGAGCTTCACGCCGAGGTCTTCGCTGATGAACTTGCCACCGGTGAGGATGGCGATGTCTTCGCACATGGCCTTGCGGCGATCACCGAAGCCCGGCGCCTTGACGGCGCAGACGTTGATGGTGCCGCGCAGCTTGTTCACGACGAGCGTCGCGAGCGCTTCGCCTTCGACGTCTTCGGCGATGATGAGCAAGGGCTTGCCAATCTTCGCAACTTTTTCGAGGAGGGGGAGCAGGTCTTTGAGGCTGCTGATCTTCTTCTCGAAGTTCAGCACGTAAGCGTCTTCGAGTTTCGCTTCCATCGTCTCCGCGTTGGTCACGAAGTACGGCGAGAGATAACCCTTGTCGAACTGCATGCCTTCGACCACGTCGAGGGACGTGTCGATGGACTTCGCTTCTTCGACCGTGATGGTGCCGTCCTTGCCGACCTTGTCCATGGCTTCGGCGATGATCTCGCCGATGGTGTCATCCCAGTTGGCGGACACGGTCGCGACCTGCTTGATCTCTTCCTTGTCCTTGACCTTCTTGGCGATCTTGTCGAGGTGCGCGACGGCCGCGTCCACGGCCTTCTGGATGCCGCGTTGAATCGAGATCGGGTTCGCGCCGCTCGTGACATACTTCAGACCTTCGCGATAAATCGCTTCGGCGAGAACCGTCGCGGTCGTCGTGCCGTCACCGGCGATGTCGCTGGTCTTGCTCGCGACTTCGCGGACCATCTGCGCGCCCATGTTTTCATAGGCGCATTCCAGTTCGATTTCCTTCGCGACCGTGACGCCGTCCTTGGTCACCGTCGGGGAACCGAACTTTTTGTCGAGGACGACGTTGCGGCCTTTCGGGCCGAGCGTCGCTTTCACAGCGCGTGAAAGTTTTTCCACGCCACGGAGCAGAGCCTGCCGCGCGGCTTCATCAAATACCAATGTTTTAGCTGCCATAATTTTCTATGTCTTTGAGTTAAGTGTTGAGAGTGGGATTACTCGATGACCGCGAGGATGTCGTCACTGTTCAGGATCTTGTATTCCTTGCCGTCGAGTTTGATTTCGGTGCCGCCGTATTTGCTCACGAGCACGCGGTCGCCCTTCTTGACTTCAAACGGAACCTTCTTGCCGTTGTCGTCCGTCTTGCCGGTGCCCAGCGCCACGACGACGCTTTCCATCGGCTTTTCCTTGGCGGAATCAGGAATGATGATGCCGCCTTTTTTCGTTTCTTTTTCTTCGGCTGCTTCCACGAGCACGCGGTCGCCGAGAGGTTTGAGATTTACTGCCATAACTTTTGTGTTTGTTGCGTTTTGTTTTTTGTTTGCGTGAAGCAAGTCCCGCCGCACTAGCGGACGGGAAAATTATACGGGCTGTCTTCAGTTGGAATCACAGCCCTGAAACTTATTTCTTCTCATCCACGACTTCGGCGTCGATCACGCCTTCGTCTTTCTTGGCGTCAGGTTTCGCTTCGCTAGTCGAACCGGTTTCGGTGCCGCCAGGTTGCGGGCCAGCTTTCGCCTTTTCCGAAGCGGCCTTGTAGAGTTCCGCGCCAACGGCCTGCGACGCTTCGTTCAACTTCTCGCTCGCGGATTTGATGGCGGCGGCGTCGCTGCCCTTGAGGGCTTCCTTCACGTCCGTCACGCACTTCTCGATCTTGCTCTTGGAATCGCCGGAGATTTTGTCCGCGTTGTCCTTGAGCATTTTCTCGGTGCGATAGACCGCGTTGTCCGCCTCGTTGCGCGTCTCGATTTCTTCGCGGCGTTGCTTGTCCTCTTCCGCATGCACCTCAGCATCTTTCTTCATCTTCTCGATTTCGTCTTTCGAGAGTCCGCTGCTCGCGGTGATGGTGATCTTCTGCTCCTTGCCCGTGCCGAGGTCTTTCGCGTTCACATGCAGGATGCCGTTCACATCAATGTCGAAGGTGACTTCGACCTGCGGCAGGCCGCGCGGCGCGGGCGGAATGTCCGTGAGCTGGAATTTCCCAATAGATTTGTTGTCCTTGGAGAACTGCCGTTCGCCCTGGAGCACATGAATCTCCACGCCGGGCTGGTTATCGCTCGCCGTGGAAAACACTTCCGACTTGCGCGTGGGAATCGTCGTGTTGCGCTCGATGAGCTTGGTGAACACGCCGCCGAGCGTCTCGATGCCGAGCGAAAGCGGCGTCACGTCGAGCAAGAGCACGTCCTTCACGTCGCCCTTGAGCACGCCGCCTTGAATCGCCGCGCCGATGGCCACGACTTCGTCGGGGTTCACGCCCTGATGCGGCGGCTTGTTGACGAGCTTGTGCGCGGTCTCGACGACGCGCGGCATACGCGTCATGCCACCGACGAGCACGAGTTCATCAATCTTGTCTGCTTCGAGACCAGAATCTTTCAAGCAGTTGCGGACGGGAGCGATGGTGCGCTCGAAAAGATCGTCGCAAAGCTGTTCCAGCTTGGCACGCGTGAGCTTGGAGCTGAGATGCTTCGGACCGCTCGCGTCCGCCGTGATGAACGGCAGGCTGATGTCATACTGTTGCGAGCTGGAGAGCGCGATCTTCGCCTTCTCGGCTTCTTCCTTGATGCGCTGGAGGGCGTCGGGCTGCTTGCGTAAGTCCATGCCCTGCTCCTTCTTGAATTCGTCGAGCATCCAATCCATCAGGCGGTTGTCCCAATCGTCGCCGCCCAGATGCGTGTCGCCGTTGGTGGCCTTGACCTCGAAGACGCCTTCGCCAATTTCCAAAACCGAGATGTCGAACGTGCCGCCGCCCAAGTCATAGACCGCGATCTTTTCGTCCTTCTTCTTGTCGAGTCCGTAGGCCAGTGAAGCAGCGGTGGGTTCGTTGATGATGCGGAGGACTTCCAGACCGGCAATTCGACCCGCATCCTTGGTTGCCTGACGTTGCGAATCGTTAAAGTAAGCCGGAACCGTGATGACAGCCTGGGTAATCTTCTCTCCCAGACGCATTTCGGCGTCGGCCTTGAGCTTGGCGAGGATCATCGCGGAAACTTCCTGCGGGCTGTATTGCTGGGTCTTGCCTTCGGCTTCCACTTCCACTGCGGCGTCGCCGTTGCTGGCGCGCACGACCTTGTAGGGAACGCGCTTAATTTCCTCCTGCACCTCGTCGAACTTCCGGCCCATGAACCGCTTGATGGAGTACACCGTGTTACGTGAGTTCGTGACGGCCTGGCGCTTCGCCGCGTCGCCCACCAGGCGCTCCCCGGTCTTCGTGAACGCCACGACCGACGGCGTGGTGCGCTTGCCTTCGGAGTTCTCCAGCACGAGCGGTTCGTTGCCTTCCATGACGGCCATGCACGAGTTGGTCGTTCCTAAATCAATGCCTAAAATCTTTGCCATAAAATGTTGTGCGGATTCAGTTTGATCGAATCAGCGCGTCAACACCTAAGCAGCGACAATACCGGGAGATAGCTCGGAAGAACATTTAGTTAAGTTACTAATCCACAGTTACTTAATCACGCATCACGCGCCATGCACCACGCCTCCCCTCGCGCCCCCATGTCCCACTTGCGCCTACTCTGGCGCACAAGTCCCGGCCTCCACGACCTCCGGTGGCAGGTTGCCGCGACGCAGATACACGAGGAGCAACCCCACGTCCGCCGGGGAGATGCCGGAGATGCGGCCCGCCTGCGCGATGGTTGCCGGGCGAATCTTTCCGAGCTTCAGCCGCGCCTCGTGACGCAGGCCGATGACGCCTTCGTAGTCGAACGACGCCGGAATCTCCTTCGCCTCCAGCGTCTTGAGCTTCTGCACGTCCAACTCCTGCCGGTCGATGTAGCCCGCATACTTCACGGCAATCTCCACTTGCTGCACGATTTCCGCCGGGAGCGACTCGTCGCGCGAGGGCAGGGTGGTGTAAGTGATCTCGGGCCGACGGAGCAATTGCTCCAGCGTATCCGCCCCCACCCGTGTCGTCGCCAGGCGCAACAGTTCCTTCCCAATCGCCTCCCGCTTCGCCTCGAACACCGCAAAATTCCTCGCCGACAACAACCCCAACTCATGCCCCAGTTCGCTCAGCCGCAAGTCCGCATTATCCTGCCGCAGGAGCAACCGATACTCCGCGCGCGACGTGAACATCCGATATGGCTCGGTCGTGCCTTTCGTAATCAAGTCATCAATCAGCACCCCGATGTAAGCCTGGTCGCGCCGCAGCACCACCGCCGCCTGGCCCGCCGCGCGTCGCGCCGCATTGATCCCCGCCATTAAGCCCTGCGCCCCCGCCTCCTCGTAGCCCGACGTGCCGTTGATCTGCCCCGCGAGGAACAGGTTCCGGCATACCTTCGTCTCCAAGCTGGCGTGAAGCTGAGTGGGGTCGGCGAAGTCATACTCCACTGCATACGCGGGGCGCATGATTTCCGCCCGCTCGCACCCAATGATCGTCCGCACCAAGTCCACCTGCACCTCGAACGGCAGGCACGTCGAAAAGCCGTTCACGTAAATCTCATCCGTGGCGATGCCCTCCGGCTCCAGGAAAATCTGGTGCCGCTCCTTCTCCGCGAACTTCACGGTCTTGTCCTCAATGCTCGGGCAATACCGCGGCCCCACCCCCTCGATCACCCCCGAATACATCGGCGACTTGTGCAAGTTCGCCCGGATGATGGTGGCCGTCGCGTCCGTGGTGTGGGTAAGGTAGCAGGGTAATTGACCGCCAATCTGTTCAAGGATTGAACCCGGGGGGTATCCGGGGGAATGACGAATGCCTAATGACGAATGACGATCCGAACCACCCCCTTCGTCATTCGACATTCGTCCTTCGTCATTTGCGCGAAGCGCACGTTCCACATGGAACAAATCCTCCCGCCAATAACTAAAGTACGGCACCGGCTCATCCCCCGGTTGCACCTGCGTCTTCTCGAAATCAATCGACGACCGCACCAGCCTCGGCGGCGTCCCTGTCTTCAACCTCCCCAGCGTCAACCCCACCTCCTGCAACGACCCGCTCAAACTCATCGCCGCCGCCTCCCCGGCGCGTCCCCCGGCCTGCTGATTCGCCCCGACGTGCATCAGGCCGCGCAGGAAAGTTCCCGTCGTGATCACCACCGTCTTCGCCAGGAAACGCACCCCCAACGTCGTCTCCACCCCCTTCACCACCCCGCTCTCCACGACCAACGCCGCCGTCTGCCCCTGCTTGCAGTCCAAGTTCTTCTGCCGCTCGCACACCCACTTCATCCGAAATTGATATGCCTTCTTATCGCACTGCGCGCGCGGCGCCCACACGCTCGGGCCGCGTTTTGTGTTCAACATGCGAAACTGCAACCCCGTCATGTCCGTCGCCTTGCCCATCTCGCCGCCCAGCGCATCAATCTCCCGCGCCAGATGCCCCTTCGCCAGGCCGCCGATGGCCGGGTTGCACGACATCTGCCCGATGGTGTCCAAGTTGATGGTTAGCAGCAACGTCTCCGCGCCCATGCGCGCCGCCGCCAGCGCCGCCTCCAACCCCGCGTGCCCCGCGCCGATGACGATTACGTCGTAAGACTTTGGATAAACAAACACTCACCTACCAAAGCTGAAACGCTGAAAGACTGAAAGGCTGAAATGGGGAGGGGCGGCGGAACTTTGAACTTCAATCTCTTAAGTTGCGGCGGTGCAGCCGCCGGGTAGCGCAAGCAACCTGCCTGTGCCGCGCGGCGACCAGCCGCGCGGAACGGAGGAGGATGTGGAAAAGTTTCGGGCGTTCAGTTCCAAACAAAGCTCCCTTCCATTCCACCCGGCTGGTCGCCGGGCGGGACGGGCTGGTAGCCCGTTCCACCGCTCCGATTTCCGATTTCCGATTTCAGAGTTCAAGGTTCAAAGTTTCCTCCTCATCCATGTTCCACATGGAACACCCGGCTAGCTCGGAGGTCGGTGTCCGGTGCCCGTGCGGAAGCACTTCCCCAATCCCAACGGGATTGAATCACCAAAGCCCAGGGTTGCGACGCAGGCGCTACCCTGGGTTCACGGTCACAAATTATTCCGCAACCCTGTCGGGGTTGCCTCGCTGGCCCCGGTTGGGTGATGCAACCCTTAGAGCCGGTCTGAAAAATCAAAATGAACCAATGTTCATGCGAGTCGGCGGAGCATGAGGCGGGTCATGGCGAGGTAAATCCAGCCGGCGGCGG
>JAYVQC010000118.1:0-26932 GCA_043757045.1 Akkermansia sp. | reverse complement strand
CGCACAAGATCATCGCCTCCATTTCCGTGTTCAGCGCGGCGTGGCCGTTCGCCATTTTCACCGGCATGCTGTTGTGGCTCTCCTCGATGTGTGCGGCGTGGGCGGACAACTGGTTCACGCTCCACGAACTGCGCGATTCGATTGCCCATCATCGGCGCGTGCGACATCTGCTCGGTCCGAGCCGCGCCGGGCGCGTGGCGCTGTGGTTCGAGCGCAACATCGCGGGACTGGCGGGAAACATTTCGCTCGGCGTGCTGCTGGGGATGATTCCCGAGATCGCAACATTCTTCGGGGCGCCGCTGGACGTGCGGCACGTCACCCTTTCCACCGGGCAGTTCGCGGCGGCGCTGTCGGTGCTGGGTGTGGGCGGCATCGGACTGCAAGTCTGGGCGGCGAGCATCGTGGGCATTCTCGGCATCGGCGTGTGCAACGTGTTGGTGAGTTTCAGCCTCGCGCTGTTCGTCGCCATTCGCGCGCGCAACGTGCGCTCGCCAGAGCGCGGGCTGCTTTACCGGGCACTGATGCGGCGATTGGGGTGCGAACCGCTGAGTTTTATTCTGCCCGTGGGACGGGCGGTTTCGGAAGGCGCGGGCAAGCACTGAGTCAGTTAGTTAAGAACTGAATTTCCTCACGCCAAGTTCGCAAAGGACGCGAAGGATTTCTGAATTCAAAAAACGACCGCCCCATTTGTTAATGCTTCGCGCCCCTCGCAGACTTTGCGTGAGGCTTCATCGCTCCGCCCAATCACCGAAGTTGTTTCAGCCCAAAATATTTTCTTGTTCGACATTTAATTTTCGTGAGCGATGTTGCCGCGCCAGAGAAAATGAAAGCAATCGCGGCCACCAAAACTCCAGTGCGGCTTTCCGAAAGCCAGCGTGCCGCTCTCCTCACCCTTCTTGCCGACGAGGACTCTGCCGTCCACGAAATCGTCCGCGCCAAACTGCTCTCCTTTGGTCCGAACGTTGTCGAGTGGCTGCGCCCGCACACGGTCAGCAACGATCCGCTGCTGCGCCGGCGCGCGCAGGAAATCATCCGGCACTTCGGGCGCAAGTCCGCCGACGCGCGCTTCATGGCGCTCTGCGGCAGCCGGGGCGAGGACATGCCGCTCGAAGAAGGCGCGTGGTTGCTGGCGCAGACGCAGCATCCTGACATCAACATCACGGCCTACGAAGCGCTGCTCGACGCCTTCGCCGCCTCGCTGCGCACGCGTCTCGACCTCAGTGCCGACGTCGAGCAAATCATCGGCGTCATCAATCACTTCCTCTTTCAAGAACTGCAATTCCGTCCCAACGAAGCGAACTACTACGATCCCGAAAACAGTTTCCTGAATCGCGTCATGGATCAACGCACGGGCAACCCGCTCAGCCTTTGCACGATTTATCTGTTGCTCGCGCGGCGGTTGAAGCTGCCCATCACGGGCATCGGTTTACCGGGGCACTTCGTCTGCCGCTACCAGACTTCGACCACGGAGATTTACATTGATGCCTTCAACCGGGGGAAACTTCTGACCAAGGCGGACTGCATCAAGTATCTGCTCCACACGCACCACGGGCTGGAGGAAGGCTACCTCGCGCCGGTCTCGCCGCGCCGGATGCTGCTCCGCATGTGCGCAAACCTGCATCAGATTTACCTGCACAACGAACAGTCCGAAGAAACGGCGCGCTTCCAGCGCTACCTCGTGGCGCTGGCGAAATAGTTTCCCGGTGCGCGGACATTCCAGTCCGCAGCCAACTGCTCGGTGATGAGACTCAAGAACATTTCCACACCTTCCTTCGTTCGTGAGTGGCTAAGAGCCTGTCTGAAAAAGGGTGGAACGGTCTACCAGCCCGTTCCGCTGGGCAACCTGCCCAGCGGAATGAGCGTGATCATCTTTGGTCGGAATACACCTGTCTGCCTTGCGCCGCCCTCACCCTTCCGCCGGGCTGGTAGCCCGGCGGCACAGGCCAGTGGCCTGTGCTACCCGTCGTAAAATTTCAGACAGGCCCTAAGTTCCTTTCATCCACCATCCCCCCTAGCCATGACTGATGATGGCGGCGCTCTGCCGAGACGCCGCTACGGGGGATTGAAAAAAACTTTTTGCTGCGCGCCCCCGGCACGCCGTCTAGCCTTCCGCGCAATCTTGTGAACGAACGAAAAAATATGAACTGGCTTTATTTCGCGCTGCTCACCGTGGCGTCCTGGGGCGTGTACGGAATCTTCCTGCACATCGGCAGCACGGGCATGAACGACAAAATCAACGGGCGCTACATGTCGTTCCTCTACGTGGGCTTCGCCTACTTCCTCGTCGCCATCATCGGCCCCATCGTGATGTTGAAGATGCAGAACGGGCGGCTCGACTTCTGGAACTTTCCGCCCAGCGGACTGTGGTGGTCGCTCATCGCGGGCATCGTCGGCGCGGTCGGCGCGTTCGGCGTGCTGCTCGCGTTTGGCGCGGCACCGAATCCGAAACCGGCTTACGTCCCGGTGATCATGAGCATCATCTTCGCGGGTGCCCCCATCGTGAATGCCATTGTCTCCATCGCGCTGCATCCGCCGACGGGCGGGCTGGGCACGATCAAGTGGCCGTTCTGGGTGGGCATCCTGCTCGCGGCGTGCGGTGCGGCGCTGGTCACGAAGTTCAAGCCTGACGCGCCCGCTCCGGCTCCGGCGAAGACCGTCGCCACCGCATCCGCGCAACCTCGCTGACGGATGGTGGCCTCCGGCATTTTCCCCAAACGGCTCGCCATCGGCACGAGCCAGTTCGATCAGTTGCGCGTGCTGTTGCAAACGGTGTACGGCAGCAATCCGTTTTACACCGCGAAGATGGATCGGGCGAACGTGGGCTACCGTCCGCGCCACCTCGGCAATTTCACGGAAGACTTTCCCTTCACCACGAAAGCGGAAATCGTCGCTGACCAAATCGCGCATCCGCCCTACGGCACGAACCTCACATTCCCGCGCGACCGCTACACGCGCCTCTGCCAGACGAGCGGCACCAGCGGCACGCCGGTGCGCTGGCTCGACACGCCGGAAAGCTGGGACTGGATGCTCGGCAACTGGCAGAAGATTTTTGCGGCGGCGGAAATCGGACGCGGCGACCGCGCGCTCTTCGCGTTTTCGTTCGGGCCGTTTCTGGGTTTCTGGACGGCGTTTGAAGCCGCCTCGCGCGCGGGCGTGCTCTGCCTGACCGGCGGCGCGATGAGCAGTTCCGCGCGGGTGCGTGCGATCTTCGATCATCAGGTCAACGTGCTGTTCTGCACGCCAACTTACGCGTTGCGACTGGCCGAGGTCGCGGCGAGCGAAGGAATTTCCCTCACCAACTCGCCCGTGAATAAAATCTTCGTGGCGGGCGAGCCGGGCGGGAGCATTCCTGCGGTGCGAGCGCGGCTCGAATCGCTCTGGCCCGGCGCGCGCATCATTGATCATCACGGCATGACGGAGGTTGGCCCGGTGAGTTACGAATGCCCCGCGCAGTCCGGCGTGCTGCACATCATCGAGACCAGTTACCTCGCGGAAGTAATTGATCCGGCGACGGGCCGAGAAGTTGAGCCTGACGGTGTGGGTGAACTGGTGCTGACCACGCTCGGGCGCACGGGTTCTCCCATGCTGCGCTATCGCACGGGTGATCTGGTGAAGCCGCGTCCCGGCGGTGCGTGCGAGTGCGGACGCCACGACCTCGCGCTCGAAGGCGGCATCCTCGGGCGCACTGACGACATGGTCATCGTGCGCGGCGTGAACATTTACCCGAGCGCCATCGAGCAGATCGTGAGCGGCTGCGCGGGCGTGACAGAATTCCGCGTGCGCGTGCTCACGCGCGAGGCGCTAGCGGAAATCGAAGTGGATGTGGAAACCGTAAGCGACGCGGACGCGAGCGCCGTGGCGCAACAACTCGAGGGCGAGTTCGACCGTGCCTTCCGCCTGCGCGTGCCGGTGCAAGTCGTTCCGCCCGGCACCCTGCCGCGCGCGGAGACGAAGGCGAAACGGTTTGTGCGCGTGGACGGCTGATGATTTCCAAGCCCGTCATTTCGCAGGCGTAACGATGGGTTGCAGCAGGGGGACGGCGAAATCAGTCACCACCTTGTTCCCTGCGGGCGTGAAGTGGATGTCGTAAAGAAAATACATTCGTTCCTTTTGATCCGCCGCCACCAGCGCGTCCGTGGGATCGAGGAAGTGAACCTGGTTGCTGCGGAGCAGGCTGGTGATGTGCGCGGTCTGCCGTCGTGTGGCCGGGGCATCCATCGCATAACTGGCCCGTCCCCGGTCTGAAGGCCGGATCACTTGGGCCTCCGGCACATGCAGGAAAACTACCCGGGGGTGATTGGTGGTGACACTGCGGACAAATTCTTCATAACGACGAAACCGGCGTACCAGTTCGTCGTCCGTGCCGGACGCCTCTGGACGGTATAGTTCACGCCCGGGGCCCGTCTTCACGATCCGCCTGCCGACAGTGTTGTGATACAGGTGCCAGCCGTAGAACAACGTCGCCGACCACAGGCGCACGCGCTTGGTCCAGGTCATGCGCGTGACGTGCAGATAGCCATCGTGGACTTGCGGCTGGATCGAGGAGGGACTGTCATCCACCTCCATCCCGGCGGGAGAACCGAACACGGTCTGCAGGATCAAATCCGGCTGGTAACAGTAGCCGGTTTCACGCAGCCAGCGGAGTTGGAAGGAAGGCCGCTGCGAAGGCGTGCCGAGATTGATCAATTCCACCCGCCGGCCCGGCACCCGCAATTGATGTGCGATCTGCCACGCATAAGAATCCTCGTATTCCACCCCCCAGCCAAAGGCAAACGAAGGACCGAACATGAGCACGCGAAACACGTCGTTCGACTTCGCCACGGTGAGCGGTGGCTCGCCACCGGCCATCCGCAAACCTTGTTCGTCCGTGCGATAGCGCGCCGTGAACTCGCGCGTCTGGTGCAGGAAATCCAGGTTCGATTTCAGCCGGTAGGTGCGGACGGGATCCGCCTGGTAGATAGGCACCGCCCACCATTGCCAGAGCCAGCGTCCCACGGTCGCGCGGTAAAATAGTTGCAGCGAAACTTCGGCGAAAAGCAGCAGCAGAAGGCCGAGGATGAAAAAGAAAAGAAGCTGCTTTCGTTTCGACAAGGAAGGAGCGGCGGGCTGGTTGTTCTCCGGCGCGTCGCTGGCTCCGCTTGATGACGAATTCTGGTCTGACATGTTTGAGTCTCTGCCCGGAACTGTTGGGGGGGGCGCACCCGGGCGCGAGATTTATCACGAGGCGATCTGCCGCCAAAAAATTCCCGCTGCTGACAGGAGACCCGCCTCACCCTTACCCTCCGCGCGTTGAGAAATATGAAGCCACTTTCCCTGGCCCTGCTGATCGCGGTCCTGACCGGCTGCGCCACCGCGCCCAGACCGGGGGCCGGAAAACCCTTCGACTTCGCGCTCATCGGCGACGTACCGTACACGCCGGAGCAAGTGACGAATCTGTTTCCGAACCTGATGCGCGAGTTGAACGCGGCGAAGCTCGAGTTCGTGGTGCATGACGGCGACATCAAGTCCGGCGACACGCCTTGCTCTGATGAAATCTTCGAGGCGCGACGGCAGGACTTCGCGAACTCCGCGCACCCGTTCATCTACGTCTTCGGCGACAACGAGTGGACGGATTGCGCGCGGGCCACGAACGGCTTTGATCCCGTGGAGCGGCTGCAAAAGTTGCGCGACGTTTTCTGCGCGGACGAACGGAGCCTGGGCCGACGCAAACTCCCGCTCGCGCGCCAGAGCAACGATCCCAACCACGCGAAATTCCGCGAGAACGTGCGCTGGGAAATGGGCGGCGTGACCTTCGTGGGATTGAACGTGCCGGGCAGCATCAATAATTTTGACCAGCCGGAGTTCACCGAGCGCAATGCGGCCAATCTCGCGTGGCTGCAAGAGTCCTTTGCCTTCGCGGAAATGGAGAACGCGCGCGCCATCATGATCATCATGCAGGCAAATCCGTGGCCCGAGCCGGGCAGCACCAATCGTGTTCACGCCGGCTTCCGTCCCTTGCTCGACGCACTGGAACGCGAGACGGTGGCGTTTGAAAAACCCGTCGTGCTGGTGCATGGGGACAGCCACCACTTCCGCATTGATAAGCCGCTCTACGGCACGAAGAGCAAACGGCGCATCGAAAATTTCACCCGCATGGAGACGTTTGGAAATCCCGACGTCCACTGGGTGCGCGCGACGGTGGAGCCGGAGAATCCCGAGGTGTTCACGTTCCGCCAGCAGTTGGTGCGGTCCAACTTGGTGCAGCACGGGATCACTTCTCCCCGGTAGGGCCGCGTTGCTGCGCGGCCCCAACATGGGAGTGGCTTTCACAAAATAATTGGCACCTTGTTCTTGGAGCACATCCTTCCCCTCACCCCGGCCCTCTCCCCAGAGGAGAGGGAGAAAGCCAGCCAGCGTGTGGTGATGACGAGCGCGTTCTGATGGACGAAAACTGAATGCCGTTCTCCCTCTCCCCGAGGGAGAGGGCCGGGGTGAGGGGAAGCGTGCTTTACTCCAGAACGCAAATGACTTGGAAAATATGGGACCGCGCGCAACGCGGCCCTACCACCGATTACTTCACCGCCGCCGCCTTCAGCATCTCCTCGGCGAATTCCTCCGGCGTCCATTCGTTGCCGAAATAAATTTTCTGCAAACGTCCCCGCGCATCAATGACCAGCGTCCGCAAATTGTGCTCGGGCAACGACGTGGGCGTGGCGCGATAAAACGTCAGGCCCACTTGCTCGCTGAAACCGTCCACCGTCCACAGGTCGCTGGTGGCGAACTGCCAGTGGTTGCTGTCGAGATGGTAGGGCGTGGAGTAGCGCAACAGACGCTCGGGCGTGTCGAACGACGGATCAAACGAGAGCGAGAGCAACGACCAGTTCGTGTTGGCCTGCGCCTTCAGCGCCGTCTGCGCCTTCTGGAAAAACTGCGACATGCGCGGGCAGAACGTGGGAAACGGACAGCGCGTGAAGATGAACGTCACACCGAGCGCGCGCCCCTGATACTGCGCGAGCGAGATGGGCGTGCCGAACTGGTTGGTGAATTTGTAATCAGGAACTTTGTCGCCGAGCGAGAGCGGTTCGACGATGGGCGAGCGGCGGAACGTGACGGCGTTGGTGTCGTTGGTGCCGTTGATGGTGATGCCCTTCCCGGCATCGGCGGGCGCGGGCGCGGGAACTTTGCGGAGATTTTCAATCCACCCGTCGTCCTTCGTCACCACCATCTGGAAGGCGAGATAGTCGTTCGACTGCAAGCCCTTCAGCTCGTTCTTGTCCTTCACGTCGAAGTCCATCGTCATGGCGACCATGTAGTTGGGAATTTCCTCGTGCGCGATGACCACGGTTTTGCCGTTCTGTTTCAACTCCTTGAGCAGCCCTTTCACCTGGAAGACCTGGCGATTCGTGTCCGTCGTGGTGGCGGTGACAGAAGATTTGTTTTCGCAACCGCACAGCAGCAGTGCGCCGACGAGCGGAAGAGTTTTCAGCAACAGATTTTTTCCAAACATACAAATGAGAGACGGAGCTTGCCTCGCCGACGTTCAGTCGGGCAAGTCCGGCGTCAGCCCGGAGCGCGGGCTTTCCAGCCCGCAGCAACGTGCGAACGACGAGCGGTGTGGACGTGGATTGAACCTCTCTGACTTCTCGGCTTGCTGCGGACTGGAAAGTCCGCGCTCCAAATACTCCTTGCCCGCATGGCTGCTGAAAATACGCTGAACAGCGGTTCCCAAAACAACGTCGTCTTAACGTCATGAAAATTGCCCGACTCATTCTTGCCATCCTCGTCGTCACCGTCTGCGCCCACGCGCAAACCACGCCCGAATGGATCTGGCATCCGAACAACGGCGCGAAACCCGCCGACAAGGAGGTGCGCTACTTCCGCAAGAGCTTCACGCTCGATGGCGCGGCGCGGCGCGGCACGCTCGCCGTGTCGGCGGACAACCAGTTCACGGCTTACGTGAACGGCACGAAGGTCGGCAGCGGCGAGGAGTGGAAGGATTTTCCCAAGTTCGACATCAAGGCGACCCTCAAGCCCGGCGTGAACGTCGTCGCCATCGAGGCGCGCAATGACGGCGGCAGCGCGGCCTTGCTCGCGGAACTCGACGTGGTCACCGAGGAAGGCACGCGCAGCAAAATCGTCACCGACAAAACGTGGCAGGCCGGCACGAGTGCGGACGCGGGCTGGCAGGCGGCGAATTTCAACGCGGGCGCGAACTGGGTCGCGACCACGTCGCTCGGCAAGCTGGGCATGGCACCTTGGGGCAACATCGCCGCCGCCACCGCGACGAGCAGCGGCAAAGTCGCCACGCCCGCGGAAGCCATCACCGTCCTCGACGGTTTCAAAGTGGAACTGCTCCGCAGCGCGCAGCCCGGCGAAGGTTCGTGGGTGGCGATGACGGTTGATCCGAAAGGGCGGCTGATTGTTTCGCCGCAAGGCAACGAGCCGATGCTGCGCGTGACGCTCGATGCGAAAGGGCAGATTGCCAACCTCGAAAAAATTCCCAGCAAGATCAGCGGCGCGATGGGTCTGCTCTACGCCTTCGACGCGCTCTACATCAATGGCCAGGGACCGCAGGGTTATCATCTCTACCGGCTGCGCGAGAACGCCGACGGCCAGTTCGGCGAGCCGGAGTTGCTCCGCAGGTGGAAGGGCGGCGCGGGCGAGCACGGCGCGCACGGCATCGTGCTCGGGCCGGACAACCTGCTCTACATCGTGTGCGGCAATTTCGTGGATGTGCCGGATGACATCCTCCCGACCTCGCCGCACAAGAATTATGCAGACGACCTCGTGTTGCCGCGCATGGAGGACGGCAACGGCTTCGGAGCGGGACGCAAACCGCCGGGCGGTTACGTGGTGCGGATGGACAAGGACGGAAAGAATTGCGAGTTGTTCGCCTCCGGCCAGCGCAACACCTACGACATCGCGTTCAACGCCGATGGCGAACTCTTCGGCTTCGACAGCGACATGGAATGGGACTGGGGCTCGCCGTGGTATCGTCCGACGCGCGCGTATCACATCGTGAGCGGCGGCGACCAGGGCTTCCGCGAAGGCTCGGCGAAGTGGCCGACGGATTATCAGGACAGCTTGCCGGAGGTGGTGAATGTCGGGATTGGTTCGCCGACCGGCGTAATGGCGCCGACGAAAGGAAAATTTCCGGCCAAGTACCGCAACGCGATTTGGATGATGGACTGGTCCTACGGGCGCATCGTGGCGGTTCACTTGCAACCGAACGGAGCGAGTTACAACGGGACTTTCGACACTGTGGTGAAAGGGAAGCCGCTCAACGTAACCGACATGGAAGTAGGCCCAGACGGGGCTGTGTATTTCGCGACGGGCGGGCGCGGGACGCAGTCGGGGCTTTATCGCGTGAGTTATGTCGCGCCAAGTAGTGGAATGGATTCCAGAGATCCGGTCGCCGAAAAATCCCGCGCTTTACGCAAAGAACTGGAAACATTTCACGGCAAGCAGGATGCCAAAGCCGTCGCAACCGCGTGGTCGCACTTGAGCAGTGACGACCGTTTCACGCGCTACGCCGCACGCATTGCCGTCGAAGCGCAGCCCGTCTCCGAGTGGAAAAGCAAAGCACTCGCGGAAACCAATCCCAACGGCGCGCTCATCGCGTTGCTCGCCCTCGCGCGCGTTGGCGCGTCGGCGGATCAAGGCGACGTCTTCACCGCGCTCTCGAAGTTTCCCACCGCGTCGCTGCCGGAAGATCAGCAGTTGCTCAAGCTGCGCGTCATTGAAGTCAGCATCGCGCGGCATGGCCGTCCGGCGGATGAATTCGTGCAGCGCGGCATCGAGAAACTGTCGCCGCTCTACCCCGCGAAGTCGTGGCCGCTGAACCGCGAGTTGTCGCAGATTCTCATCGCGTTCGATGCTCCCGGCGTGGTGGCGAAGACGCTCGACCTCGTGGCCAAGGCGCAGACGCAGGAGGAGCAGTTGCATTACCTCGTCGCGCTGCGCAAGGCGAAGACCTGGACGTTAAACGAACGCAAGGCGTGGTTCAGTTGGTTCCAGAATCGCACCGCCGGGCAGGACGCCGGGCCGACGTATCCGGCGGGCGGAAATTATTTCATCAGCAAGACGGCGAAGCATCCGGCGGAGTTCGAGCAGTGGTTCACGGATGTGGGTCTGCCGAAAGCCGGCAACGGATCGAGCTACAACAACTTCCTCAAGAAGCTGAAGAAGGAAGTCGCGGACGGACTCACGCCCGCCGACCAGATGGCGCTCGGCGATCTGCTCGGCAGCAGCGCCGACGAACTGGCTGCGCTCAAGCCGAAGAAGGAACACAAGTTCGTGCAGGAATGGAAAATGTCCGACTTCGCCGACGCGCTCAACGGCCCGTCGCGCGCCCGCAATTTCGCCAATGGCCGCGAAGCCTGGCTCGCCGGCCAGTGCGTGCAGTGCCATCGCCTGAACGACGAAGGTGGAGCCGTTGGTCCCGACCTCGCGGGCGCGGGCGTGAAATACAGCCGCCGAGACTTACTCGAATCCATTCTCGAACCGTCCAAGGTTCTCTCCGACCAATACCAGAACATGACCATCACGAAGAAGGACGGCGACGACGTGACCGGCCGCGTCATCGAAGACTCAGACACGAAGGTCGTGCTCGTGACCAACCCGCTCACCGGCGACAAAGTGGAACTCAAGAAGTCCGACGTGAAGAGTCGCACGCCCTCGAAGCTCTCGCCGATGCCCGAAGGTCTCGCGAGCGTTTTGACGAAAGAAGAGATTCTCGATCTACTGGCTTACATGGAGAGCGCGGGGAACAAGCAGCACGCGGCGTTTAAGCCGTGAGAGTGCTGCCCAATTCACCTCGCCCGATGCTGTTCCCGGCTCTGCTGCTCGGCGTCGCGCTTTGCACAGGCCAAGCCGACGCCCAAACTTCAGTCGGTTCCACATCGGCGCTTATGCAGGTCACCCCGCGCGCCCTGAAAATCCACCGCAGCGCGCCGGTCTTCGACGGCCACAACGACTTCCCGTGGGAACTCCGGGAGAAGGGCGGCTCCTCGTTCGACAAGTTCGATATCGCGAAGCTCACCACGAATTTCCACACGGACATTCCGCGCCTGCGGCAAGGCGGAGTCGGCGCGCAGTTCTTTGTCGCCTACGTGCCTTCGCACACGATGAAGACCGGTGGCGCGACGCGGCAGATGCTAGAGCAGATCGATCTCATTCACCGCATGGTGCGGCGTTACCCGGAGGACTTCGCGCTGGCGCTGACGGCAGACGACGTGGAGCGCGCCAAGAAGCGCGGGAAGATCGCGTGCCTCATCGGCATCGAGGGCGGACATAGCATCGAGAACTCGCTCGGCACGCTGCGGATGTTTTACGCGCTCGGCGTGCGCTACCTGACGCTCACGCACGCGGACAGTTTGGACTGGGCTGATGCCGCCACGGACGCACCGAAGGCGAACGGTCTCACAGATTTCGGTCGCGAAGTTGTCGCGAAGATGAATCGCCTCGGGATGCTCGTGGACATTTCGCACGTCTCTGCCGCCACCATGCACGCCGCACTCGATGTGTCGAAGGCGCCCATCATCGCCTCGCATTCCTCGACCTACGCGCTCGCGCCACATCCGCGCAATGTCGCCGACGACGTGTTGCGTCGCATGAAGACCAACAATGGCGTGGTGATGGTGAACTTCTTTTCCGGCTTCGTGGTGAAGGAATCCGCGCAAGTGATGGCCAGCCTGTTCGATGTGTCGCGCGAGATGCGGGTGAAATTTCCTGCCAAGGAAGATTACAGCAAAGCCATGAAGCAATGGCACGCCGAGCATCCGATGCCCTCCGGCACGGTGCAGGATTTGGTGAACCACATTGATCACGTCGTGAAAATCGCCGGGATGGATCACGTCGGTCTCGGCAGCGATTACGACGGGGTGAGCCAGGTGCCGACGCAGCTCGAGGATGTGTCGAGCTACCCGGTCATCACGCAAGAACTGCTCCATCGCGGCTACTCGGAGAAGGACATTCGCAAGGTGCTGGGCGGAAACATCCTGCGTGTGTTGCGTGAGGCGGAGCTGGTGGCGAAGAAGTTAAAGTGAAGCGGGCATGTGATTCACCCCGCAACGGCGCGTGATTCACTTGTCGCCGATAACGCGCAAACGTCGGAAGATCTTACAGATTTCCAACCCTTCCGTCGAAATTGCCGCGTGAATACTCGTGGCATGGTCCATGCGACACGTCCCCGTGCGTCACCTTTTGTTATGAGCGAGCTAATCTCTTTTCTGCCCAAGTGGTATTACATCCTGCTCGCCGTAGGGATTTTCGACGCGCTCCTGCAATGGTCCGACTACCGCGAGTGGCGCAAGGAACAGCGTGGTTCCGAGCAAGTGAACGATTAGTTTTCTAATGCGCGCGGAACGCTGCGTTCCAAATCGGCGTTCCTCGGATGATTTCCTCTTATCTGATTGCCCCTTGAACGTCCCGCTCCCCGCTCGCTACGTTGCGGCATGGCGAAGAGTCCTTCCAAAAAAGCCAAGGCCGTGATGCTCGGCGTCGGTCTCGATGGCGACGGTCATAAGCGCCTGACGCGCGGGCCGAACTTTGCGCTCGTCGGCGGTTCCAAAGACACCCACGAGGAGATGACGGAGAAGGCCATCAAGATCAACGAGAAGCTCGGCGCGAAAGGCAAGTCGCTGGAGACGGTCACGCGCGAGGAATTCGATGACATCGCGCACGCGGTCGGGCTGAAACGCCACGAGCCGCCGAAGAACAACTGAGCTTCTCGCACTGCGGCCTCTGATATTTTTTGTGACCTCGATGTTCTCGCACGCCTTTCCCCTCACCCCGGCCCTCTCCCCAGAGGAGAGGGAGCAAGGCACGCCGCCTCACTGCAACCTGACGCGCTCAACTCGACGAACACTGGATGACGTTCTCCCTCTCCCCGAGGGAGAGGGCCGGGGTGAGGGGAAGGCGCGGCCACGATGAAGCGCGTCCTCCACTGGTTCCGGCGCGACCTGCGACTGCACGACAACACGGCTTTGTTCGAGGCGTGCCGGCAGAGCGAGCACGTCATTCCGGTTTTCATTTTCGAGGATGCCTTCCGCACGGGGCCGGATGTCGGTGCGGCGCGGCTGTTATTTCTGCTGCGCTCGTTGGATGAGTTGCAGAAAAACCTGCGCGCGCTCGGCTCCGATCTCATCGTGCGCTTCGGAAAATCGGAAACGGAAATCCCGAAGCTCGCGCGCGAACTGAAAGCCGAAGCCGTCTTCGCCAACCTCCGCTACGAGCCGTACGCGCAACGCCGCGACGCGCGCGTGTTCAACGTGCTGAACGAAATGGGCGTGGGCTTCGAGACGTTCAAGGACGCCGTGGTCTGGCACGAGTTGGAAGTGCTGACGCAAGCGGGCAAGCCCTTCACCGTCTTTACGCCCTACTCGAAAGCGTGGAAGGCGCGGCGTATTCCCCCGCCCTGCCCTGACGTGGATTCAGTGAAACTGCGGCTCCCGGAGAAAATTTGTTCCGAGGAAGTGCCGCTCGATCCAAGTGCGTTCGGCTTCCCCTGCACGCAGACCATTCTTCCCGCCGGCGAATCCGTGGCGCTGAAGCAACTCGATGATTTCTTCCGCGCGAAAGTTTTCTCCTACGCCACGGCGCGTGACCGAGCGGATCTGGACGGCACCTCGCAACTCTCCGCGCACTTTCGCGCCGGGACGATTGGCATCCGCCATGTGCTGCTGAAACTTGCCGCTGCGCGCAAACGCGCGCCCTCGCCCGCCGCCGCGGCGAGTTGCGACGTGTTCTTAAGCGAACTCATCTGGCGCGAATTTTATCTACAAGTGCTGCACAACTTCCCGCACGTCACGCGCGGCGCGTTTCGTCCTGATTACGACAGGCTGGAATGGAGCGGCACGGACGCGCAGTTCACCGCATGGTGCGAGGGTCGCACTGGCTTTCCCATCGTGGACGCCGCGATGCGCTGCCTGAACGCCACCGGCTCCATGCACAACCGCTTGCGCATGATCGTGGCGATGTTTCTCACCAAAGATTTGCTCATCCACTGGCAGCGCGGCGAACGCTACTTCATGCAGCAGCTCACCGACGGGGACGCCGCCGCGAACAACGGTGGCTGGCAATGGAGCGCCGGCACCGGCACCGACGCCGCGCCCTACTTTCGCATCTTCAATCCCACCAGCCAGGCTGCGAAGTGCGATCCGGACGGCGCGTTCGTGCGCCGCTGGATTCCCGAACTCGCGCGCATGCCGGACGAATTCATCCACGAACCGTGGGATGAGCCGTTGCTCGCCGGGAAATATCCGCCGCGCATCGTGCGGCATGAGGAACAGCGCCTGAAGACGCTGGCGATGTTCGCGAAGTTGAAGGGGTGAGCGATGCCGCACGCCTCGCAAAACAAAGGAGCGCCGAGCATCGCTCGGCAAGCGGTGCAAGAAGGGTCAACACCTGCCGAGCAATGCTCGGCGCTCCAAACTTTGCCAGCTTCCTTCTTCGCGCCAACCGCCGCCGTCGTCGCGCCGAAGCTGCTCGGCCACTTCCTGCTGCGGCGCACGCCGGACGGCTCGTGGGCGGGCGGTGCAATTGTGGAGACCGAGGCTTACCTTGCCGACGATCCCGCGTGTCACGCCTTCCGGGGCGAGACGGCGCGCAACCGCTCGATGTTCGGCCCGCCCGGACGCGCGTACGTCTATTTCATCTACGGCAACTTCTTCTGCTGCAACGCCGTCTGCGCGAGCGAACGCGTGGGCGAAGCCGTCTTGATTCGCGCCATCGAACCCATGTTTGGAGTGGAATGGATGCAGCAGAATCGTCCCGTGAGGACAGCGCGCGAACTCACCTCCGGTCCCGCCAAACTCTGCCTCGCGCTCGACCTCGAGCGCCCGCTCGACGGCACTGACCTCTGTTCACCAAACTCAGATTTGCGCATGGCGAAAAACCCCGGGGTGAAAAGTTTTCTTCGCAACCGCACCCCAATCATCACCACCACGCGCATCGGTCTTTCCGCTGCGGCAGACCTGCCGCTGCGATTCTATCTCGATGGAAGTGAATTCATTTCACGACGGCAAAAGCAGCGACGAACGGATGCAACCGGAATAAAGAGGCGACCGAAAGACTGAACGAGAAAGGCTGACTAGGAGAGCGGGAACGACGAGTAAAACGATCCATTGGAGAGCGAGCCGCGCTGGCCGTCCGCATTGAAACGCAGACGACATGGTGCGGTGCAGGAGCGCGGAATCTACCGCCTCTCGCCGCAGCAGGAACAGACGCGGTCGCCCTTGGCCGAAGCGAACCAAGTCGTCTCGCCTGCGTCGCAACTGGGACAGGGCAGCAACAGGATGTCGGCGGCGGCGGCGTTCAGCCGGCGCTGCTCGCCGCAGTGCGAACATTCCGCGCCGTACGAGGTCACCGTCCACATCGCGTCCCAGCCGCGATAGCACAGGCATTTGGCTGGGCCTATTTTTCCGCCGAGCACGCTGACGGCTCCGGGTCTATCCATCGTAAGTGTATGTTTCATCGTAATGGGATTAGCGACAGTCCGGGGCGCGGGCTTCAGGGGTTCTTTAGTTGGCGGGAAACATTGCATTGCCCTGTAGCGCGTAAGCCCGGCAAAGTTTGACGGTATGAATTTGTCGCTGGCCAGACGCCTCTTGATTGTCTCGACCTTCCTCCTGCTGCAGGGCGTGGATGTCCACGCGCAATCCGGCTTGATCGCGCGCTACCTGCTGAACGGGAACGCGAGTGACTCCATTGGTTCGAATCACGGAACGGTGCTCAACGCCACGCCGACGACGGATCGGTCCGGGCAGCCGAACGCGGCCTACTATTTCAACGGTACGGACAGCCGGATTGAGTTCGACAGCCCTCCGCCGTTCACCCAGCCGAATAACTGGACGGTCACGGCCTGGGTCAAACCGGCGAACTTCACGCAGGGCGGACTGGCCGTGTATGTCGGGCTGGACAATGGGGCGGCCAGCGATGGGTTTGGTTTTGGATTGAGCGGTGGAGCCGCCTTGCAAGGTTTTGCGCCGGACGCCGGTGGGTTCTTCACGAGTGGCCAGTCGTTTCCCGCCCCGGCGCAATGGGCGCATGTGGTCATGGCACGCACCAACAGCACCATTTACTTTTATCTCAACGGTGTCCGCACGCCGAACACCAGCGCCACGACCCTGACCTTTCCCACCGACTTCACCATCGGTTCACAAAACGGCCTCCGATTTTTCAACGGTGCAGTGGATGATGTGCGGATTTACAACCGGGCCATCACTTCCAACGAGGTCGCGCAAATCTACAGCGGCAATGAAGGCCCGTGCTACCCGCACGCGGCCACCGCCATCCCCTTCCTGTTCAACGGCTTTGTGGTCGGCGCGACCATGGTTGATGGCGGTTGCGGTTACACAAATGCGCCCTCCGTGACCATCACGGGCGGCGGCGGCTCCAATGCGACCGCCACCGCGACTATCTCCAATGGAGTCGTCACCTCCGTCAACATTGTCAGCGCCGGCTGTTGCTACACCAGCGAGCCACGGATCGTGATCGGCTCTCCTCCCTTTCCGGCGTCTGTGAGTCTCCGGGTCAGCAGGCTGATGGTGACACAACACGTGATGATCGGACGCACCTACGTTCTGGAAGGATCCGCCGACTTGATCAATTGGGCGACGGTGGGACTTCAGTACGTGGCGCAGTCGGAAGTGGTGGAGACCGAAGTGTCGGTGGGCCAGCACCAGTTCTTTCGCACCCGGCAAATTCCATAAAGCACTGCTACAGGGGCAAAATTTCCTTGCGTCAAAGCTCCCCGGGGCGCATCTGGCCTTCATGTCATTCCGAACTCTGATTTGTGGCGCGCTGTTGTTCGGCGTCATTGCGGCGGCACAACCCGCCGATGATGCGGGCTGGTTCGCGTTCAATCCACCACCCGATCCCTTCAACGAAAGCGCCATCGACTTGCGCGGGTTAAACGAGAAGTTCGCGGGCGAACACGGCTTCATCGCGGCGAAGGGTGATGAGTTTGTTCATTCCTCGAATCAGCAGCCGGTGCGCTTCTGGGCCATCAACGGCCCGCCGTCCGCAACCGCGGACGAGATGAAAAAGACGGCGCGCAAGCTGGCGAAGTACGGCGTGAACCTCGCGCGGATGCACGGAGCGATGTTTGACAAGAACGGGGACGTGGACTTGAAGAAGGTCGCGAAGACGCAGGAAGCCGTCGCCGCGCTCAAGGCCGAGGGCATCTACTCGCACTTCTCGATCTACTTCCCGCTCTGGATGACGCCGACCGCCGATCACGCATGGCTCAAGGGCTACGACGGCAAGAAGCACCCCTTCGCGGCGCTGATGTTCAACCCGGAGTTCCAAGAACATTACCGCTCGTGGTGGAAGGCGCTGCTGCTCACGCCGGATGCGAACGGGCGCAAGCTCGTGGATGAACCGGCGGTCTTCGGCGTGGAGATTCAGAACGAGGATTCGTTCTTCTTCTGGACGTTCAACCCGGATCAGATTCCGGCGGCGCAGATGGAAATTCTGGAAACGCAGTTCGGCGCGTGGCTGAAAAAGAAACACGGCTCGATCGACGCCGCGCTGGCGAAATGGAACGGGCAGAAAGTGAAACGCGATGATTTCGCGAACGGCCGCGTGAGCTTTCGTCCGCTCTACAACATCTTCAGCGAGAAGTCCGCGCGCGACCGCGACACGGCGCAGTTCCTCTTCCAGACACAGCGGAACTTCTATGCCGAGACGGTGAAGTTTTTGCGCGGGGTCGGGTTCAAGGGATTGATCACGCCATCGAATTGGGCCACCGCGAGTCCCGAAGTGTTCGGACCGCTGGAGAAATGGAGTTACGCCACCGGCGATTTCATTGATCGTCACGGCTACTTTTCCGTGGCGCACAAGGGCGAGAACGCCGAGTGGTCCATCCGCAACGGCCACACTTACACCGACCGCAGTGCACTACGTTTCGAGAACAGCACGCCCGGCAAGGCGAAGCAGTTCCTGCATCCGGTGATGGACATCACTTACGCGAACAAGCCCTCGATGATTTCCGAGACGACGTGGAATCGCCCGAACCGTTACCGCAGCGAAGCGCCGCTTTACTTCGCGGCGTTTGGGGCGTTGCAAGGCTCCGACGCCATCGTCCACTTCGCGCTCGACGGCGCGCAATGGTCGGTGAAGCCCGGCTTCTGGATGCAGCCGTGGACGATCATGGCTCCATCGCAGGCCGCGCAGTTCCCCGCCGCCGCCCTGCTCTACCGGCGCGGACTCGTGAAGCCCGGCGACGTGCTGGCGAAGATCGATTTGAACACGAACGACTTGTTGCAACTGAAAGGCACGCCACTGCCACAGGACGCGAACTTCGATGAACTGCGCTTGAAAGACGTGCCGAGCGGCACCGAAGTGAAACCCGGCCAGCGCATTGACCCGCTGATTCACTACGCGGGCCGAGTAGAAGTGAACTTCACCGGCACGCCGGGCAAAACGACGTTGAACGATCTGAAGCCGCTTGTGGATCGCGCCTCGAACACCGTGCGCAGTTCCACGCGCGAACTGACACTGGATTACGAGAAGGGATTGCTCACGATCAATTCACCCAGGGCGCAGGGACTGAGCGGCAATCTCAAGTCCGCCGGGGGTTTCGCGCTGAACGACTATCGCCTCGTGTCGGACATGGACAACGGACACATCATGCTGGTCTCGCTCGATGGCGAGGCGCTGGGCAGGTCGCGGCGCATGTTGCTCCAGGTGATGTCCGAGGAGCAGTCCACCGACTTCGCGACCGAGGACGCGGGCAACGGCGTGAAGAAGATCACGAACATCGGACGCGACCCGTGGCGCGTGAAAAACCTGCAAGGCCAGTTGCGTTTCCGCAACTCGCGCGGGCTGCAAATCCAGCCGCTCGATTTCAACGGCTACCCGGACGGCCCGGCGAAATCCGGCGTCGAACTGATGCTGGCTCCGACCACGATTTACTATCTGCTGACGCGGTGAATGGCAGTTACAGGTTGGTTGAGTTCAGCGCGGCCCAACGAACCACCAAGGGCTTTGAATCCAGCCAGGGATTCTTGTCGTGGACGTGCAATTTGATGACCCGCCGCTCTGCTGGGTCGGCTTCGATCCATTGATTTTCCCCAAGGTAAGCCATGACGTGAACACCGTTCCCGACAACTGCCAAATCACCCGGCAAAAGCACGTCGGGGTTAATAACTCGAACCATATTCGTCTCAGTGATGCGCTGTGTGCGCCGCCCATAGCCATTCCCTAATTCAAAGGCGGAAGCATCAAACCACCATTGTGAAGCCGCATCGCGAATCAGACCGGGATTCAGTTGCCGGACACCCACTTTGAACTGGGCATCAATCCACGCCGCGCGAACCAGGCCGGAGCAATCGACGCCCCTCCGGTTTTCCCCGCCCCACACGTAGGTGATGCCCTCGTAGCTGGTCAGGCTGGCAACGTAGCTCGCGCGCAGGGTTGAAGAATCTGCGGGACGATGCGGACCAAAGGCGATAATCAGAAACGGCACCAGTAACATTGCGCATAGCGCGATTTTCCAGACGCGGGAACGAACGAAGTAAACCAGCGCGAAGCAGCAGAAACCGAAGCAAAGCAACAGCAGGCCCTTGATGCCCGTGCTGCGAATTGGATACACGAGCAAAGCGACCAGCGTGAACGCCGTGCAACCGGCCACTCCCGCGATGATGCGCTTGCTCTTCATTTACTTCTTCTTCGCAGGCGTCGGTGCGGCACTCGCTTCCACCTTCTTCTTCAACGCATCGAAGTCGCGGCGGAGGTCGCGGTTCTGGCGCTGGAGTTCGAGGACTTCGCGGCGGACGTCGCCTGTTTCAAAAGTTCCTTTGCGGTTGGCGCGAATCGTTTCGATGGCACGCTCGGCGGCGGTGCGTACGGGGGTGTTCTTTGCGCCGACGGTGAAGCGTTCCAGAATGGGCAGCGCCTTTTCATCGCGCAGTGCACCGAGCGCGTTGAGCGCGGCGATCTTCACGTTCTGGCGTGTGTCGTTGGCGAAGCTGGCGAGGAAATCGCGCGTGGCGTCCTTGTTCTCCTCGTCGCGGGAAAGTTGCGCGAGTACGGAGAGACCGTTCGCGAGCGTGCGGCTGCCGACTTCAGTCTTGCGGCGTTCGAGGGTGGCGCGGAGCGGCTCGAGGTAATACGGATCGTTCTGGGAACGCATCGCGTTCATCGCGGTGTCCATCAGATGGTGGCGGAACGAGTTCGTGTTCAGGAAATAGACGAGCGTGCCGCGCACGTTCGTTCCGAGCGGCACCAGAGCACCGAGCGCCGTGCCGACGATTTCGGGGTTCTTCTCCGAGGCCATCACCGTCTGCGCGAGTTCAAAGGCCGCCGGGCGATAGAAACTCGTCGCATCACTCACGACCTGCTTGCGGACGCGCGCGTTGCTCTGCTTGAGGGAACTTTTCAGCGCGTCGAACGATTCATCGCTCTGCATCGCACGCAATCCTTTCGACGCGACGATGCGGACGGGCCAGAAGTCATCGGAGTTCAGCGCGGTTTTGAGTTTCGCCAGCGCCTCGCCGTCGCGGCGTTCGGCGAATTGTTCGGCGGCGAGGTAGCGGCCGATGGCGTCCGATTTGTCGGTGAGTTGCGCCACAAGCATCGCGCCGGGTGGACGGAAATTGATCACTCCGAGAATGCTGACGTTCGGGTCCACGCGCACCAGTTCCGGCTGCGCTTCGAGCGGGATGTAGAAGTCCTCGGCGCGCTCCTTGACGGTCAGCATCTTCTCCACCACGCCAGATTTCAGTTTGAATTTCACCGGCAGCGGCACGTTGAACAGCGGCACCTGCTCGCTCACGACCTGCGACTGGCGCACGGTGAGCTTTGCGAGCTTCGTGCGCTCGTCCCAACTGTAATCCACGTCGAGGCGCGGGAAGCCCGTGTGATAAACCCACTGGTCAAAAAATTGATCGAACGAACGGCCCGACAGTTCCTCGACCACGGCGCGCAAATCTTCCGTGACCACGTTGCCGAACTTGTGGCGATCCACATACGTCTTGATGCACTGGCGATACAGCTCCGGCCCGAGATTGTTCCGCAACATGTTCAAGACCCACGAGCCTTTGCCGTAGGCAAAATCATCGAACTGGTTTTCCGCGTCCTCATATTTGCGCCAGACGATGGACTTGGAGAAATTCGTCGTGGAGGTCAGCGACTTGCGGCCCTCGTGCAGTTGATAGAGAAATTCATCGCGCCCATCCTTGTGCTCGACGTAGAGCAGATCGTAGAAGCTCGCGAAACCTTCGTTCAGCCAGAGATGGCTCCAGTCTTTGCACGTCAGCAAATCGCCGAACCACTGGTGCGCCAGCTCGTGTGCAATGAGGCCCTGGCTGTTGCGGAGATTTTCAAACGAGGGCGGAAACATCGTGTTGTTGTTCAACGTGGTGAGCGAAACGTTTTCCATGCCGCCCCAGTGAAAATCCTGGATGCAAACCTGGTCGTACTTGTCCCACGGATACGGCACGCCAATCTCCTGCTCGAAAAATTTCATGATGGGCAGCGTGTTGGTGAAGGAATTCATGGCGTGCTCAATCTCCGTCGTAGGCGTCCACCAGTGCATGGGCACCTGGCCGTGCATCGCCTCAACGGACTTCAAGCGCCCGGCCACGAGGCAGACGAGATAGTTGGCCATCGGCTTGTCCTGCAGCCAGCGCACGGCCATCAATCCATCCGCGCCCTTCTCTTCCGAAACCTTGTGACCGTTCGCGAGCACCACGATGCCTTCGGGCGCATGGCAGATCATTTCCACGGTGAACTTCTCGTTCGGATAATCGTAGGAGGGATACCAGAAGCGCGCCTCATGCGGCTCGCCCTGCGTCCAGAGGTGCATGTCCTCGGGTTTGTAGCCCAGCTCGGGCGTGCGGAAATACATCCCGCGCTCCGGCTCGGCGGAGTAGCGCACGGTTACGCTCGCTTCCTTCCCGACGGGAATGGCTTCGGCAAATGTCACGATCACTTTCTCGTCCGTGACCTGGTAGCCGAGAATCTTTTCCGTGGAAGTGACGGACGCGACGCGGAGATTCACCCCGTCGAGTTTTAATTCCGCGAAAGGTTTGGCGATGGGCTTGAACTTCCACATCGCGCTGCCGGCCACGGTGCGCTTCACGAAATCCGGCGTCACGTCCAGCGTCAGGTGCAGGATGTCCACCTCGCGGTCGGGGGCGTATTTGCGGTAGTCCGGCGAATCCACCGCCGCGCGGGCGTTAGAAGACAGCAGGACAAAAGCGAGCGCCGCCAGAACAAGAATTTTCACCGGGAAACAAGAAGACTTCATGGCCGCGAAATGAATCAGAACGGCGGCGGGAAACCAAACAAAGAAACGGCGGGGCGTGGTGGAACTTGCTGAAGCCTCTTCCCGCCGCGCTGGGGACAGCGACGCCGCCCCTATCACCGCAAGCTCTTTCTTTCCCGGAGCAAGAACTGTGTTCAGATGCGCCGTTCCCGAATTTTCTTCGTGATTTCACCTCCGCTGAAATTTAGCCTCGCGGCATGATCATGTGGATTGCAGCACTCCTGCTCGTGGCGGCGACCGTGGCTATTGGCTACCGGCAAGGCGCGATTCGTGCGGCTTTTTCTTTCATCGGCCTGCTGGTGGCGGCGGTGCTGGCCATTCCGTTTGGCCCGATGTTCGGGTGGTTGTTCCCGCTGATCGGTTTCAAGAACCCGCTCGCGCCGAAATTTTGCGCGCCCGTGATCGCGTTCTTCGCCATCTCGCTCGTCTTCAAGGGCCTCGCGGCCTTTGTGCATCGGAAGGTGGAATACCACTACCGCTACAACCGCGACGACGCCTCGCGCGCGGTGTGGGAAGTGATGATGAAGCGCCTAGGCGCGTGCGTGGGCGCGTTGAACGGCCTGGTTTATTTCGTCGTGTTCGCGCTGATTGTGTCGGTCTTTGGCTACACCACGATTCAGATTGGCGGCAACGAGGGCGGCGAGAACACGTCCAAGATCATTGGCTTCCTCGGCAAGTCGGCGGATGATTTGAAAGCCACGCAGATGGACAAAGTGGTCGCGCCGTTCAATCCCGCGCCGACGAACTACTTCGACACGGCGGACACGCTCGGCCTGCTCTATCACAACCGCAGCCTGGTGGATCGCGTGGGAAATTACCCGCTCTTCGCCGCGATGGCGCAACAGCCCATTTACAAAACGCTGGGCACGGACAAGGAATTGCAGACGCTGATCAAGAACAAGGGGAGCTTCGACGAAATCATGGCCAACGCCACGGTCAGCGAAGTGGTGAGCAACACCGACCTCGTGAAGATCGTCCTCGACATGGACGTGCTCGACTTCAAGGAGTTCCTGGAGACGGGCGTGTCGCCGAAATTTTCGCAGGAGAAACTGCTGGGCCGCTGGCGCTATGACTTGGCGGAAAGCATCCGCCTGAACAAGGCGCTCAAGCCGGACGTGGCCGCCTCGACGTGGTTCCGCGTGAAGAATGAACTGGTCGAGCGTTTCGATGGCTCGGTGTTCACCGCGTTTCACGACAACACCGCGAAGTTCCTGATCAAGACGAACATGGATGGCAAGGCGTCGCCCATGTACGACCTGCCGCCCGTGCGCCTGCCCAATGGGCGCATCGTGACGAACAGCGCGCCGCGCTGGGCGATGACGAACGCGATTACCTCCGCCACCGGCAAGTGGAGCGGTTCGGCTCCTAATTATTTGATCTCGCTGAACTCGCGCGCGGGCGCGACCACCGTGGAGGGAACGCTGGAGAAGGACAGCCTGTCGTTCCAAGTCGCGGGGAAGGCGCTGGCATTTAAGCGGGTGGCGGATTGAAGTAGGACAGGGTTTCCAGCCTGTCTCAGACCGACTGCCAGACAACATGAGTATGCTCGCCACCATTCAATCGCCAGACGAGAAGTATTCAGTAGAGCAGCAGAACGACTACGGCGAGATTGGCATGTGTAGCCCGGCATTCGGACACATCACTTTTCGCGGCGCAGAAGTGCAGTTCCCTGATTATTTGTTCGGCGAGGCCGTCGTGTTCAGTCCTGACTCAATGTTTGTCGCACTTGAGCAGTTGGTGGAGAATAGACCTTTCCGAACGAAACTTATCGCCGTTGAGTTGCCACGCGGCACAGTCCATTTCATCCGCCTCCAGCCGCAGGGAACTGCGACGCCGGACAAATGGGAATCAGCCACCCGGCTTGTATATCGCGTATGGTCGGTTGGTTGTGCAGCAAAGGTGCAGTTCTGGGATGCGCCTTCCCTGGCACAAGAGAAGACAGGGCTATTCAGTTTCTGGAGATGACGCCCAACTTTGGTTGTCGCCATTCGGTTACAAGCCCATGAAGTTTTCCAAATTCAAACTCATCACTTGGAGTTTTGGATTGTTGATGCCGCTCTGGCTGCTCCTTGCTGATTTGCTGCTCCAGCAGTTCACACGTACTCCGCTTTCCGGCGCTTGGCTGTATGTCGGCATGATTGTCGCAGCGGTGTTTTGCGCTGCCGTGATTGTTTTCTCTCGCTTCACTGTCTGGCACCGCATTGCGTTGGTATTTGCCTCTTGGCTACTGCTTGCGGGTGAGGTGCTGATTATCGGCATATTCAAGTTGGCTCGGAGCGGTCTCAACGGCATCCAATGACAGCGCGACTGGCGGTGTGGGGACCCGGCCGTTTGAAAGAAGTTGGTTGAACCGGCTGGAAGCCGTGTCCTACCGAGGGGAGAAACTCGCCCGCATCACCTCCGAGCGGAACACGGGGTCTGCGGGCGTGCCGTGGCTCGGCACCGGGTTCGTGCTATTCGCACCGAGCGAGCGCGTCGGGTGTTCCATCGGTGCCGCGGCGGCGAAGAAACCGCCCGCGTAATTCACCGCCGTCACGGAGCCGGCATCACCCTCGGTGGTGGCCACGCCATAAACCATCAGCCCGCACGCAACCATGCCCGCGCCCGCCGCGAGCGCCGGGCGCAAATCAAAACCCAGCCGTTCCCACCACGAACGCTTCGCCTCGCCGCGCCCGATGCGGTCAATGACGCGCCCGGAGAAGTCGTTGAAGTAGCGCGGCGGCGGCTGCTCGTGCCGTTTCAGGCGCAGTAGCTTTTCCAGCGATTCAAAATTGTCGGGCGATGAACTCATAGTCCGTCACTTGATGTAATCCGAGAGCAGTGCTTGCAATTGCTGCCGCGCGTAGAAGAGCCGCGAGCGCACCGTGCCCACATTGCATTCCATGATGTCCGCGATTTCTTCATGCGACAAATCCTGCACGTCATGCAGCGTCACGACGAGCCGGTGCACATCCGACAGCTTCTGCAGCGCGGCGTTCAACTTTTCCTGCAACTCGGCAAGGGCGATGTCGCGGCGCGGCGTCTTGTGCGAAACCAGCGCCACGAGGTCGGGATCGTTCTCCACGTTGAAGTCGAGGTCGTCCAGGCTCATGGAGCGGCGGTTCTTGCGCTGCTTGAGGAAGTTGATCGTTTTGTTGACCGCAATGCGATAGACCCAGGTGTAAAAGCTGGAGTCGCCCTTGAAATTTTTCAGCGCGCTGTGGGCCTTGATGAAAGTGTCTTGCGCGAGGTCGTTGGCGTCCTCGTGGTTCGACGTCATGTGGTAAATCGTGTGGTAAATGCGCTCCTGATAACGCTGCACGAGCTGGTCGTAGGCCCGTAGGTCGCCGTCGCGCGCGGCGCGGACGAGTGAGACATCGCTGGTGGTGTCGGCTTCATTCTGCGGCGCGGGCGTGGGCGTGCGCTGGGCGGCCTCCATGCGATCCGTGTCGGATTCGAGCGCGGCGGTCTTGGCCAGGCCGGCCGGTTTCATCGTGGCCGTCATGTCAGTTGGCGAGGGATTCCGTCTGCCCGGCCAGCACGTTGCAAAGGCTGATCAACCCGGCGCGCGCCGGCGTGTCACGGAGGCTGCCCACCAGATTTTTCGCCGTGTCCAAGTAGCTGTTGATGACGCGCAAAGACTCGGCCAAGGCCCCATGCCGCCGCAACAAAGCCGCGACCTGCAAAAAATTCTCAGGTTGATAGTCAGCCATGAGCGTCGCGACTTTGACCGCGACGGCGTCCTTTCGTTCAAGCAAAACCAAGAGCGGCAACGTGACCTTGCCCTTGGCCAGATCCGTGCCGAGGGACTTGCCCGCCGTCTCTTCATTTCCGAACACGTCCAGGCAGTCGTCGTAAATCTGGTAGGCCGTGCCGAGCGCGAGACCGTAGCCGCGCAAGGCCTCGCGTTCGCGCGCCGGGGCGCCGCTGAGATACGCGCCCATGTCGCAGGCCAGCGCGAAGAGTTCGCCGGTCTTCATGGCCAGCAGCTTCAAATAAACGTCGCGCGTGCGGACGGTGTGCTTACCCAAGGTCTGAAGAATTTCACCTCCGCAGACTTTCTTGGTGGAGGACGACACGGCCCGGCAAACTTCTGTGGTGGGAAAGCTCGACGCGAGTTCCAGCGCGTGCGCGAAAAGACAATCGCCCAGCAACACCGAATGTTCATTGCCCAGGTTGGTCGCCAAGGTCGGGCGTCCGCGCCGTAACTTGGCTTCGTCCACCACGTCGTCATGCACCAGGGTGGCGAGATGCACCATCTCGATGATGACCGCGACGGTGACATGACTGTCCTGAATTTTCCCGGTGGCGGCAGCACTCAGGCCCACGAGGCTGGGCCTCAATTGCTTGCCCTGCGCCGTGATGGCGTAACTGGCGTAGGTTGCGAGTCCAGCCTCGAAGGCGCGGATTTGATCCTCCATGCGCTGGGAGACCGCCCCGAGAAACGGCTCCAGGGGCAGCACAATCTGCTTCCAATCAACGGGGGACGGCGCCAGCGGCGCGACCGAATCCGAGGGCGGAACCACTCTGATTTCTGCGGCCAACATTTATGGGCGGAAATTACGGGCGTGGGGGTTTCAAGTCAAACTTCGGCGCGGACGGGGTCTGATTGGGTGCATCTGAACACTGTTCTTAAACGGCGAAGGTGACGGAAAGCCAAGCGTGGTAGGGCGTCGTCGCTCCGCGCGCGCCGGCTGGGGC
>JAYVQC010000117.1:0-1884 GCA_043757045.1 Akkermansia sp. | reverse complement strand
CGTCTCGCTGGCGTTTTTGTCGGCCAGCTTCCGCCAGCGAGACGCTGGCGGCACGCTCACTACCAAATCGGCAGCGTCCTCAGCGACGCGCGATACGCCTTCTGAAACTCCTCGTCGCTTTGCGCCGAGACGTGCAGGTCGCGCAGCAAGCCGTCGCGGATGTCGTAAATCCAGCCATGCACCGTCACGTTCTGCTGCCTCGTCCACGCGTCCTGGATGACGGTCGTCTGCGCCAGATTCGCGACCTGTTCGATCACGTTCAATTCGCACAGACGGTTCACCTTCAAAGTTTCATCCGCGATGCCTTCGAGAATGCGCTCGTGCTTGCTGCACACGTCCTGCACATGGCGCAGCCAGTTGTCCGCCAGGCCCACGCGCTCGCGCCGTAACGCCGCACCCACGCCGCTGCATCCGTAGTGACCGCACAGGATGACATGCTCCACGCGCAGCACCTCGACGGCGAATTGCAACACCGAGAGCGCGTTCAGATCGGTATGCACCAGCACGTTCGCGAGGTTGCGATGCACGAAGAGTTCGCCCGGCATCAAGTCCACGATCTCGTTCGCGGGCACCCGGCTGTCCGCGCAGCCAATCCACAAATAGCGCGGACGCTGCTGGCGCGTGAGCTTGAGAAAGAAGTCCGGATCGCGGCGGCGAATGTCCTCCGCCCAGCGTTTGTTGTTGGCAAATAACTCGTCGAGATTGCGGGTCATGGGGTGATCCTCAGCACCCGACTGTTATTGCTGTCGCTCACATAGATGCGTCCTTTGGCGTCCACGTTCACGCCGTGCGGGTGACGCAGTTCCGTCTTCAACGGATCGCTGTTCAAGGTCGCGCCGCGTTTGCCAGTGCCGGCCACGAGCAGAACTTTATTTTCCTTCGGCAAGTAACGGCGCAACGCGTCGTTCTCGCTGTCCACGATCAACACCGTGTCATCGCGGTCCACCCACAAATGCTTCGGGCCTTTCAACGTCACTTCGAGCGGGTTCGTCGTGGGCGTCACGCCACCGGCTTTGCCGGAACCAACCACCGTGTGGATTTTTCCTTTCGCGTCCACCACGCGCAGCACATTCCCGGCGCGCTCCAAAATATAAACCTCGCCACCGTGCGCGACCGCCACCGCGCGCGGGTCGAGCAGCGGCGAGGTCGCCGCGTCGCTGCCATTCGTGGGCACGCCCTTCAGGCCATTGCCCGCAATGAGCCGGACTTTGCCACTGGCCATTTCGATGGCGCGCACGCGACGGTTTTCCAAATCAGCGACGAACAAATTCTCCTGCGCCGCATCGAACGAGAGCGAATAGATGCCGCTGAAATCCGCGCTCTTCGCCGCGCCACCGTCGCCCTTGTAACCCTTCGTCCCCGTGCCGGCGAAAGTGGTGATCACGCCCGTCTTCGCGGCCACGCGGCGAATCTTCCAGTTCCAGGTGTCCGCGATGAACATGTCCCCGTTCTTGGCCACGATGATATGATGCGGCCCGTTCAACTCCGCATCCGCCGCCGCGCCGCCGTCCCCTGCCCCGCCCTTTTTCGTCGTGCCGGCGAAGACGGTGAGCTGCCCGCGCGCATCCACTTTCACGATGCGGTTGTTCGTCATCTCGCAGATGTAGGTGTTCCCCTGCGCGTCGAAGTCCGTGGCAAACGGATCGGCGAGCCGACAGTCCGTGGCGAGACCGGTCGCCTTCGCGCCGCCGCCCGCGAACAAGGTGAGCGTGGCCGCCCGCGACGGCAGGGCCGCCGCGAGCAGCAGCGCACTGGCAAAAATTCGTAGCAAGTAGTTCATAAAAATTGTCGTTTGGTGACGAGCCGCGAGAGTGCGGTCATGCTCCGGTCGTTCCAAGTTTGAAATCAGTCCCCGGAGCGCGGGTTTTCCAACCCGCAGCAACG
>JAYVQC010000116.1:0-7251 GCA_043757045.1 Akkermansia sp. | reverse complement strand
AAGCGCAGCTGGGTCTCGTCCGGCGGAATCTGGAGGATTTCCTCGAACACGGTCTTTTGCACGTCGGGCTGATGGATACGAATCGAGCCGCCGCCGAGTTCGACGCCGTTAACTACGATGTCGTAGTGCTGGCCGCGCACCTTCTTCGGGTCGGTCTTGAGCAACGGGATGTCCTCGGCCACGGGCGCGGTGAACGGATGGTGGCTCGAATACCAGCGGTTCTGTTCGCGGTCGAAGCCGAGCAGCGGGAATTCAATCACCCACAGAAAATTGAACTGCTTCGGATCGATGACGAGCTTGCCTTGCGTCTTGAGCACGTCGGCGCAGTAGAGACGAATCTTGCCGAGGATTTCGCAGGCGTTGAGCCATTGATCGGCGGCGAAGAGAATGAGATCGCCCTGCTCGATGTTGAGCTTGGTGGTGAGCGCGGCCTTCTCGGCCTCGCTGAAGAACTTCACGATGGGTGATTTCCATTCGCCGTTCTCGACCTTGATGTAAGCGAGTCCTTTCGCGCCGAAGCTCTTGGCGTATTCGGTCATCGTCTCGATCTGGCCCTGCGTCGCGCCGGCCAGGCCTTTGGCGTTCATGGCTTTCACCACGCCGCCGTTCGCGATTGCGCCGGAGAAGACCTTGAACGTGCTCGCGCGGAAATCCTCGGTGAAGTCCACGAGTTCCATGCCGAATCGCGTGTCGGGTTTATCAATGCCCCAGCGGTTCAAAGCTTCCTCGAAACTGATGCGCTGGAAGGGCGTCGGGATGTCAATGTTCAGCGCGGTCTTCCAGACCTTTTTCAGCAAGCCCTCGATGAGCGCGTAGATGTCCTCGCGATCAATGAAGCTCATCTCGATGTCCACCTGCGTGAACTCCGGCTGACGGTCGGCGCGCAAATCCTCGTCGCGATAGCAGCGCGCGAGTTGGAAGTAACGCTCGATGCCCGCGACCATGAGAATCTGTTTGAACTGCTGCGGCGACTGCGGCAGCGCGTAGAACGTCCCCGGCTCGCGGCGGTTCGGCACGAGGAATTCGCGCGCGCCTTCCGGCGTGGACTTAAAGAGCGTCGGCGTCTCGACTTCGAGAAAGCCCTGTTCGTCCATGTAGCTGCGCGTGGCGATGGCGACCTTTGAGCGCAGGCGCAGGTTGTGCGTCATCTCGGGGCGGCGCAGATCGAGGTAGCGAAATTGCAGACGCGTTTCCTCGGCGACCTTCGCGGCGGCTTCGGGGTCATCAATTTGAAAGGGCAGGGGATCGGCGTGATTCAACACCGTGAGTTCCTTGACCAGTACTTCGATGTGGCCGGTGGCAATCTTTTCGTTGTTCGTGCCGGTCGGACGCACGCGCACCTTGCCGACGATTTCAATCACCGACTCCGCGTGCAGTTTCGTGGCCGTGTCGAAGACTTCCTTCGGCATGTCCGCCGGATCGAACACCGTTTGCGTGCGCCCTTCGCGGTCGCGCAAGTCAATGAAGAGGACGCCGCCGAGATCGCGGCGCGAGTGGACCCAGCCGGTCAAAGTGACGGGTTGCCCGGCGTGTTCCGGGCGCAGTTCGTTGCAATGATGTGTTCGTTTCATGTCGAAATTTGGAGTGGCGGCCGCCACGGGCGTGGAAGGTGGCGGCCGCTAACTAATTCAAAATTATTCAGTAGGGCAGGGGAAACCTCGACGTGAGAGCACGCACGCGCTGACGGACCTGGTGCGCGGCCTCCACGTTTTTGATGTCCATCAGCACTTCGCTGATCATGTCGGCGATGGCGGCCATCTCCGGTTCCTTCATGCCGCGCGTGGTCACGGCGGGTGTGCCGAGGCGGACGCCGCTGCCCTGGAACGGCGAGCGCGTCTCGAAGGGAATCGTGTTCTTGTTCGTGGTGATGCCGGCTTCGTCGAGCGCGATCTGGCATTCTTTGCCGGTCAAGCCGCGCGCGCCCACGTCCACCATCATCAGGTGATTGTCCGTGCCGCCGCTGACGAGGCGGAACTGGTTGCGCAATATGCCTTCGGCCAGCGCGCGCGCGTTCTTCACGATCTGCTGCTGGTAATCCTTGAACGACGGCTGCATCGCTTCGAGCAGGCACACGGCTTTGGCCGCGATGACGTGCATGAGCGGGCCGCCCTGGATGCCGGGGAACACCTGCGAATCAATTTCCTTCGCGTACTTCTCCTTGCACATGATCAAGCCGCCGCGCGGGCCGCGCAACGTCTTGTGCGTGGTGGTGGTGACGAAATCCGCATACGGCACGGGACTAGGATGCACGCCCGCCGCCACGAGTCCGGCAATGTGCGCGATGTCCGCCAGCATCAGCGCGCCGACTTCCTGCGCGATCTCGCTCATGCGTTTGAAATCAATGACGCGCGAGTAGGCGCTGGCCCCGACGGTGATCATCTTCGGGCGATGCTCGCGGGCCATCTGCGCGAGCTGATCGTAATCAATCAGCTCGCTGTCCTTGCATACGCCGTAGTGGACGATCTCGAAAAACTTGCCGGAGAAATTCGCCTTGTTGCCGTGCGTGAGATGACCACCGTGCGAGAGGTCCATCGTCAGCATCTTGTCGCCGGGTTTCAGGAAGGCGAAATAGACGGCCATGTTCGCGCCGCTGCCGGAGTGCGGCTGCACGTTCGCGTGTTCCGCGCCGAACAACTGCTTTGCGCGATCAATGGCGAGTTGCTCGACGACATCCACGTTTTCGCAGCCGCCATACCAGCGCTTCTTGGGATAGCCCTCGGCGTACTTGTTCGTGAGCACCGAGCCTTGCGCTTCCATCACCGCCGGGCTGGTGAAGTTTTCGCTGGCGATGAGTTCGATGTTTTCCTGCTGGCGCTGTTTCTCGAGGAGAATGGTGTTGGAGATCTCGGGATCAACGGTGCGCAGGCGCAATTGATTGGGGGTCGTAGTTTCCATTTTGTTCACGCGGCGCTCGTGGCGTCCGCCTTCAAATTTTGCGGTGAGGAATGCGTCCACCATCTTCTTCGCCGTGTCGGCGTCGTTGTGTTTCGCGCCGAGGCAGAGGACGTTCGCGTCATTGTGCTGACGGGCCATCCCGGCCATCTCCTCGTCGAAGACGAGCGCGGCGCGCACGCCGGGGATTTTGTTGGCCGTGATGCTCATGCCCACACCGCTCGTGCAGCACAGGATGCCGAACTCGTTCTTGTTGTCCGCGACCGCGTAACCGACGAGGTGCGCGAAGTCGGGATAGTCCGTCGAGTCCTTCGACATGGTGCCATAGTCCACGACGAGCCAGCCCTGGCCTTCGAGGTGGCCTTTGAGCGCCTGCTTGAGTTCGAAGCCGCCGTGGTCCGCGCCGATGGCGATGGTTTGTTTGGCGGGCACGTTGGCGACGCCTGACGAAGTGACGGAAGTTTGTTCGATGAATTTCAACATGGAGGCAATGCCCTGTTCAATTTGGTCGCGACAGTTGCAATACACTTCGTAGGAGCCGCCAATCGGATCGCTGATGTCGTTCTCGTAAGCGTCCAATGTCTCGTCGAATTCCCGGAGTAGAAAAGTTTTTTCCGCCGCTTGCGGATAGAGCAACATGATCGCGTCCACATGACTGTGCGTCATGCCGAAGATGTAGTCGGCCTCCGCGACGAGGCGCGCGGTCAGGTGCTGGCTGCGGTGCTGGCTGATGTCGAGACCAAGCGCGCGGCAGGCCGTGACCGCGTGATCGCTGGCGCGCTGGCCGTCGAGCGCGCCGACGCCGGCGGAAACCACGCGGTACGCGCCGCGCCCGCGCACCACCTGTTTGAACAGGCCCTCAGCCATCGGGCTGCGGCAGATGTTTCCGGTGCAAACGAACAAAACAGTCTTCATCCCAAAATCGAGAAGCGGAGTGTGCGAGGGGCGCGCGAAAATTCAACGGCGAATTACGCGCGGGTCTGGCGCACCACGGCGAGCGCCTTCAGCAAATCAATCGCCCGCGCCAGCGCGGGATCGGTGATGAGCGGCTTCGGTGCTTCCGCCGCGCGGGCGGGCTTGGCCGTTTCGTCGTCGGCGTTTTCCCCCTCGCGCAACATGCGGACGAGTTCAGCCTCGTTCATGCGTTTGCGCGGCTTGTTCGTGATGGTGACGCTGGCGAGATTGGTCAGGCCGCCGCTGGCCGTGGCGCGCGGCAGCACTTTGTAAGCATCGAGGAAATAGGCGCGTTCTTCTTCGGGATGCACATCCACCTGGATGTCGGGCTTGAGTTGTCCCACCACCTGGCCATCACCGGCCTTCACCGTAGCGACGGCGATGCGGAGCAACGAACCGTTCTTGAGCGGGAAATCTTTCGTGATGCTGGCCTGGCCCGGCGTGTTCGTGCCGATGAGCAGCCCGATGTCCTTCTGGCGCAGCACGGCGGCGAGAGCCTCCGCCGCGCCGGTGGTGTAATGGTTCACGAGGATGGCCACGGGCTGGCGGAAGGCGTTCGTCTTGTCCGTGGATTTCGCCGTGCCTTGGCCCCAGTCCAGCAGCGGCTGCTCCGAAACGAGAAAACGATCCGCCACTTTGGCGGCCGCGTCGTAGTCATTGCCGCCCGCGTAACGCAGATCAATGACCAGCCCTTTGATTTTGTTCGTGGTCAGAAGTTTTTCCAGCGCCGCTGTGAATTGCTCGGGCGCGCGTGGGCTGAGTTTCGCGATGCGGATGTAACCGTAATTCTCATCGAATAGCGCCTTGGAGGAAACGGGCGCGGCGTCCGCCTCGGTGGTGGAAACTTTCGCCGGGTCCACGAGCCAGGCGCGGGCGTTCACTTTCGCCAGCAGCCCCTCGACGGCGGCGCGGTTCAGTTCCGCCTCGTTCAACCCGGCGGCGTTGGCCCGCAGCAGTTCAAACACCTCCTTAAACTCCATCGTCTCCGCGCCCCGCAACGGTGCGAGCAGCGTCAGCGCGCCGACCCAGGCCATGGAAAGAAAAACTCGTCTCATGTCCCGCCAAGCTGGAAGACGCGCGGCGGGAATGCAAGGAGCCTCTGGCCGAAACGCGGCTTGGCGCAGGCACCCGCCCAATCGGAAGGCCGCTCCAGTCTTTCGGTTTTTCCGCTTTTCAGTTTTTCCGCTTTTGCGCTCTACTCTCCGCCGCATGAAACATCAGCTCGAGTTCGAGAAGCCCATCATCGAATTGCAGCGCAAACTGGATGAGCTGAAGAAACATCCCGAGACGCTCGGCTTGAACTTTGACGTCGAGGTCGCGCAGATCGAAAAAAAGATCGCCACCACCCGGGAGCAGATTTACACGAACCTCACCGCCTGGCAGCGCGTCCAGCTCGCCCGTCATCCCAAGCGCCCCTTCACGCTGGATTACTTCAATTCCACCTTCACCGGCTTCAGCGAGATTCACGGTGACCGCCTCTACGCCGATGACCGCGCGCTCGTCGGTGGGTTCGCCAAGCTCGGCGCACACAAGGTGCTTGTCCTCGGCACCCAGAAGGGCCGCGACACCAAGGAAAACATCCGCCGCAACTTCGGCTCCGCGCACCCCGAAGGCTACCGCAAGGCCCTGCGCCTCATGCGCCTTGCTGACAAGTTCGGCCTGCCCATCATCACGCTCATTGACACGGCGGGCGCGTATCCCGGCATCGGCTCCGAGGAACGCCACATCGGCGAGGCCATCGCCGTGAACCTGCGCGAGATGATGCTCTTGGAGGTGCCGATCATCGCCGTGGTCATCGGCGAAGGCGGTTCCGGCGGCGCTCTTGGCATCGGCGTGGCGGATCGCGTGATGATTCTGGAAAACGCCTACTACTCGGTGATCAGCCCCGAAGGCTGCGCGGCCATTCTGTGGAAAGAACGTGCGGCCGCGGAGAAGGCGGCGGCAGCGCTCAAGATCACCGCCAAAGATTTGCTCGAACTCGGCCTCGTGGACGAAATCATCCCCGAACCCCTCGGCGGCGCGCACAACGACGCCAAGACCACGGCGGAAACCTTGAAGAAGCATCTGCTCGCGAACCTGGAGACGCTCCAAAAACTTTCCGTCGAGGAACGCATGAAACAGCGCTACGCCAAATTCCGCGCCCACGGCCATTTCACGGAGAAGCCGAAGGCGGCGGCGTAGGAGTGAAATTTTGTAGCAGAAGGACTCAATGAAATTATTCAGCTTGTTCTTGCTCATTTCAGTCACCGGCCTTCAAGCAGCCATTGTCCCGGCTGAAAGTCGTTGGCCAACACGGAACCACCCTGTCAGAAGATTTGGAAACCAAGTTGTGGATTTTCGTGCGTGGTTTAACTCGCAGGTGGTTGCACCGCCAACGAACGTCTTCCTACTCGAAGGTGAAATCTTGCAAGTCGTAGGCGGGGGATTGCTTGTTGATGTGAGCCTAAACATCCCCGGATTTTACAGCGGCACCAAAATAGTCATGCTGGAGAACTACCCACAAACGCCTGAGGCTTTCGATGGGAAGACTGTTGAATGCGTCGTGAAGCCATCCGGTCGTTACCAATACCGAACCACTTCCGGGGCAGAATCTACTGTGGAAAAATATGATCACGGCATCCCGCTCACACGTGAGGAGATCGCGATTCTTGATGTGCAAAAACTCGAAACTATCCGCGCTCGCAATGAAGTGCTGGCTCAAGCCGAACAGGCGCGTGTGAAAGCCATGACGCCGCGCGTGGTAGCCTATCAGCAGCAGCAAGCCAGCAATGGAGCCGCATCATTCCAACTCGAACTCGGCAAGCGTTACATGCGTGGCGACGGCGTTGAAACTAACCTCACGATTGCGCTTCACTGGTTGCAAGCGGCCTGCACCAACGGCGAAAGCCAAGCGTCGAACCTGCTCCAGCAACTAAAATCCAATGGCACAAAATGAACGCAGTTTTGCGGTGGTTGGGATGCACCAGAAGTCTGCGGAAGCATTCAACTATTTCGTCTGCGGTGTGGCTGGTGCCATTTTCGCGTACATCGTAAAAGATTATTCGCCTCAGAAACTCGCTCCGGACGTTTCGCTTTTAACTCCAATCGCTCTGCTGCTGTTGGCTTTTTCCTTTTTTGCTGGCTTGCTCTGTATTGAATCTACGAACCAATGCACGAAGCTGGATGCGCTTAAAATTGCGAGCGCAGAGAACGCTGAACACCTGACAAAGCTTTTGGATACGCCTGGAACTCCATTCAATTCTCAGACTGGTGTTCTGAAGACTCGTGAATCACTCGAACAGGAGCGCGACCTTTATTTGACTAATGTGTTGGCCTGCTCCCCTTAAATTGATCCACATGTTATGAGAGTTTCCGGGCGGCGAAGCCGCCCGGGAAAACTCAGCATGAAACGTAAACGACACCGTC
>JAYVQC010000115.1:0-7277 GCA_043757045.1 Akkermansia sp. | reverse complement strand
CTAACGACCCAAGCTCACCGACTGCGCCCACGGTGACGCCCGAATTGGAACAGGAGCGTGGGGGCGCAGTTCGGTGCAGCGCATGGTTAGGCGGCGTTGACTCGCCCAAAGTGTAATAACTGAAGATGAAAACATACCAAATCTCCGTGGGTCACGGTGCCGAAATTTTCAAAGACTCAGAACTGCCAATGGCCGTAACTGTAACGGAGCAATCCGAAAACGGCGAAACAACGGTCGAGATCGCTCGCATAAACCAAACAAAAGCCGAAGCAATCATCTCGTCCTTAAAACAGGCCATTTCATTTGCGGTTCCCGTGGCTGGATAACCCTGAAAGCGTGCAAGATTTCTTTCGCGCTCTCCTCGTCAGAAGCCTCAAAACTCAAAATCTCTCCGCTGCGTAATGTCAACGCAATCGAAAGACATGTCTCCGTCGTGTAACGAAATTTAACGAGGATTACCTCTTCTGGGTTGAAGGTGTCGTTTTTGATTTTAATGATGTCCATAGGGCGAAAGTAGTTCAGCGGCCTAACGACCCAAGCTCACCGACTGGCCGTCAGCCGCGTAACAACGAAGGAGAAAAATAATGAAGAACCAAGAACACAATGATGGAGCGGGGCAGCCAGTTCGCTGCAGCGCATGGTTAGGCGGCACGGTTCAAACATACAGAGACGATAAAAACAAATGCTTCACTTTTTCTTCTTTGGAGAGTCCAGAAACTTCTGTATCCGTTTCTTTTGCTGATTTTCCGCTTTTTGTGCTTGCTCAAGTTGCCGTTGGGTTGGCAAATCAAACGCTCTCACCTTCCCGTCTTGAGTCACTGTTAAATTCACGACCTTGGGCAAGTTTTGGTGGTTCTTTGGCATCCGACGCTTCCGTGCGCCAAGAAATCGCGCAACGTGACTCCAAATCTCGGTCGTCGTCTTTAACTCGGAATAAGAAAAAACGTAATAAGTAACATCCCAATGAGGGTCACGCATTTCATAAGCAAACGGTGGAGTTTCTTTGGGCTTTTTCATGTCATGCTACGCTCAAAAGGCTATTTATTTTTTAACTTGTCCTGAATTTCTTTGAGCGGCTCCAAAGTTTTCTTCAACTCTCCCGAACAATCCTTCATCTGTCGCAATTGGCTTATTTCATCGGTTCTAATACGTTGGCGATATTTCCTCAATTGTTCGTGAGCTTTCTCGCATAGCTCAATGCCAGCGGAGAGCGTAGTTGCGTCGTCGTTGTCTGTTACCTGTCTAGTCTCCATTAGAAGTCCGACCGAATTCGTCAACCGCGTAAGTGATTTCTCAACGTCGCGGTCTTCGAGCATTTCCAACACTACCCGAATCGAAGTCTGAAACTGTGCGTAGTACTTGGCAACAGCCATTCCTGTAAGTCGGGCGGCTTGCGACGGATTCTTTGCTTCAATCTCCTTCAGTTCATTCTGGCGATAGTCGTCCAGGTTAGTGATGATTTTTTCGGCTAATTTGCTGACCCCCTCAAGGGTTGTCACGTATGTCTCAACGGTTGGAGCAAGTTGTTCGGTGGTCACTTTTACTAGGTTCGCTCGCTCTTCTACTAGAAGTGCGGCTCGTGCTTGCTCCTGCCTCTTTTTTTCCGCGCCCTTGCCGCAACCGATCAGGCCGATCAAAAGAATGACGGCAACTATCGACAGTGAACTTTGGGCTAATTTCATGTTCTGGGTTGGTTTTAAGCGAGCGTTTCGAGAATCGGTTTTGTTCGATAATGGTATGGCGTAGTGTCGCCTAACGACCCAAGCTCAGCGATGGCTGGGCCAACGACGCCATGAAAACAAAGAAGACGCGAACCAGCCGTTCGCTGCAGCGCATGGTTAGGCATCCGGCGCTGGCCGAACTGGTGAACGAACAACGCAAGCACGTCATCGAAGTGCTCCAACTGTGGGGCGACTTCCCGGACTGTGACGAACGGCTCGCCGTGTCGTGCGACTGGACGCATGTGCTCATGGAGCGCATGGCGACCCTGCTGGAACACTGCCGACTCGATGAGTCAGACCCGGAAGTGATACGCGACATCCGCCGCGACCTGGCGCATCTGGTCGCAACCTGTGAGGAGTGGGACAAGAAGCTCATGGGTGAGAGGATGCCTAACGACCCAAGCTCACCGACTGCCGCCCCAGAAACCTCGCCCCGCGAAAGCGGAACGAGGGCGCGGCGCGGCAGTTCGGTGCAGCGCATGGTTAGGCGGCAACTCTGAAACATCTGACCCAAATCCTACCGCGATCACTCCCATAACGTGAAACCTGCAACGACAATCTTGAAACACCAATCACAAGCTCGTAAATCGAATCCACTGGTTGCTTCTCTATCTCAAAGTAAAAAATCTCTCGTCCTTTTTCATCTGTCTCTTTGGCATCGTTTATAATCCTACTAAACAACTCTCCGTCTAAGTGTAACTCCATATATGCAAGAATTTGATCAAGCCGACTGGGAAAGACTGCACCGCGCCCTGAAAACAGGCAAGCGCGTGACTCTGGAAGATCTTTTGGCTTCTCCTGTTTATCCGCGTGAGCATGAAGGTGTGATTTTGTCGCCTAACAGTGAGTCGGCGGCGCGGGTTTCAGCCTATCTGGTTTCATGGTTGAAAACTAAAATGGACGTAACTGGCCGGTCGAGAAGAATTTCCCTCCCGCTCCCGCCCCGATCCGCTGCCGGGAAAGGCGGCGCAACCATCGCCGGACAAATGGCTCCCCAACCCCAAAGGGGTTGTATCCATCAGCCCAGGGTTGCGACGGAGGCGCTACCTTGGGTCGCGGTGTTCAAACACGCCCCAACCCTGTAGAGGTTGCATCACCCAACCGTGGGCCAGCGAGGCAACCCTGACAGGGTTGTCGAATAATTTGTGACCGTGAACCCAGGTCAGCTCCTCCGTCGCAACCCTGGGCTTTGGTGCGGCACCCCGTTGGGGTTGAAAAAAACTATGACCGTCCAACTCAGGGTAGCGCGCGGACTCGCAACCCTGGGCTTGGGTGATGGAATCCCGTTGGGATTCTCGAAGCCACCGGACGCAGCGCAGGAACTTGAAACAATAAACAGAAAAGCTGAAAGGGGTCGGGCGCTCCTTTCAGCTTTTCAGCTTTTCAGCCTTTCAGCTTTTTCACTTCTGGCGCGTCGCTGTTGAAGCCCGCCGTTGCTTGCGCGTATCTTGCGCGCACATGGTTCACCCGTCGCGCTCGTCATGAACAAGCTGGCGTATCGCCTTTACCGCCGCGTGTCGGCGCTCAATCACTGGGCGCAGCGGCGGCTCACGGCGGGCGGGTGGATGGTGCTGGTGGGTCTCCTCCTCACCGGCGGCATGGCCACGGACACGGAGCAGTCGCTCGGGTATCAGGCGTTTGCCTTTCTCTTTTTTCTCAGCGCGTCGGCGGTGGTGGTCGCGCCGTTTTTTCGCGCGAAGTTTTCGGCGGAACGGGACGTGCCGCGCTTCGGCAGCGTGGGGCGGGTGCTGCCCTTCACCGTCAGCATTCGCAACCACTCGAAGCGCGCGCTCGCGGGCTTGCAGGTGCTGGATAATCTCGCGGACCCGCGCCCGAGCTTCACGGAATTCGTCGCGGCCTTTCGCGGCCCGCGCGTGCCTGGCAAGAATGGGAAGCGCAAGAAATCGAGTTTCGCCGACGCGCCGGATCCGCGCCGTGTGCGCGGGCCGAAGCCGGGGGACCTGCCGCTGGTGCCGTTGGGCGGCAGCGCGTCGGTGACGCTGGATCTGCTGCCGCTGCGGCGCGGCGTGTTGAGCTTCGCGTCGGTGACGCTGGCGCGGCCGGACCCGTTCGGATTGTTCCGCGCGTTTCGTCACGTCGCGCTGCCGGGTGCGGTGACGATTCTGCCGAGGCGTTATCCGCTGCCGGCCTTCGTGTTGCCGGGCGCGCAACGGTATCAGCACGGCGGCGTGGCGCTGGCGGCGGCGATTGGCGAGTCGGAGGAATTTGTTTCGCTGCGCGACTACCGTCCCGGCGATCCGATGCGGCGCATCCACTGGCGCAGTTGGGCCAAGACGGGGCGACCGGTGGTGAAGGAATTTCAGGATGAATTTTTCGTGCGTCACGCGCTGGTGCTGGACACGTTCGCCGCGCCGGAGGAACTGGCGCTGTTCGAGGAGGCGGTGTCGGTGGCGGCGTCGTTCGCCTGCACCATTGACACGCAGGAGTCGCTGCTGGACTTGCTCTTCGTGGGGCCGGAAGCGTTTTCCTTCACCATCGGACGCGGCGTGGCGCACGCGGATCAGATGCTGGAACTGTTGGCGTCGGTACAGCTTTGCGCGGACAAACCGTTTGCCTCGCTGCAACAGATCGTCATCGAGCACGCGGGCGCGGTGAGCGGGTGCATCTGCATTTTCCTGATGTGGGATGACGCGCGGCGAGAGTTGGTGCGAAAGCTCACGATGCTGGGCGTGCCGGTGCTGGTGTTGATTATTCGCGAGGCCGGCGCAGCTCCGCTGGAAAGGCGTGCGACTGATCCGGAATCGTTGCACGAACTCGAAGCGGGGAAAATCGAGGAAGGACTGGCGAGGCTGTGAAAGCAGAAAGCGGAAAGCAGAAATCGGAAATCGTCCACGCGCCGGGACGCGATTGGAAAATCCGCAATGTGGTTGAGCACCGAGGAATCCTGAAAGGATTCCATAATTTAGCCCAGGGTTGGCGCGAAGCGCCTACCCTGGGTCACGCCCCACAACATTTCTTCAACCCTGAAAGGGTTGTATCCTTGGGCCGTGTCACATCCCCTGATGCAACCCTTTCAGGGTTGAACAAATTAAATTGCGACGAACCCAGGGTAGCGCGTGCCGCGCAACCCTGGGCTGGTAGATGGAATCCTTTCAGGATTCACCCAGCGCGCCTGATGCGCTTTGTCATCGGAGTCGCGGACAGCCATGTCCGCAGTTTTCTTTCCGTGCTTTTTGCGCGTAATGGCGTAACGAATGCACGCGGCGGACATGGCTGTCCGCCGCCCCGTGTCTTTCTGCTTTCCGCTTTCCACTTTCTGCTTTTCCCATGACCACGCCTCCGTTGCTCCTCGCCGCCGTGCTCCTCTTCTGGGGCTGGCAGACGGGCTACGTGTTGCTCGGCGCGGCGGCGGGCGCGGTGCTGGAAAGCGCGCGGCTCATCCGCTTCCGCTGGTCGCTCACGTCGGCGGATTTCAACCGACTCTCGAACATTTGCGTGGTGCTCTTCCTCGGCGTCGGCACGTTCCTGCTCATCAACGAAGGCACGCTGTCGTTCGATGATTTTTTTGCGAGCGGAGGCAAGCGGCCCGAGGCCGTCAAGCAGGCGGGCCGCTCCGCGCTGGTCTGGTTTCAATGGTTCCCGATGATTTTCCTGCCGCTGCTGCTCGCGCAGGTCTTCAACGATCCGCCGCGCATGGGACTCGCGACATTTTCGTGGTGGCTGCGCAAGCAAGAGGCGCTGGGCAAAAACGCCGCGTTGCCGCGCGAGATGGTGGACGTGTCGTTCGCCTACGTCGCGGTGACGCTGCTCGCCGCGGCCGCGACGCGGGATCGCGCGGAACTATTTTACGGAGGCGTGGTGGTGCTGGTCGGCTGGGCGTTGCTCACGCTACGCTCGCGGCAGCGACCGCTGGTCGTGTGGCTGGTGTTGTTCGCGGCGCTGGCGGGCGCGGGTTTTGGCGGGCATCACGGCATCATTGGCCTGCAACACAAGCTGGAGGCGATGAATATCAGTTGGTTCACCCCGCAGACCGAAGGCTTCAGCGACCGCGAAGTCCGCACGCGGATCGGGGCGATTGGGCGGCTGAAAAATTCCGACCACATCGTGCTGCGCCTGACCACGGACGGCAGCGGCCCGCCGGAGCTGTTGCGTGAGATGAGTTTCAATTTATTTACTCCCGGCGGCGACAAGTGGTCGTCCTGGCGGATCGAGCGGCGGGAGTTCGACAGTGTGTTCAGCGAGGCGGACCAAAGCACTTGGCCGCTGCTGCCGCGCAAAAAAAACGCGAATCGCGTGGTGAACATCGCGGGCTACTTCCGCGCCGGCACGGGCCTGCTGCCGTTGCCCGCCGGCAGCGCGGAAATCGCGGGTCTGCCCGTGACCGAAATGGCCACCAACCAGTTCGGCGCGGTGAAGATGAGCGGCGGCCCCGGCCTGGCGATTTACGACGCGCGCTTCGGCGACGGCGCGACGATGGACTCGGCGTGGACGACGAATGATCTCGTCACCCACGACGACAAGGAACCTTTGCTGGCGGGCGTCGCGGCGTCCTTGCAGCTCGCGCCCGGCCTGCCGCCCGAGGAGGCCGTGCGCCGCGTGCGTGCGTTCTTTGCGGAGAAATTTCAATACACCAGCCAGCTCACCGCCGCCCACGCGGCGCGGCGCGGCGAGTCGGCGCTGGCGCGTTTTCTTCTGACCACGCGCTCGGGGCATTGCGAGTATTTTGCCACCGCCACCACGCTGCTGCTGCGTTACGCAGGCGTGCCCACGCGCTACGCCGTCGGCTACTCGGTGCAGGAAGGGAAGGGGAAAAAGTACGTGGTGCGCGACCGTCATGCCCACGCCTGGACGCTCTGGTGGGATGGCAAGAACTGGGTGGACCTCGACACCACGCCCTCGACGTGGGAGGCCACCGAGGCAGAGGACACGTCGTGGTTTCAGCCGGTGAAAGATTTTTTCTCCGACCTGTGGTTTCAGTTCTCGAAATTCCGCTGGGGCCAGACCGAGTGGCGCAAGTGGTTCATGCTCGCGCCCATTCCGCTGCTCATCGTGGTGCTGGTGCGGTTCTTCTTCGGCAAGTCGTGGAAGCAGCGGCGCGCGCGGAATCGTGAGCAGGCGCTGGCCTTGGCGCGGGCGGGCGTGGACTCGGAATTTTATCGCGTGGAAAAATATTTCGCCGCGCGCGGCCTGGAACGTGGCGCGAGCGAAAACTGGTCGGAGTGGCTGCGGCGGATCGGGAAGGTGGAAACATCCGTCATCGCGCTGGAGCCGGTGCTCACGCTCCACCAGCGCCACCGCTTCGACCCGCGTGGCTTGGACGCAGCGGAGCGAATCGCGTTGCGCGAGGAAGTTACCCGCTGGCTGGCGGCGCGGAACTGACCGGCGCGTGGACATTCCTGTCCGCAGCAGCGTGCGACTGAGAGCCTGTCTGAAAATTCGGCATGGGTAGCACAGGTCACCGGCCTGTGCCGCCGGGCTACCAGCCCGGCGGAAGGGTGAGGGCAACATTGGCCAGACAGGACTGACTTCTGAATAGGAGGCTCACTCTCATTCCGCTGGGCAGGTTGCCCAGCGGAACGGGCTGGTAGCCCGTTC
>JAYVQC010000114.1:0-7303 GCA_043757045.1 Akkermansia sp. | reverse complement strand
GAGCGACGACGCCCTACCAAGAACAGTGTGCGGATGCACCCGCCGGTGCTGGAATCTTGAACTTCTTCTAGCTCCCTGAACCAGTTTCCTTTTCAGTCGCGCGATGCGTTGGGACATCCGGCATAAAACTCGTTTCGAATATGCCGCTCCGGTGCGCGACAGCTTCAACGAATTGCGCCTGCAACCGCTGTCCAACGCGCAACAGACGGTGGAGTCCTTTGACGTGAAGACCTTTCCGTCCGCGAAGCTCCGGAGCTACCACGACTTTTACTCAAACGTCATTCATCACTTCGACATCACGGAGCCGCACTCGACGTTGGAGATTGAAAGCAAGCTGGTGGTGGAAACACACGCCGAACACCGCCTCGCCTCCGACGCGCGCCCCGTGTCCATGTCGCGCGTGAAGGAAGCCCTGCGCGGCGAACGCGCCTATGATTTCATCCTCGAAAGCCGCTACGTGGATCTCACGCCGGAGACGTGGCGTCTCGCCGTGGACGCGACGCAGGACGAGGACGACCTCTGGCAGGTCACGTTGAAGCTGATGCGCTTCGTGCATGCGCATCTCACCTACGAAAGCCAGTCCACGCACGTCCACACGCACATGCGCGAGGCGCTGGCGGCGCGGCGCGGCGTGTGCCAGGACTTCGCGCACGTCCTGCTCGGGCTGTGCCGCACGCTGAAAATTCCCGCGCTCTACGTGAGCGGCTATCTCGCCACGGAAGCCGCCAGCGCCACGCACGCTTGGACGGAAGTCTATATCCCCGGTGTCGGCTGGCAGGGACTCGACCCCACGCACAACTGTCAGCCCGACGAGACGTACGTGAAGATCGGTGTGGGCCGCGATTACGCGGACGTGCCGCCGGTGAGCGGAACTTACAAAGGCACGACCGAACGCAAGATGACGGTGGAGGTGAAGATTGCGCGGGCTGAATGAGGCGCGACCACGGAGCGCCGCTTTTCCGAGATCGGCCGTGGTCAGAGACGCCTCATTCGCGCAGGTGCATCCGCACCCTGTTCTTGGTAGGGCGTCGTTGCTCCGCGCGCGCCGGGCCAGACCGCGAAGAAACCTTGCGGAACTTGCTGGAGCCTCACCCCGGCGCGCGCGGAGCGACAACGCCCTACCACACCCGTGTTTTAAGAACCGTGTTCGGATGCACCTCATTCGCGCCGCAACGCGTGAACAGGATTGCCACGCTTCCGCGCGGTTGGTACAGGAACGCCCGCAGTTAAAGACCTGAACGCACTTATGAACTTTTTTCTCGCCCAAGCTCCCGTCGCCGTCGTCGCGACCAACGGAGCCGCCAAAATTATTCCCATGAAATGGAGTGAGAAGTTTGAGGAGACCACCGGCCTGCCGCCCCAAGTCGCGGCGTGGGGCGTGAACATCATCGGAGCGCTCATCATTTTCATCATCGGCTACATCGTGGCCGGGTTCGTGCGCGGGCTGGTGCGCAAGCTGTTCGCGAAGAAGAACATCGACGCGACCATCGGTGGCTTCGTTGGGAACCTCGCGCACGTCCTCATCATGACCTTCGTGATCATCACCGCGCTCGGCCAGCTCGGGGTGGACACGAAGACGTTTGCCGCTGTGGTCGCGGCGGCCGGTCTCGCCATCGGCCTCGCGCTGCAAGGAAGCCTGGCCAATTTTGCGGCGGGTTTCCTCATCGTGACCTTCCGCCCGTTCAAGGCGGGCGACATGATCAATGGCGCGGGCGTGGAAGGTGTCGTCGAGGAGGTGCAAATTTTCTGCACCGTGATCAACACGGCGGACAACAAGCGCGTGATCGTGCCGAACGGCGCGCTGATGGCGGGCGTGATCACGAACATCACGGGCAATGAGACGCGACGCGCGGATTTGCAGTTCGGCGTGGGCGGCGGGCAGGATTTGGCGGTGGCGCACGCGGCGCTCTTGTCGCTCGCAAACGCTGATGCGCGCGTGTTGAAAGACCCGCCGGCCACCGTGGCGAATACGAAGTTCATTGATAACGGATCGCAGATCGAACTGCGCGCGTGGTGCAAGACCGCTGACTACAACGCGCTGCTGAGCGACTTGATCGCGAAGGGGCCGGGCGCGCTTGCGGCGGCGGGCATCAAGGGACCGGATCGCACGATCTTTTACACGGAGCGGAAGTGATCCCGACCAGCGCCTATCGCTGTTGGGCGGAAATTGATCTCGCCGCGCTGCGCGGGAATCTCGCGTGGATTCGCCATCGCGTTGGGCCGCTGAAAAAAATCATCACCGTGGTCAAGGCCGACGCCTACGGCCACGGCCTCAAGCAAATCGCCGCGCTGCTCATGCAGAGCGGGACGGATATTTTCGGCGTCGCCAATCTCGTCGAGGCCCAGGCTATTCGCAGCGTGGGACGCGGCTGGCCGGTGCTGATGCTCGGCGCGTGTCTGCCGGAGGAAGTCCCGCTCGCGGTGCGCGACGGCGTAATGCCGACGATCTCGTCACTGGCGGAAGCGCGAGCCTTCGAGAAGGCGGCAGTGCGACAAGAAAAAATCGCAAGCGTGCAGGTCAAGGTGGACACCGGCATGGGGCGGCTCGGGGTGGCGGCGTCCGGCGCGGTGGAACTCATCACCAGACTCAGCAAGCTGCGGCATCTGTCCGTGACCGGACTTTACACGCACTTCGCTTCCGCCGAGGACGACCGGATATTTTCCCACGAACAACGGCGACAGTTTGAGGAAGTCGTGGTCGCATTGCGCGCGAAGAATTTATTGCCCCCGATGATCCACGCGCAGAACAGCGCCGCGCTGCTGCACGAGCCGGAAGGCGCGGCGAACGTGGTGCGGCCCGGCCTGCTGGTCTATGGCGTGGTGCCGCCGGGACGGCGCAAGCTGGATGAACGGGCGGCCAAGCATGTGCACGCCGCGCTGGCGTTGAAATGCCGCGTCAGTTTGGTGAAAGAAATCCCGCGCGGCACGCCGCTCAGTTACGGCGGAACTTTCATCGCGCCGCGCCGGTTGCGCGTGGCCACGCTCACGGCGGGCTACGGCGACGGTTTCCCGCGCGCCGCCAGCAACCGCGCCGAGGTGCTGGTGCGCGGCCAGCGTTGTCGTGTGTTGGGCCGCGTGACGATGGACCAGACGCTGGTGGACGTTTCATCGTTGAAGCGGGTGCGACCGGGCGATGAGGCCGTGCTGATTGGAAAACAGGGCCGCGAGGAAATCACCGCCACGGAACTGGCCAAGTGGTGCGGCACGGTGCCGTGGGAAATTCTGACGGGCATCACCTATCGCGTGCCGCGAATTTATCGCGGGACGCACGCGGCGTAGTGGGCAGGCAGGTCTGGCGGGTGCGCCGCAGGCTTTGGGACTGCTGCGAGCCTCGCAGCTCTGGATTCAAGCGGAGCGTCGGTCGTCTGGGAACGCGCCTCCGGCGGGGATCCAGAGCGGCAATTCTTGCCGCAGTCCCAGAGCCTGCGGCTCCACGGCCTAACACGACTGTCCCTGCTTTCAATCACACTCCCATTCGCCCGCTTGCCTCTGCCCGTCCTCCCCGCCTAACCTCCGCCGTGTCGCCGGTGTGCGCCGCGACTCAGCAACGCATGATTCGCTCATTTGCTTTCACGACCCAGGGCAAGCTGCACAGCACGGACTTGCAGCGCTTCCTCATGCCCACCTTGTTGAGCGACACGAACCTCTTCCTCTGGATCGATCTGGAGAATCCCACGGCGGAGGACGCCAAGTTCATCCTCGAAGGGCTATTTCATTTTCACCCCCTCTCGGTCGAGGACTGCATCAATGAAAGCCAGTCGCCGAAGGTCGAGGAGTATTCGCCGAAGGAGGAGGACAAGTTCGCCCCGTATCTGTTCATGGTCATTCACGGCGTGGACTACAGCCGCAAGGACGGCGTGTTCGCGACGAGCGAACTGAACTTCTTTCTTGGGAAAAACTTTCTCGTCACCTACCACACCGTGCCACTGCGGGCGATCACACAGGTCGAGGACATGTGTGTGAAAGGCACGCTCGGCGTGGCGCGCGCGCCGGATCGCGTCTGCCAGAAGCTGCTCGACACCTTGGTCGAGAATTACAAACCCGCGCTCGAAGAACTCTCCATTGAGATCGGCGAACTCGAAACCGCCGCGCTCGCCCATCCCAGCAAGGCGACGTTGAACCGAATCCTGGAGGTGAAGAAGGAGGTCTTCCACCTGCGTCGCATCATCGGCCCGCAAAGCGAAGTGCTGGCGCGGTTCGCGCGCGGTGAGTTCAAGCTCATCCGCCCGCATCTCGTACCGTACTACCGAAACGTGTACGACGCGCTCTACCACATTTCGGAAATGGCGCAGGCCTACGCCGACTCGCTCACGGGCATCCTCCAGATTTACCTGAACATGTCGTCGAACCAGACCGGCGAGGTGGTGAAGTTCCTCACCATCATCACCGCCATCACCACGCCACTGATGATGATTGGGACGTGGTACGGGATGAACTTCGAGGGCATGCCCGAGCTGCACTGGACGCACGGCTACATGATTGCCGGCATCGTGATGGCGGTCTCCACAGTGGCGACGTGGTTGTACTTCAGGAGAAAGAAGTGGTTTTGAACCGTGGCCGGTAAATCCAACTTCATTGATCGCGTGCTCGGTCGCTTGCCGCGTCTGGACAAGGAAGGGCTGCAAACCGTCGTCGAGAAACTCGCGCACGAGCACGCCTTTCTCGAAACGCTGTTCAACACCATTGAAGACGGCGTGCTGGTCGTGGATGCGGATGGCAGTGTGGCCTATTTCAACGAAGCGGCGACGCGCCTCCTTGGCCTGCCCGATGACGCCGAGGGCCAGCACATCCGCCGCATTCTGCCGGGCCTGGATTGGAAGCAGCTTTCCGAAATGGATCGCGCGGGCGGCCAGCGCGTGGCGCGGCATGAACTGGAAATCAATTACCCGCGCCCGCGTTTCCTGAATGTCTATGCCGCACCGCTGGACGCCGAGAAACGTGGCAGCACGGGACTCGCGCTGATTCTCCACGACGCCACCGAGGCGCGCGACAAGACGCACGCGGCCATCGAAACCGAACGCAGCCAGGCGCTCACGCTGCTCGCGGCCAGCGTCGCGCACGAGATCGGTAATCCGCTCAACGCCCTGAGCATTCATTTGCAACTGCTCGAACGCGAAGCGCGCAAGCTGAAGAAACTTGTGCCGGAAATTCGCGCGGCGAGCGGTCGCGCCAAAGACTCGGCCAGCATCAGCGCCGACGTCATGGACATCGCGCTCAAGACCGAGCAATACCTCGGCGTGGCCAAGGGCGAGATCACCCGACTCGACTACATCATCACGCAATTTCTCCAGGCCATCCGTCCCGCGCCCGCGCAGTTGCAGCCCGCATCACTCAACGACGTCGTGCGCGAGACGCTGGAACTGCTGCGCCCGGAAATTGTGAACCGTGGTTTGCGCGTGGAAGAACAACTGGATGCCAAACTGCCGCTCGCGCCGATGGACCCCGCGCAGCTCAAGCAAGTGCTGGTGAACCTCTGCAAAAATGCCATCCAGGCCACGACGCGCGGCGGCGTGCTCACGCTCGGCACCGAGCGACGCGAGGACGGCGTGTGCCTCGTGGTCGCGGACACGGGCGGGGGCATTCCGCAGGAGATGCTCAACCGCATCTTCGAGCCGTTCTACACCACGAAGAAAAAAGGCAGCGGGCTGGGCCTGATGATCGTGCAGCGCATCGTGCGCGATCACGGCGGGCGCATCCAGTTGGAGAGCAACGTGGGGCAGGGGACGACCTTCCGCATCTGGCTCCCGCTGGCGGAGAAGACGACGCGTCTGTTGGGCTTGGGGAATTGAACGGAAGCGGAGGCACTAACCAGCCGGCCCACGGGACGCGTGAAGGGCCAACGCCCCGGCGTCAGGCCGGGTTGGCTTTCAGCCTATCAAGTGGTTAGCCTGCGTAAATCTCATGCGTCGATCATCCTCTCCAAAACCCTCGTCGGCAAATCTAGTGTGACTCGGCGACAACGGATAAATCTCTCGTGGTCAACTGGTGACTGCCGAAGCAACTCAAGCAGTGTATTCCAACCGTGAAGTCCCTCAAGCCAGAGATACGTGACGTTGCGACAATGGCTGACAATGCCAGCGACCGGCTCGCTCGGACGCACTGGCTCTGCTTTCTCGCCTCCTCGAACCTCGAAGACAATATACTCGTCACCAACCATGCAATAGACGAAGCCTGGCTCATGCTCCGACTGTGCCCACTCAATCTTTCCCATGTCGGTAAGCTTGCGAAGCAACTGCACAAACTCTTCTTGGCGCTCAAAAGCTCGCGCGATGTTCGGTGAAATGTCCACGGCGTGCGTAGCAGGCTAACGACCCAAGCTCAGCGACGGCGGGCAAAGGAGGTGCGAAGTGAAACAGGAGCGCACCCCCGCCGTTCGCTGCAGCGCATGGTTAGGCGGCAGAGACCCATCAACAGCGCAAGGAGTGAAGATGCTGTCTGCCGAGCGCGTGACACAACTCCGGGCGCAGGCTGATGAAATCGAAGCCCTCGCAACGTGGCTACCGTCCGACGCGCCGAAAGAAGCCTGCGTGCTCATGTTCCGCGCGCTGCTGGCTGGACGTTGACCATGACGTAACAAGTCCCGTGGCGAAACTTGAACTCTCGATACACAACAATGAACTGCTCCTCGTCCCGCTCGAAAGAAACCCGGTCGCCGGGCATCGGCACCATGCTGATGTCCTGGATGGTGCGCTCACTCGGAACCTCCAAGTGGCGCTCTCCGGCCATGTCCCAGAACGAAACGCTGTCAAACACTATGGCTTCTCGACTCATAAATTGGTGGTGGTGTGTGCTGCCGCCTAACGACCCAAGCTCAGCCACGGCGGCCCCGGAGAAAACGCCGGAGCGTGAAGGGGGTGCGCAATGAACAACCCACTCTCGCGCGCAGTAGGGCGGGGCAGACGTTGGCTGCAGCGCATGGTTAGGCCGTTCATGGGGGTGGCATCAGGCTCCGGTAATCAACGCGCGCCGCAAACGCCGGGTCATCGCGCTCCAAATCCAGAAGATGCTGCTCTAGCTTCTGGGCATACAGCTTTCTGTATCGTGTCTCTTGCTGCGCTCGACCCTCGGGCTGTCCTTCAGAGAGTAACTCAAGCAGAAGCTCCTTCTGGACCTGGGTGGCGACTGTCAGCGCCGCCAAAATCTGGTGAACAGCCATCATCGGGTCCGAAGAGATATTATCGTTTGGCATACGAGCGTGTGGAACGGCCTAACGACCCAAGCTCACCGACTGCCGCCCCAGAAACCTCGCCCCGCGAAAGCGGAACGGGAGCGCGGCGCGGCAGTTCGGTGCAGCGCATGGTTA
>JAYVQC010000113.1:0-7334 GCA_043757045.1 Akkermansia sp. | reverse complement strand
GAGGCGTCTGATGCTGCGCGCCAGCGTTTGGAGTGCGGTCGCTTTAGCGCCGCTTTTCCCGGCCTGCTGCTGCTCTTGCTCGCCGGCTCGTTTCTCTGCGGCTGCGGCGAAGTTTCCCAAACCCGTCGCACCGTGGAAAAAGTGGGTGCAGAACTTTTGCGGAAGGAAACGCTCGCTGTGTGCCGTGAGGGTTTCGCGCGTGGCGGCGTGAGCGCCGTGGCCAAAGAGCAATGGCCGGAATCAGCGCGCGCCTTTCAGCCGCTCAATGTGTTTGCCGAGCCGGACGGCGCGTATCTCCTCCTCGACAGCGACGCGGACGGCGAGCGCGGCGTGTATCTGCCGCGCATTCTTTCCGAGACCGATCCGCTGTGCAGTCCGAAGCTCCAGCATGTGAAACTCGGCGCGGGTGTTTATTGGTACGACCGCAAGCGGCTCTGAGGGGAAATTTTCAAACCGCTGATGGACGCTAATAACCGCTGATGGAAAAATTCCTATCAGCGTTTATTAGCGTCCATCAGCGGTTAAAAAAGCCCAGCCTTCCCCAGACGCTGGATCAATTTGCGGTTCGGCCGTTCCCCAAACCATTGTCCAAGGCTCTGCGCCACCGTCGGGTCCGCGCTTGCGGTCAGCCGGGCCAGCGGCGCTCCCGCCAGGTCATCGAGATTCTTGAACCCGCCCGCCAGTGCTTGCGCCACGTCCGCGTCCACCTGCGGAATCCCGAGGCCCGCGAGCACCCGCCACCAGTCGTGCGTCTTGCTCGCGGCGATGGCGGCGAGAAAATCTTTCGCGGTGGCGTCGGTCATGCCATCCAGTTCCATCAACTCACCGAACTTGAGCCGGTAAAAGTCCGCCACGTCCAGCACCAGCCCGCGCGCGACAAGTTGCGTGATTAACTTTTCATCCGCGCCCGCGATGCCCATCGCCTCCGGCGCGCACCAGCGGGCCAGCCGCGCGCGGACTTCGGTCGGACAGTCGGGATTCACGCAGCGCGTAAAGGCTTGGCTGGCGTCATTCTCCGGCAGATTTGATCCGCATTCGTGGCAGGTGGCGGGAGCGCGCTTCATCACTCAGAGCAGAGACGTCTGGCCACTGGAGATCAGCATCTTCGCGCCGCCAACCATTTTCAGAAACTTTTCCTCGCTAAGGATGGCCACCCCGAGCTGACGGGCTTTCTCCAGTTTCGAGCCGGATTCCTCGCCCGCCAGCAAGTAGCTGGTGTTCTTGCTCACCGAGCCGCTGACGTTTCCGCCCGCCTCGCGAATGAGCGCGGAGGCGGCGTCGCGCGAGAGCGTGGGGAGCGTGCCGGTGAGGACGAAGGTTTTTCCGGCGAGTGATTTGGTAGAATCTGTCGCGACGGGCTTGGCCGCGGTGCCAGCGGGGTTGATGCCCAGGTCGTGCAGGCGTTGGAGAATTTTCTTGCCGTTGTCCGAGGCGAAAAAATTCAGCACGGACGCGCTGGCGACGGGTCCAACTTCGGCGAGCGCGGACTTGGTGCCGCTGGATTCCAGTCGCGCTTCGAGGGCTTTAATTTCTTCCGCGAGTTCGTCGTGACGCTGCTGGCGCGCGGCGCGTTCCTCGTCCGTCTTCGGCGCATTCTTGCGCGAGCGCGGCGAGATTTCGGCGCGCTCGGTTTCCTTGTCGTCGAGATCGCGGATGTCGCGGAGCACGGCGGACGCGGCGAGTTCGGCGAGCGAGCCGTGGACTTGCGCGAGCTGCCACGCGGTGGTCTCGCCGACTTCGGGAATGGCCAGCGCGTGCAGCCAGCGGTGCAGGGGAGCCTGCTTGGCGCGTTCCAAGGCCTCGATGACTTTGGTCGCATTCTTCTCCCCGAAGATGCGCGGCTCGTCGTCGGTGCCGAGGTTTAGTTTGCCGAGCTGTTCGATAGTCAGGTTGAACAGATCGAGCGGTTCGTTCACCAGTCCGCGCTCCACGAGTTTCTCGGCGACGATGCCGCCGAGGGATTCGATGTCCAAGTTCTTGCGCTGGGCGAAGTATTCCACGCGGCGCATTTTCTGCGCGGGACAGCCGGCCACGTTCTGGCAACGCCACGCTACCTCTGACTCGCCATCGGCAATCTTCTCCCGCGCCACCGGGCCGCCGCACGCGGGGCACTTGCCGCCGACGTGCGCGAACAAATCAAACTCCTTCGCGCCGGGCGGTCGCTTGCTCCTCACGGCTTCGAGCACTTCGGGAATGACCATGCCGGCCTTGCGGATGACCACGGTGTCGCCGATGCGGATGTCCTTGCGGCGGATTTCGTCTTCGTTGTGCAGCGTGGCGCGCGAGACGGTGGAGCCTTGCACGAAGACGGGTTCCAACTCCGCCACGGGCGTGAGCACGCCGGTGCGCCCGACTTGCACGGTAATGTCGCGGAGCAACGTCTCGGCGGGCGTGATCCACGGGATGGGCTTGTGGACGATGGCGTGACCGGGCGCGCGGGTCTTGGACGGAATGCGCTGCGCGTCGGCGAAGCGGTTGACCTTCAAAACAATGCCGTCAATTTCGTAGGGCAACTGGCGGCGCAAGTCGCGCGCCTCGTCGTAGCCGCAGACAATTTCCTTCCGATAAATCGTCAGCACCTTCTCGATGCCGTCGCAGACCCAGTGCCGCTGCGTGGGCAGGCCGAAGCGTGCGAGCGCCTTCAGCATTTCATCGTGCGTTGCGAACTCGATGCCTTCGTGTGCGCCGACGGCATAGAACACGGCGCTGATGCGCCGTTGCGCGACGAGTTTTGGATCGAGCTGCTTGAGCGCGCCTGCCGCCGCGTTGCGGGCATTGGGAAAAGCCTTCTCGCCCTCGGCGATTAGCTTCGCGTTCACGGCGTCGAAATCTTTCGTGGCGATGTAGGCCTCACCGCGCACTTCGAGCAGGGCAGGGGGATTCTGCAAGTGCAGTTCCAGCGGCACGGCGCGCACGGTGCGGAGGTTGGCTGTGATGTCGTCGCCCATTTGCCCGTCGCCGCGCGTGACGGCGAGCGCGAGCTTGCCGTGGCGGTAGTGAACGCTCAGGGACACGCCGTCCACCTTTGGCTCCATCGCGTATTCCACGCGGTCGCGGCCGAGTTGTTTGCGGATGGTCGCGTCCCACGCGAGCAATTGCGCGAGCGTGTTCTCGTCCTGCTCGCGGTTGCGTTGGTCGCGGTCGGGTTGTTCCTCCTTGGTCGGATGTTCCGCGCCCTCGATTTTTTCCAACGAGAGCATCGGCTGGATATGCGCAACGCGTGCGAAGCCCTCGGTGGTCGCGCCGCCGACACGTTGCGTGGGAGAAGTGGGCGTGACGAGATCGGGGAACTGCTTCTCCAAATCCACCAGTTCCTGATACAGCCGGTCGTAATCAAAATCGCTCAACGCGGGCCGCGCCTCGACGTAGTAGGCGTGATCGTGGCGGCGAATTTCCCCGGCCAGTTCGGCGTGACGTTTCAGTGCGGCGGCGTGTGTCATCGGTCGTGTCGTGTTTCGGCGGAACGCTGGAGGAATCTGGCGTGGCGATCAAATCAAAGTCGGGAGCCTGAACTCAGAGCCGTTCTAAAAAATGGGTAGCACAGGCCACCGGCCTGTGCCGCCGGGCTACCAGCCCGGCGGAAGAGTGAGGGCCGCTTGAATCAAGCAGGCCTGACTCCACTGAAGGAAGCTCACTCTCATTCCGCTGGGCAGGTTGCCCAGCGGAACGGGCTGGTAGCCCGTTCCACCCTTGTTCAGAGTGAAACCTTGAGCCGTTGCCACACCGACTTTATCCTCCGCGCCATGCCGGATGCACCGCCCCCGACCAAGCTGACGTGGACCTCGCCGATATTGCGGATGAAGGTGCTGTTCGTCGCCTTTCTCGTCGCCTTCGTTTGCTACGGATTTTTCACCTGGGTGCTGTGGCCGGTGCAGGTTTTGGGTGACAGCATGTTGCCGAACTACCACAGCGGTGAGCGGCACTTCGTCAACAAGCTGGCGTATCGCGTCGCGTCGCCACAGCGCGGCGATGTCATCGCGCTTCATGCGCCGGGCGGCGAAGTTTATCTCAAGCGCGTGGTGGGACTGCCGGGCGAGACGGTCACGTTCACGAATGGCGGCATCGCGATTGGCGGACGGCTGCTGGAGGAACCTTACGTGGACACAAAAATCATCCCGCGCGAGGAAGACAAACCGAAGCTCGGGAAACTTGGCCGCGATGATTTTTACGTCATCGGCGACAACCGCGCGACCTCCGTGCGCGGGCAGGTGTCGAAGGAGCAAATCATCGGCAAGGTGGCTTTCTGAAAAGGAGTTGAGAAATGAAAGTTGAGAGTTGAGAGGCGGGCCAACCAGCCACCTTCAACTTTCAAACTGCACCCTGAAGTAAGCCTTTGTGTTCTCGTGGACGGCATCGCTCGCGAGAATTTCCACTGCCGTCCACCAGTTGAACTCGTCGTGCTGATCATCGGCCTGCACGTCGGCTCCGGCGGGCCACGCGGCTTCCATGCCGAGCACGACGTAGTGGGTGCTCACGCCGGGAGCGCCGAGGAAATTGTCCGGGTAAAGATGATCAAACACGCCGAGTAATTTCGCCTGGGGGATTTCCACGCCGAGTTCGCGCGTGGAAATTCGGCGCAGCGCCTCGGCCACGCGCTCGTTTTTGCGGATGCGTCCGCCGGGGACGAACCACAGGCCCTGGGCGGGCTTGTTGGTGCGGCGGCCCAGCAAGACCTCGCCGCGCTCGTTGCGGAGGATGAGGTCGATGGAGACCAGCGGCGTGGCCTCCACGATGCGGAGAAATTCGGTGTCAGTCAGCATGGTTGAAGTAGTTGGAGTTCAAGCTTCAGCTTGTTCCTAGGCCGCACAGCGTGAACGCCAACTACTTTCCCGCCGCCCATGTTGCGAGCCGGTTGAAGATCTCCCAGTTGTCCTGACCCTTGAGCACCACGCCGCCCACGCCCTTTTCGTCGAAGGCGAAGTCCGCCACCCAGCCCGCATCCGTCACGACGACGACGCGACCTCGTCCCGGTTCGGCCACGGCGAGCAGCGCGCCCGCCTCGTCGCGCGGGCCTTTGGCGGGCTTGATGCGCAGGTCATTCATCACCAGCGCACGGGGCTTGGCGGTGTGGGATTTTTCGATCAGCACCTGGTTGCCAGTGTAGTACGCCCAGCGCAGTCCGCCGATGACGGGTGTGGCTTTCGGCAGCGGCAGTAGCTTGGCGTCGGTGAAGAGGTTGGTGAATTGCAGTCCCCATTGGCGCAGCAACTTGTTCGTGTCTTCGACCTCCAGGTTGTGATTCTCCTGGTTGCCCATGACGATGAAGCCGCCGCCCCGCTGCACGAAGCCCGTCAGTGCCGCGATGTCGCGCGCATCGAAATGGTGGGGCAGGGGATGGCCGGCCACGGCTTGGTCGCTCGGGTTGGCGATCAGCACGACGCGGACGTCGGCGAGCGTTTCGGCGGTGAGCGGCTTGTCATGCACGCGCACGTCGAAGTCCTTGCCAAGCCGTTGCAGGACATCCTTGAAATTGCCGTCGGGCAGATAGCGTGCCTCGCCCACCGCGTTGAAGTGACGACTGTACAGGAAGACCGGCTTGTCAGCGGCACCAGCGAAGAACGTCAGGTTGAACAACAGCGCGAAGGTGAAGGCGAGGCGTTTCATGGTTGGCGTTTGTGCAGACTCGGGGCTCGCGCTCGATCACTTCGCCGCGAACTTGAAGACCGTCGTGGTCTGGTAAGTCGCGCCGGGGCGCAGAATCACGGACGGGAACGTTGGCTGGTTGACCGCATCGGGGAAATGCTGCGTCTCCAGACAGAAGCCGCCGAACTTTACGACCGGTTTTCCGTCGTGAGTGGTTTCGGTGCCAAGGCCGATGCCGTTGTAGAGCTGTATGCCCGGCTCGGTGGTGAGCACTTCGAGCACGCGACCGCTGGTGGGTTCGTAGGCGCGCGCCGCGAGCGCGAGCTTTCCACCGCCGCTGTTCAACACGAAGTTGTGATCGTAACCGCCGGGGAATTTTTTCACGCCCTCAATGTCGCGCCCCATCGTCTTCGCGGTCGTGAAGTCGAGCGCGGTGCCTTGCACTGGAGCCAACTCGCCGGTGGGGATGAGCGTGGCGTCCGTCTTCGTGTAGCGCGCGGCGTGGATGGTGATCTCCGTGCCGAGCGTGTCGCCGTGACCAGCGAGGTTGAAGTAGCTGTGATTTGTCAGATTCACCGGCGTCGCTTTGTCGGTGGTGGCGCGATACTCGGTGTGAAGTTCGTTGTCGTCGTTCAGCGTATAGATGACCGTGACGTCGAGCGTGCCGGGATAACCTTCTTCGCCATCCTTGCTGATGTAGCGAAACTCGATGGACTGTGCGTGCTCGGTGGCGGGCAACGGCTTCGCGGCCCACACGACTTTGTCGAAACCCTTCTTGCCGCCGTGCAGGTGATTCGGGCCGTTGTTGATGTCGAGAGAGTACTCCTTCCCATCAAGCGTGAACTTTCCTTTCGCGATGCGGTTCGCGACACGCCCGGCAATCGCGCCGAAGAACGGATGGCCCTTTTGATATTGCGCGAGCGAATCAAACCCGAGCGCGACGTGTCCGAGCTTCCCGTTCCGGTCCGCCGTCTGGATATCGGTGATGATCAGTCCGAAGTTCGTGACCTTCACCACGGTGCCTTTGCGGTTGGTAAGGGTGAACAGTTTTACGGCCTGGCCGTCGGCCTGGCCCCAGTCTTGTTCGGATAAACGTGTCATCGGTTTGTGTGCGGTGTGATCCATGACGCAGCCGGCGCTGAACATCAGCGCGGTGGACACGAGGAAACTCGTCGTGAAAAAAGACAGGCGTCGCCAGTGGGTTGCTTTCATCGGTGCCGCAGTCTTAGCGGGGCCGGGGCGGGCGGCGCAACGGGGAAATGGTCCGCGCTATTTTTTCTTCGACGACGTCCTGGTCAGCGACTTCTCGAAAATCGCCAACTGGGCGGCATCGAGGAGAGGTTTCATCTTGGCATAGGTGGCCTGGCGAAGGGTGTTGATCCTGGCGGTTCGGCTGTTGATATCGAGGGAGGAATCCTGATCGAGCTTGGCGATCTCCTTGCCTTCTTCCTCCAGCAGGGCCTGCACTTTTTTTTGCTGCTCGTCCGCGAGTTGCAAATCCTTGGTCCACTTCTTGAGCCGCATCCCGTTGATCATGGTCTGGGCGTCCTTCGGGCCATCCGCCGCGCCGGTGACGGCAGGCAGGGCGAGGGCGAGCGCGACCAGCACAAGGGCGAAAGCACGGAGCGTCTGTTGGAATTTCATGACGTTATTTTGCACAAAAGGCGGCGCGTGTCAGCCGGTTTTTTCTTCGCATGAAGACAAGGTGATGGGAGAGAAGAAATGGAGCGAGCGAAGGGATTCGAACCCTC
>JAYVQC010000112.1:0-27295 GCA_043757045.1 Akkermansia sp. | reverse complement strand
GTAGCGCTTGGTTAAATTCTCGACTTGGATCATGAATGCGTTCGAGTGCGCCAGAGATTAGGGCAGCGCGTTTGCAGGCGGCGAACAAAAATTCCGGGCCGACAACGTAAAATCCTGAACGACCCAAAGCCGGGCGAGGAAGGCTGAGGCTAGATTCCCTGCTCACCCAACCGCCGCGCGCAGTCGCGGCAGTGGCGAATGTGACCGCGCCGATGTTTCCCTATGACCGCGCGAACTCCGCCAACTGTTCCGGCAAACGTCTCACCACAGTCTTCGACTGCTTGCTCATGGACGGAAATTACTTCAACGCGCTAACCACCAGATCATCAAAATCAATCGGCGTGCCGGCGAAGGGGTTGCCCCAGATGGAGGCGCGACCGGCGCTTGGCTCGGTGGTCTCGGTGTGCGTGACGGTCCACTTGTCCGGCTCGGGCGTGCCCTGCTTCCACGTCTTGCCTTCGATGGCGAACTCACCGTCCTTCACCTTGCGCACCTGGAGCTTGAGCATCGTCCACGAATCGGATTCCCAGGTGAACGGGGCCGAGGCAATCACGTCGTCGCCCTTGTAAAGCTCGGCGAGTTTTTTCGCGGCGGAGATTTGCAGCTTGTAGCCCGCATTGCCGTTCAGCCCGAGCGCGAAGGCCGGCTCGCGCCGTCCCTTCTTGGTGCTGTGAACGCGCACGCTCACCGCCAGACCGGACGCCTCGGTGGGACCGAAGAGCACGCCGAACGTCTCCAGCGGCGCGCCGGGAAGCTGGAGCACCTTGTCGCCCGCGACTTCCTGCACGGCGAACCCGCCGTCGAGCAGCAGCATTTCCTCCGGCAGTTTGCCGACTTCGTTGGTGGAGAAATTGTTTTGGTAAAGAGGCTTGGCCGTGTCGGCGGCGGATGCGGTGAGGGACCAGCACGCGCAGGAAAGGAACACCCATTTTGCCGCAGAGGCGCAGAGGCGCAGAGGGGGGAAGAGAGAAAAATTTCCCGCTCTCCACTTTCCGCCTTTTCTCTCTGCATCTCTGCGTCTCTGCATCTCTGCGTTAAAAATCAGCTTATTCATTTCGTAATCCTTCCAACAAATTCCCCCTGACCGCCACGCGCGTGGCGAGCCAGGTCGAAATCAATCCGAACAACAGCACACCGCCGAGCGTGAGCGAAAGCGACATCACCGGCAGTTCGCCGCGCGGCGAAAGCAGGCTCGGCAAAATCGCCACCAACGCGGACACCACGCCGATGATCAGTCCCAACCCCAACAGCGCCGCGTGTTCCGCCAACACCAGCTTCTGCACGCGTCCGCGCCGGAAGCCCACCGCGATGAGCAGCGCCAGTTCGCCGCGCCGCTCCAGCACATTCCGCAACACCACGATGCCCAGCCCCGCGCTGCCGAGCAGCAGCCCCAATCCGCCGAGCACTTGGAACGTGCTCAGATACGTGTTCTGCACCGCGTTGAACGCCGCGAGCCGCTGCGCCGCCGGCGTGACCTCGAAGCCGTAGTCCTGCAACGCTCGCGACAACTCCGCGCTGACCTGCGGCAAGGCGTTCGACGGGCAATCAATCAGGAACATTCGATAACCGCTCACGCCGGGGAACCGCCGCGTGAACTCCGCCTCATCAATGATGAGCGAACCTTGCAGGATGGAGTTCGCCAGACCGCCGACGAGCCATGCCTCGAACTCTTCTCCGCGCTCATCACGGTAAGGAAGCGTGTCGCCGATTTTCTTGTGCAGTGCCCATTGGATGGAAGCGGCGTCGCCAATTGCTGGAACTCTGTTCGCCGGGATCGCGGCGCGATCCGGAAGTTCCCGTTTATCCAAAGGCCACTCACCCGCTTTGTTCTCCGCGCCTTCCAACAGGGAAGTAAAAGTGAATCTTTCAGAGCGCATGCGCTGAGGCTTCACCCCCAACAACCTCGGCTGCTGCGCGCGGTTCAAGTTCAGGCAACTTGCATCATCGCCGTCGCGCACGCGGAACGGGACGAACTTCACGTCCTTGAGAATTTTCTCATTCAGCCCGAGCGCATCGCGGCCCTCCGTCGTGTTCAAATCCTTCACGATGGGCAGCGTGCTCTCGCCTTGAGCGCGAAGCCGCCCGTGCCCGAGCTGCGCTTCCACGCGTCCGCCTCCGCATCCAGCCGGAACGCGCCGATGGACGCGATGAGGAACACGCCGCTCGCCAAGAGCGCGACCGTGGCCACGCTGCGATTCTTGCGCCGCGCCGCGCCGCGAATGGAGAGTACCGAGGACGTGACGGAGCGCGGACCGCCGAGTCCGCGAGTTTCTTCGCCAGGCAAGTTCGCGCGGACATGGCTGTCCGCGCTCCGCCCACGCAGCGTTCGCGTCATGAACCAAGACGTGAAAGCCAGCCCGGCAATCAATGCCAGAGAACCGGCGCTGAAGAAGTATCCAGGATTGCTCGTCTCGCCCGTCGCGTAAGCGGCGGCGATGGTGATGATGGCGAGAGCGAATGAAGCCCAGGCCAAGACGGACGCGCGGAACCAGCTTTGGAGTGCTGCGACTTGTCGCAGCTTTTTCACTCCGCGACTTGTCGCGGAGTTCGTCGGCGACAAGTCGCCGACGGGGGAAGGCGGTGACAAGTCACCGCACTCCAAATCGCCCGCGAGCAGCGCGCGCACGGGCTGCCGCGCCTGCTTGCGCAGCACGAACCAAATCGTGATCACCGCCACCAGCGTCCCGCTGATCAGCCCGATCAAAATTGTGACGGGCGCGGCGTGGAACGTGAGCGCGCTCGTGTTCGTGGCGCTGCGCCACACGGTCGTCAGTCCATGCAGCATGGCGTGCGCGTAGAAGATTCCTCCCGCCACGCCGATCACACTGCCGACGAAAGCCAGCGCCGCGCCTTCGAGCAGGAAAATTCTCCGCACGCGCCGCGCCGGGAAGCCCAGCGCCAGCAGCGTGCCGATCTCCGCCGCGCGCTGCTCGAGGCCGAATTGAAACAGCAGCGCCATCAAGATGAGCGCCGCGCCGATGAGGAAAAAACTGAACCCGATGAACAGCCCGCCGAAGTCCTGCGATTCTGACGCCGCCTTCAACGCCTGCTCGCGCACCGGCTCGAATTGCAGACCGAGTTCGGCCGGTTTCAGGGCACGCGACAGAGCTTCCCGCAACCGCTGCTGTGGTTGCTGGCCGGCTGGCGCGTCGCTTGCGAACCAGCGGATAGCGGTCAATTCGCCGAAGCGATTGGCCCATAGGCGTTGCCCCGCCGCGAGCGTGATAAACGCCTTGGGCGTGCCGCGATGCTCCTTCCAATACGCGTCATCCTTCGGACGAATCTTGTAAGTCAGTGGAAAGCCCGCATCCCAGTCGTGCGTAGTTTCCGCTTTTGAGATGCCGGGGAAGTCGGGCATGAGACTGCGATCCCCATGCAGCGCGTCGAGTGGGACGACGGAGCGCACGCGGAATTTGTTGGTGCGTTCCACCAACTGCGCTGCGGAGTCGGCGAGGAAATAGCTGAGTTCGATTTCGGACCCGGCACGCAGCCCCAAATCTTCCGCGAGCCATTCGTTCACGACGATTTCATCATCCTTCAAGTCCGCCGGTGTGTAAGGCTGACCTGCGGCAGTAACCATCGAGTAGGGCGTGAGATTGGTCCCGGAACGCATGGCATTCACGAGGTAGGTCAGAATCGGAACGGTGTTGGTGCTGACGAACGCGGACGGACGAAGGTTCGTGGCGGCAAGCGTGACGGGCGGGTCGAGAAAGATGCGCGAGGTACGCAACTCAAAGATGTTCTGTTCCGGTCGGGCCACGCTCAATCCGGCGGCCTCGAATACCATGTCACGCGGGACAAGTCGGTTGAGCATCGCAGTGGTGTCATCCGTGGGAATGGGAACTTGTTCGATTCGCGCCACGCCAAACCGGTTCAGAAACCGCAACGCATTTTTTCCAGTCGCACCGAGTCCGAGCAGCCAGGAAGCAAGGCGTGGGGTGGACTGATACTCGAACGCGCCCCCCAAGAGCAGGTTGACGCTCGGCCCCAGACCGAGCGCGCGATTCAACTCATCGCGGTTCACAAAAGCGTTCAAGGGCGGCACTTGATTTTGTTGGAGGCTGAAGTTGCCGAGCTTGTCTGCGGGCGTGATGGACTCAACTTTCAGACGCAGGCTTACCGTCGTGTCCGATTGAGGAGAAATAACGGCCTCGCGGGAGAGCGAGGATGGCTTGTGAACTCGCAGAATTACGTCCTCGCCGGGCTTCGCTTGAATCTGCTGGGCCAGTGCGGCGTTCAAAATCACGCTACCCTGGGGACTGCCGAAGGATTGGCCGGGTGGTGGATTCAAAAATGCAGGCGAGGCGATTCCCAGTACGTTCACCTGATTGGCGCGTGCGGTGCCGTCCTGGCGAGACATGGTGCCCGTGGTTTTCAACACCACAAACGCGGCGCTCTGCTGAACGGTTTTCGCCTGACCAGCCGTGTTCGTGAACTCTCGTGAGAAAACACCATTGTAGAACGTGGGCGGAATCAAGCGGTCACCGAGATCCATCGCCGCGTGGATCCAGCCCACCCGTTCCAGCGCCCGCTCGCGCAAACTCGCGCGCACCGAGTCGCCCACGATGAGCGCGCCGATGAGCGCCGCGCTGCCGATGGCTGCACCGAGCACGACGCCAAGATACGCGCGCCAGTGGAAGCGGAGGCTGCGGGAGATGAGGGTGCGGGCGGTCATTGGTCGTTGGGTGCGAGCGTGCCGCCAGCGTCTCGCTGGCGTTCAGAGCGCCAGCAGGATGCTGGCGGCACGTTGTCGCGGGCTGTCGTCATCGCTGCACGAGTTGGCCGTTCTCGATGCTGAACACCCGCCCCATCTGTCGCGCCAGATCCATCGCGTGGGTCACGACGATGAGCGTCACGTTTTCTTCGCAGTTCAAATCGCCGAGGAGCTTGGCGAGTTCATCGGCGGAGGCGCGGTCGAGCGCGCCGGTCGGTTCGTCGGCGAGCAGAAGCTTCGGCTGATTGATGAGCGCACGGACGACGGCGACGCGCTGGCGTTCGCCGCCGGAAAGCTGGCCGGGGCGATGGTGAAGGCGGTCGGCGAGGCCGACTCGTTTGAGCAGGCGTTCGGCACGCTGTTCAGCGCCATTCGCGGTCGAGGAATTTTTCTCGGCGAGGGTCGGCACCAAGACATTTTCCCAGACTGTGCAGTGCGGAAGCAAATGATGGGACTGGAAGATGAAACCGATTTCGCGGTTGCGGATGGCGGCGAGCGACTGCTCGTCCTGCGTGCTCAAATCTTTGTCATCCAGCAGCACGCGTCCGGAGTCCGCATGGTCGAGGGTGCCGATGATGTTGAGCAGCGTGCTCTTGCCGCAGCCGCTCGGACCGACGATGGCGAGCGATTCGCCGGCGGCGATTTCGAGCGACACGTCGCGCAGCACCGGCACGGGCGCACGGCCTTCGGCGGCGCGGTAGCTCTTGCTGACGTTCTCCAGTTTCAACAACGGTGCGACCATGCGCTACTTGGTGACACAGCGCGGGAAAAAACCAAATCCCAAAGTCCAAATCCCAAATAAATTCCCGGCAGTCGGAGCGCGGACTTTCCAGTCCGCAGCAATGCTCGCACCCAGAGGGCGCATGAAATTGCGGACACCGCTCTTCATTTCACGTTGCTGCGGGCTGGAAAGCCCGCGCTCCTGGACGGCGGTGAATGAATGTGCGCCCGCACCGTCCATTTCCCCCGACATGAATTTAGCCAAAGCCCTTTTTGTTTGCGCCACGCTGTCGTTGGGCACGGCCATTGCCTTCGCGCAAACCCCACAAGCCCCGAAAGCCGAACCGAAGAAGGAGCAGACGCCCACGCCGTCCGGCGAGCAGGTGGACGGGCCTTTCCGCAAAGTGATCCTCGACGCGGATCAGGAAGTGGACGGCAAATGGCAGGACACGTTGAAAGACCCGATGGAGATCGCTGTGGCGGCGGATGGCCGGGTGTTCATTGCCGAGCGCGCTGGCGCGATCAAGATGTGGAAGCCGGACACGAAGAAGTCCGTGACCATCGCGAAGATCAAAGTCTTCGACGGGCTGGAGGACGGGCTGCTCGGCATCGCGCTCGATCCGAACTTCACGAAGAACGGCTGGTTGTATCTGAACCACTCGTTGCCCGAGACGACGAAAGGGCCGAACGGCAAGACGGGCGTCATCCGTGTGTCGCGTTACACGCTCGTCGGCGAGTCGCTGGAGTTGGCTTCGGAGAAAGCGGTGCTCGACATTCCGACGCAGCGCGATGAGTGCTGCCATGTCGGCGGCTCGCTGGGCTTCGACAAGGACGGAAATCTCTACGTTGCGATTGGCGACAACACGAACCCCTTCGACTCGGACGGGTTTTCTCCGCATGACGAGCGCGCCGGGCGCTCGGCCTGGGATTCGCAAAAATCTTCGGCGAACATGAACGACTTGCGCGGCGGCATCTCGCGCATTCACCCGGAACCGGACGGCAGCTACACCATTCCGAAGGGCAACTTGTTTCCGCCCGGCACGCCGGGGACGCGCCCGGAAGTTTTTGTGAAAGGTACGCGCAACGGCTACCGGCTCTCGGTCGATCCGCGCACGAGCGTGCTCTACTGGGGCGACGTGGGACCGGACGCGGGCGGCCTCGATCCGAAGCGCGGGCCGGGCGGATTCGACGCGGTGATGCAGGCGAAGAAGCCGGGCTTTTTCGGCTGGCCGTATTCACGCGGTGACAACAAGCCGTATGCGAAACAGGATTTCGCCGCGCGCGCGAAATACCAGAAAGAGAAGTCCGCATACGACAAGGCGAAGGCGGATTCAGCCAAAGCCCACGCCGCCTACGACAAGCTGGTGAAAGAACTGGCGGCCAAGAATGATCCGAAAGCCATCGTGCCGGCGAAGCCTGCGCCTTTCACGGAGCAGCCCCCGGTTTCTCATCTGGCCGGCGACGTCACTTTCTTTGACCCGCTGCATCCCATGAACAATTCACCGAACAACACGGGCCTCAAAAATCTTCCGCCCACACAGCCCGCGTTCATCTGGTATCCGGGCAGCGTGTCGGCGCGGTTCCCGGTTGTGAACGGCGGCGGCGGGCGCACGGCGATGGCGGGGCCGGTTTATTATTACGACGAGAAGAATCCGTCGAAGACGAAGCTGCCGAAGGAATACGACCACACGCTGTTCATCTACGAATGGTCGCGCAACTGGATCATCGCCGTGCATCTGGATGAGAACGAAAACATCGCGAAGAACGCCGACGGCTCGCTGTGCATGGAACGCATCGCGAAGAACATGACCTTCAAGCGCCCGATGGACATGGAACTGGGGCCGGACGGCTGCCTCTACATCGCCGAGTTCGGCACCGCGTGGGGCAACAACAAGGACACGCAGATCGTGCGGCTGGAATACACGGGGCCGTCAGGCTGAACTTGGGTGGCACGGGCTACCAGCCCGTGCCGCCGGGCCACTGGCCCGGCGGAATGGGAGGACGCTTCGATGGGAGTAAAGCGTTGGAAAAAACCAGCCGCTCCGCCATTCCGTTGGGCAGGTTGCCCAACGGGACGGGCTGGTAGCCCGTTCCACCCGCCGCTTCGCAGCGGAAAAAATCTTCCCGCCGGAAGCGTGCTGGCTACTCTCGCCGCCGATGGCTGCCGAATTTCATCAACTGCTCGACTCGACGATTGCCCACTTGGAATCGCTCCGTGCGGATGGCGTGCAATTTGTGCCGCTCGAAGCCGACACGATGCGCGCGCTGCACGCCGGCCTCGCCGCCACGCCCAAGCCAGCCGCCCCCGGAGTGCTGGCCTCCAGCCCGGCTCGTGCATTTTCGCCCGCGCCGGTTTCCACGCCAGTCCAGTCCCCTGCCCCGTCAGTTGCACCTGCACCTGCGCGCATCGTTCCGGCCACACGTCCGCCTTCCCCGGAAAAAGCCCAGGCCATCGCTGAACTCCGCGAGCGCGCCCTGCAGTGCATGAAGTGCGCGAACCTTGCCGCCACGCGCACCAACGTCGTCTTCGGCGTGGGCAGCATTGATGCGGACATCATGTTCGTGGGCGAAGCGCCGGGAGCCGACGAAGATGCGGCGGGCGAACCGTTCGTGGGTGCCGCCGGACAATTGCTGACCAGGATGATCACCGCGATGGGCCTCACGCGCGAGCAGGTGTACATCGCGAACATTTTGAAATGCCGGCCCGACATGCCCGTCGGCAGCAGCGGCAATCGCAAACCCACGTCTGAAGAAATGCAGACGTGCATTCCGTATCTGCACGCGCAGATTGATCTCATCCAGCCGAAGGTGCTCGTCGGTCTCGGCGGCACGGCCATGGAGGGATTGGTGAACCAGAGCGGCATCACCAAGTTGCGCGGGCACTGGCAGACCTTTCGCGGCATCCCGCTCATGCCCACCTATCACCCCGCGTATCTCCTCCGCAACCAGTCCAACGCCGAGAAGCGCAAAGTTTGGGAAGACCTGATGGCGGTGATGGAAAAGGTCGGTCTGCCGATCAGCGAGAAACAGCGCGGTTATTTTGCGCGGGGGTAAGAAATCGCTACAGCAACTTCACCGGATATTGCCTGAACCACGGGCCACTGCTGGCGATGTGCAAATCGTCGGCAAGCGCCTGGCAAATCAGCATCCGGTCAAACGGGTCTCGGTGGTGCGACGGCAGGCCGACCAATCGGGCCACGGCGGCTTCGTCGAGATGGAGCGAGGCGATTCGATGCTTCTCGCGCTGAAGCGGCACGTAGCGTTCCGGCGAGTCGGGCAAGGGCAGTTTGCCCAGCGAATGTTTCACGCAAATCTCCCAATACGAAACCACGCTCAGGAAAACTTCGTTGGCCGGATTCTGCACCGCGTCGGCGACGGCTTTGGTCAGCCGCGTATCGCCGCTGACGAGCCAGAGGAACTCGCAGGTGTCGAGCAGGAGGTCATTTGCCCTCGAAGCCGCGCAGCACGTCCTCGGGCAAGGGCGCGTTGAAATCGTCCGGCACGATGAATTCGCCCTTGGCCAATCCCAGTGGACGCGGCCCGGCGGAGACGGACGGATGTAGAATCGTCAAGAAGCCCGACCCTTTCTCCGGCAACATCTGCGGTTCTTTCGGCACGATGCGCCCGTGCTCAATCTCGACTTCGAGCGTGGTGTAGCTCATGGCGGCAACGTAGCCACGCGCGCGAGGCCAAACAAGCCTTGTTCCGACGACGCTGCTCCGCAACCCGCTACGGCTCCACCACCGTCCGATAAAATCTTCGCGCCCGGTTCGTGCTCGTGAAATCAATCACCTCCTGCCGCTCCGCCGAAAGCACACCGTTCGTCAACCGCAGCCACGGCCCGCCGTCGAAATCATCCGTGAACTCCACGCGGAAGCCGGTACCGGGCACGCCCAGCAACGACACCACCGGCCGCACGTCGAACGCCGTCACCAGCACCGACGCCGCCGCGCTCACCACTGTTCCCTCCGGCCCCGACACCACCACGTCGTAACGGCCCGCTTGCGCCGGCGACGTGTGGCTGATCTCCAGCGTGGCGTTGGTCGCCCCTTCGATGACCGCGCCATTCCGCCGCCATTGGTATTGCATCGGCCCGGTGCCGCTCGCGCCCACGCTCAAGGTGAAACTTCCGCCCGCCGACACCACGCGATTCGACGGCTGATTCGTAATCACCGGAAAACCCGCCGGCCCCGCCGCGAACAACGCTGCCACTGTCGGCCCCGGCTGGGTGATGGTGAACAGGCGCGGGTTGTTCGTCCCGGAAACGGCGTTGCCCCACGCCACGAATTTCTGACCGGGATTCGGCACGGCCCGCAGTTCCACCGTGCTCCCGTACGGCACAGGCCCGCCGGGCGTGATTTCGATCTGTCCGCTGCCCAGCACGTTCGTGAAAAGGCTGGTGCCGAACACCGCCTGCACTTGCAGCGAGCGCTGGACGTTCAAGGCCAGCGGGTTGCTGGAGCCGGACGCATCACCTTCCCAGCGTAGAAAATTCCATCCGCCGCTTGGTGTGGCTGTGAGCGTCACCAAGCTGTTTGAGGTGTAGTAGGACTGGGCTGGAAAGACAGTCGCGACTCCGCCGCCTCCGCTCGTCACTTGCACCGAATACAGGAGGACAAAAACCGTGGCTGCTGGTGCCTCGGCTTGCTGCGAAAAATCTGAACTCAATGCGAGCGCACGCACTACGACCGTGTTGCTGACCGTGATCGGCCCGCTGTAGAGCGGTGATGAAAAAGTCGGGGCGCTGCCATCCAGAGTGTAGAAGATGTAGCCCTGCGAAAAAGCCGTCGCCAACGTGAGCGTGGTGGCGGCGGTGCGGGTCACGGTTTCAACCACGACCTCGCCATCCGCACGAGTAACGGGAGCGCCGAAGGCGGTCACAACCAGCAAAGCGTTTGAACTGACCACTACTCCGAGATCGTTTGAGACCGTTACCGAATACAGACCGCCGTCCGACATCTGCACGGGGGGAAACGGGAGGCTGGCGTTGGTCGCGCCCAAAATGTTGGTGCCGTCTTTGCGCCACTGATAGCGCGGCACGCTCCCTGTCACGGCCACATTCAGAGCCATCATCTGTCCGTTCGTGACAATCTGACTGGCTGGCTGGGTGATGATTTGCACCGGAACCACCGACACGCTGATGGAGATGGATTCCAAATCGCTCAAAGCCGGATTGCCATTGTCCGTGACCCAGACCGTGACGGTGTAGTTTCCCGCTCCCTGCGTCGCGGCGGGTGTCCAGTCGAACGCGCCGCTCGAAGGATGGATCGTGGCTCCAGCGGGCGCGTTGGACAGGCTGTAGTTGAGTGACTGCGCGGGGATATCAGGGTCGTTTGCCGAGGCGGTGAAGGTGAGAGGGCTGCCTTGAATGGCGAACTTGGAGCCGATGGCTGTCAGGACAGGCGCGCTGTTCACCTCGTTGACGGTGATGCTGATCGTCTCCGAATCGTTCAACACGGGAACACCATTGTCCGTGACTCGTACGGTGACTAAATAAACGCCCGGCCCCTGCATTTCGCCGGGTGTCCAAGTGAACAGCCCGCTGGTCGGGTGAACGGATGCGCCAGCGGGTGCGTTCGTCAAACTGTAGATGAGTCCCTGAACCGGTTCATCCGGATCGCTGGCCGTGACGGTGAAGGACAAAAGGTTCCCCTCGTCAACCGACTGGTTGCCGATGGCCGTGAGCACCGGCGCGTTCGTGTTACCCGCGCTGACAGTGATGGTTCCGCTCACCGCCGACACAGGCACAACGATGAAATTTCCGTTCATCGCCTCGAACGCGGCGGGCGTGCCATCAATCGTCACTTGGCTGGAGGACGCTACCGGGCCGCTGATCCGGAAGCGCACGCCAAAAATCATCGCTCCGCTCGTCAGGTTGGTTGCGCCACCGGATGGGTCATCCCACGCCAAGGTGAGCGTGCCTGTGCGCGCAATATTCGTATTAAAATTCCCGAACCCCATGCCTTGTAAGCCGAATTGCTCAACGCCGATAAAAGTCGCAACATTCGAATTCCAGTGGAGGGAAAACTGGAAGCCATTGATGTTGGTGAACTGGCTGACACGAATCGGCACCACCACCTGCGCGTCGTAACTGCCGTTAGTGTTCCCGACGGTGAAGGTCAAATTAGCCGCGCGCCCCGCCTCCGCTCCGAAGCCCAGCAGAACGCACAGGCTCAATAACAATTCGAGGCGCAGGAGGATATTTGCTTTCAACGCGGAGTGATTCATTTGCCGATTGCATTAAATCCGAGGCGGTGCTGGGTGTAAAGGCCGGCGCTGCAACACGCGCTTGAATACCTGTGGCAGCGGTCTGGCAACTCGTGCAGCTTTCTTGAGCGCAATGCGAAACCATTTCCTGCTCTATCTCGACGTGTTGGGCTTCTCCGACTTGGTTTCGGATGCCGAGAAAGTTTTGAAGCTGTACCGAATAATCGACTCACTCAACGTCCACCGTCATCCCGGCTTTCACGCCATCGTCTTTTCCGACACGCTGCTCGTTTACAACACGGCCGAACTTGAGGATGTCGAGGATGCCCGCTTCGCCGTCACGATTCTGTGTGAGTTTGCCCAAGACCTGCTGTATCGCACCGTGGGCCGTGGCTATTCCTTCCGAGCGCTGCTGACCTACGGCCAGTTCCATCACGAGCGGATGAAAAATCTCGAAGCGTTCTTTGGCCCGGCGCTGGTGTCCGCGTACCGCAAAGAACGCGACATCAAATGCGTTGGCCTTTTCGTGGATGATTGTTGCCTGCCTTTGATGATTGGATTCAAAACACGACCTTTCGGCGCTGGATACAGCTTTGTGTACATGACACTGGGTTTTACCGATCTTTATCCCGAACCAGAGGACATCTTCTTCCCCGGTGCGCCGACCGGCCCGCCACCATTGCCTTACCCGCCAAGCTGCATCGAAGGGACGGACGCCGAGTACAACCTCATTTTTGAGGTGCGTCACTTGGAGGAAGTGCATCGTCACATGCGAGAGCATCCGCTGTCGGAAGTCCGTGCCAAATACCTTGCGGCGTGGAGCATGTACGAGCAGCAGTATCCTGAATTGACCAGAGTACTTGCCGACGCTGCATTTTCTCTCGACGCACTTTCACCAATCGACTGGTCGGATGCGGAGCGCCATTTTCGTGACGAGAGTGCCATTTGATTTATCGCATCGGAGCGGCCTGCGTCCTTTCGCTTTGTCAATCTTTCGCCCGGCCTTTGATTTTGGCCCCAAACCGGAAGACCTCGAACGTGGGCCGTGCGCGTCCGTCCCTGTTCCCCGGAGATTGCGCGCGGAACGAAGCCGCTGCTTTCGTCCCGTAGGGACACCCGAGAATAGCCCGGCGTTTCAACGCCGGGATCAAGCCCGGAAGCACACGAGTCCCGAAGGGACGGCTGAACGCTGGGAGAACAATGCGAACGTGACGCCGATGCAGCCGTCCCTTCGGGACTTGTCCCCCGGCCTGCGAAACCCGGCACTGAAGTGCCGGGCTATTCTCGAATGTCCCTACGGGACAAAGGCCGATGCTTTCAATCCCACAAATACTTGGCGTCGTATTCGATGCGGTGCTTTTTCAGCAAGGCCAAGAACTCTTCCTGAAACGTCATCTGGCGATGATGTTCCTCCTGTCCCTGAAGGTAACGGATGATGGTGGGCACACGGGATTCGCTGACGCTGAAGGCTCCGTATTTCTCCTGCCACGCGAACAGGCGATGTTCGGGAAAAGTTTCATGCACCCATTTGGAGGAGCCGCCTTTGATGAGTTGCATGGCCTTGGCGATGGGCATGGTGGCTGGCAACGAAAGCAGCAGGTGAACGTGGTCGGCCACGCCGCCGATTTCCACGGCCTGCATTTTGTTTTGCCGCGCGATGCCGCCCAGAAAAGGCCAGAGCCGTTCGCGCAATTCCGGAGTGATGAGCGGGCGGCGTTCCTTGGTGCTGAACACGCAATGATGATAGGAACTGACGTAGGACATGCGGGCATTCAGCCGGGCCGGCGGAGCTTGGTCAATCGCGTTGTCGGAAGGAGGGAGTTCCGCGCCAATCCTTCACCCAGCCATTGGTTTTGGCCCCAAACCGGAAGACCCCGAACGCGGGCCGTGCGCGTCCGGCCTGATTCTCCGCAGCGTTACTTGGCCACAGCCCCGACCAGCGGTTCGATGGTGATGACACTCGCGAACGGAGCGAAGTCGCCGGGATTGTGCGTGAGGATGGAGGAAATTCCGTGCGCCTGGCAGGTGGCGACGATGTTGCCGTCGTGGATGCGGCGCGCGCCCGCCGGCAGGAGGATCAGGAGGCGGCTCAGGGCGCGGGAAACTTGGTGCGTGTCCTGGGCGACAAAGAAGCGGCGCAGGAAGTAGCGGACGGAGACAGCGGCCTGTTCTGGATTGAGGGCGGGCGTGGTGAGGTTCGGGTTGCACATCACGACCAGAAACTCGCGGATGACTTGCGTGCTGATCCACATTTGCCGTCCCGCCGTGCGATGGCGAACCAAGGTGGCGAGGGCAACGCTGTGGAGCGGGGCATTCGGGTTTGCGGCGTACACCAGAACATTGGTGTCCACCAGCAGCGCGTCAGCGTCCGCGTTCGTCATAGATCACGTCGCGGCTCAAACGGTCTTGCGTCAGTTTGGTCTTGGCGAAACAGGGAAAGTCACCGAGACCAAGGTGAGTTTGATCCGACACCGGCTCGTCTCCGTTCACGAGCGGAATGGCTGCGGGTTTGACGCGCTCCTGGACCCAATCGGAAAGAGTCTGGTGCGCGCGGCGCGCGGATTCTTCCATCCGGCGAGCGAGATCATCTTCCACCTGTATCGTGATCGTTGCCATGTGTGAACATTGGCCGATGGCGGCGCGGCGGGCAACTTCGGAAATAGGGCTTTGTGCCCGGCACTCCTCCACCTCACGCCAGGACTTCTCACAACCTCATCATCGCGGAATCCCCGCTTGACCCTCCCCACCCTCATCGCTAGCGTGCCGACCGTTAAATGCAAAATCTGGTCCGACAAATCGTTCTGCTGGTCGTCGTCGTCGTAGGCGACGCCGTGGGCGCTTGTCGAAGCTAGAATGATTTCGACAACAACCCACGGCTGGCAACGGTCGTGGGTTTTTTATTGCCCGCGCCGGGCCACCGATTAACAAAGAGCAAAGCCATGAGTAAAAACGTGCAGTCAGCAGCGAAGAAACCGAAGACGGAACGCGCCGAAGTCGGCCAGGCCATGTTTGGCCGCGACATTTTCGTGGAGGCGCTGGAGCGCGCCGGTTGCGAGGTCATCTTCGCGTATCCGGGCGGCGCGAGCATGGAAATCCACCAGTCGCTCACCAAGTCGAAGAAGATTCGCACCATCCTGCCGCGCCATGAGCAGGGCGGCTCGTTCGCGGCGGAAGGTTACGCGCGCGCGACGGGCAAGGCCGGCGTGTGCATGGGCACCAGCGGCCCCGGCGCGACAAATCTCGTCACGGCCATCGCCGACGCGTATCTCGATTCCACGCCGCTCATCGCCATCACCGGCCAAGTGAACCAGAACATGATCGGGCGCGGCGCGTTTCAGGAGACGGACATCATCGGCGTCACGCTGCCCATCGTGAAGCACAGCTACCTGATCACGGACATCAACGACATCCCGCGCATCGTGCGCGAAGCGTTCTACCTCGCGGAGTCGGGACGGCCCGGCCCGGTGGTCATTGATTTTCCGAAGAACATTCAACAGGCGAAGGCGCAGCCGGTGTGGCCGACGCTGGAGCAGGTGAAGAAGAATTTGCGCGGCTACAATCAGCCTGACTTGAAGGCGGACGACGTGGCGTTGAACGAAATCATCGGGCTGATCGAGAAGGCCGAGCGCCCGGTGATTTACGCCGGCGGCGGCATCATCACCAGCGGCGCGGCGGAGGAACTGAAGAAGTTCGCCGAGGCGCTGCAGATTCCGGTGACGACGACGATCATGGGCCTGGGCGGTTTTCCCGAGACGCATCCGCTTTCGTTGCGCTGGCTCGGCATGCACGGTGCGGCCTTCGCGAACTGGGCGGTGAGCGGTGAGTATGCCTATCGCAAAAGTTTCGATGACCCGCAGGTGAAGCTGAAGGACGGCGCGGATTTGCTGCTCTCCTTCGGCGTGCGTTTCGACGACCGCGTGACGGGGAAGTTCGAGGAGTTCTGCAAGAACGGCACGATTGTCCACATTGACATTGATGCGGCGGAGTTGAACAAGAACCGGCGCGCGCATCTGCCCATCGTTGGCGACATCAAGGACGCGCTCAAGCGGCTCAACGCCTTGATCGCCAAGCGTCCGGTCACGAAGAAGTATCCCGCCTGGCACGCGCAAATCGCGGAGTGGAAGAAGAAGGGCGCGTTTCATTACGAGGTCACGCCGGAGATCGTGCACAGCGATCACATGAAGGATCATCTCAAGGGCCAGGAAGGCGAAGTCATTCTGCCGCAAATGGTGATCGAGATGCTTTACGAACTGACCAAGGGCGACGCGATCATCACGACCGGCGTGGGCCAGCATCAGATGTGGAGCGCGCAGTGGTACAAATACAAGTTCCCGCGCCAGCTCATCACCAGCGCCGGTCTCGGCTCGATGGGCTACGGCTTCCCCGCCGCGCTCGGCGCGAAAGTCGCGCGGCCTGACAAGGAAGTGATCGACATTGATGGCGACGGCTCGTTCCTGATGAACATCCAGGAACTCGCCACCGCGAACGTTGAGAAGATTGCCGCCAAGGCCATCATCCTGAACATCCAGCACCTCGGCATGGTGGTGCAGTGGGAGGACAATTTCTTCGCCGGCAACCGCGGTCACACTTACCTCGGCAACCCGGAGAATCGTGCGCAAATTTATCCCGACTACGTGCGTGTGTGCAACAGCTTCAACGTCCCGTGCGAACGCGTGATGTTCCGCAAGGATTTGAAAGCCGCGCTCCAGCGCATGCTGGCGTCGAAGACAGCCTACGTCCTCGATGTGGTCACGCCGTATGCAGAGCATGTGCTGCCGTTCATCCCGGCCGGGCGCACGGTGGCGGACATGAAGTATTGAGCGGGTTGAACTGAAGCAGATTTCACGAAGCGGCGGTCGAAAGACCGCCGCTTTTGTTTTTGAGCAGCAGGCCCGTTGGTCCGGGCGGGAAAACTCCGGCTTGGTTGATGGCCGTGGCCCGCTATAGTTCGCGCATGAGTCTGGCCGAGATTCCGCAACTAGCAAAGTTGAGCACGGACGAGAAGCTGCAACTGGTCGAAGACCTTTGGGATTCGATTGCCTCGTTGCCACAGAACGTGCCCTTTTCGGAGGCCGAGCAAACGCTGCTCGAAGAACGCTGGGCCGCGCATCGCCAAAACCCCGACACGGCCCTGACGCTGGACGAATTCAAGCAACAGCTCGCCCGACGCCTGTGAACTACGTCGCGAGGTTTCGGCCAGAGTTGGTGGACGACGCGGCAGAAGCCTTTCACTACTACGAGGAACAGGCCGAGGGATTGGGACACGCATTATTGCACCGCTACTACGCTGCCATCGCCGCCGTTGAACGGAATCCAGAAATCCATCTCCGAACGCACGGCGAGTTTCGACGCGTGCTGCTCGCGAAATTTCCCTACGCGCTCCACTTCCGCATGGAGGGGAATGTCATTGTCTTCGTTCTGCTGTTCCCCGCCGTGCGGAATCCCCGGCTGTTGCGGAAAAAATTGCGAAGCCGGCAGGATGCCAAACCATTGGAGTGACTGGTGCATTGGCCCATGAATCTCTCCGAACTGTTTGCCGACGGGGATTACCGCTTTCAGATGGGATTGCGGCGCGGGTCGGCGGCGGAATTTTTCCAGCCGACGGCGCAGCACACGGAAGTGATCCACGAACGGCAACACTGGTTGCAGACTGAGCCGGAAAAATACTCGGCGTTCCTGCCCACGGCGGAACCGTTGCTCGACGAAGCCCTGGCGTTGGCGTGTGCGTGGGAGACCATCACGGTGGAGCAACACGACACGCTGGCGACGATGGCGACTCCGGCAGAAAGAATGACGCGCTTCGGCAAGGTGTGGGAGCCGGACTTCCTGCTGCTGCGGGCCAACGCCGCGGGGCGGTTTGAACTGGTGGGCGGCTGCGTGTGTTTTCCTTCCTCATGGAGTCTCGCTGAGAAGGTGGGGCACCCAATGGATTTCATCCACGGGCCGGTGCCGGGGTTGAATGCCCAACTCGGGCGGTCGATTGATGCCTTCCTCGCCAAGCTCACGCCGGGCGCGGCGTGGCTCCGGCACAATTGGGGACTCAGCCGTTCGCCCGAGTTGAACCAACATCCATCCCGCCCCCTGCCCCGCCTTGATGCGTCGGTGACGCTGGCCGACGTGTGGCTGCGCGTGGAACAGCAGGCGCTGGTGGCTTTGCCCGCCAGTGGCGGCGTACTGTTCGGCATCCGCATCGCGATGCACCCACTGGCGGAGGTGAAACAAGACGAGACCACAGCGAGGTGCCTGGCCCGGGCGCTGCACACCATGCCGGCGGACGTGGTGGCTTATAAAGGACTGGCGGCCGCGCGAGCGGTCGTGCTGGCGATGTTGGAATAAAAAGGCGCGGGCCTGCGGGCGAAAACATCAGAGGCTTTCGCCTCACTTGGCGTTGTCGTCTTTGTCGTCGTCGGGCTTTGGATCATCGCCGGATTTGTCTTCGCTGTCCTTCGGCTTGTCCTTGGAGGAGGAAGGCTTCTTCGGGTCGCCGGGCTTTTTCTTGTCGTCAGGTTTGAGGGCTTTGATGCGTTCGAGAAGCCATTCGTCGGCCACGCCTTTATCGCGGGCGGCTTCGTAATCCTTCCTGGCCTCATCCTTGTTGCCAAGGAGTTCCTGCATCTGGCCGCGATCCATCAGCGCGAGCGGGTCAGGGGAAGTTTTGCCGAAGCGCTCGTTCAATTCTTTCAAGGCTGCTTCGAGATCGGCCTTGGCCGCGTCCTTCTTGTTCATGGCCAGGCGGACTTTGGCGCGGCGGAGGAGCCAGGTGCTCTTGAGGCGCGCATCCGCCAGTTCGGCTTCGATGCGCGCGAGGGCTACGTCGCTCTGGCCGCCGTCAATGAGCGCGTCGAGCCACTCGGTTTCAAGCAGGCCGCTGCCGGTGGCTTTCACGCCCTCGTCGAGTCCAGCGATGCGTTCCTTTTTCAAACCGAGCTGCTGCTGCAACTGGTTGCGCGCGAGATACCACTCCACGCTTTCGCCGTGCTGTTGGATGGCTTCGTTCACGGCCTCCAGCGCCTTCGCGTAATCCTTCCGCGCGCGACGGATGTCACTCTGCACCATGTGCGCGGAGCCGAGTTCTGCGCCCGGATTGGAATGTTTGATGGCGCGCTTGATCGTGTCGGAAGCCTCGTTGGTTTTGCCACTGACGAGGTAGCCCCTGGCTAGTTCGCGGAGCACCAGCGCCGATTCCGGCTCGAAGTGCAGTGCGCGCTCGAGGTCTTTGATGGCCTCGGCGGATTTGCGGATGACGTTGTATTCGATGGCGCGTTGCAACAGCAGGTCGGCGGACTCGCCCTCGACCTGGATGCGCTCGGTCAGTTCGTCAATCTCGTGCTCGGGGCCGTCGTGGGCGCGCGCGGCGAACGGGGTCGCGAGCGCGAGACATGCGAGGAGCATGACGAATGACGAATGACGAATGACGAACGGCAGATGGGACCGGCCCTCTGCCTTCTGCCTTCTGCTTTCTGCCTTGGTTTTCATAGGCACCTCAGTCTTCCAGAATCAGATACGGGTCCACAAACATGTCCAGCGCGTCCACCGGCGAATGCGCCTCGATGGCCAGAATGTTCACGCCCTCCTTCACATAACGGTGCGCGTCCTTGAACGACACGTAGGTGACGCCGCTGCTTTCGCGGGCCTTGAGCTTCTGGACGTTGCGGCCGGCGCTGCGCCCGATGTTCACGCGCGCGACCTCGCGCCCGTTCACGTAGGCGATGAAACCGTCGCGGTAGTCCACGATCAGGCCGAGTTCCGTGATGCGGTCGGTCTGCTCGATGTTGAACTCGTGGCGCAGATAGACGGACGAAGGCCGGCCGCGCTCCTTGGGAATCTCCGTGCGGTAACGCGCGTCGCCGAAACCAAAACCGGCGGGGCCGCGCTTCCATTTCGCGGCGTCAAAATCCTTGCGCGTCCAGGCGGCGCCAATCGGGTCTTCACCCGCGAGGTAAGCCCAGTCACCGAACTTCGGGATCAAAACTTTGTAATCCACCGGCGGCAGGGGCGCGATGTCCGTCTCGGACTTGGCCGCATTGTTGGTGGGCTTCTTGTATTCCTCGGGCTGCCACGGCAGGGCGATGCGGACGGGTTCTACCTTACCCCGCTTGACGATGCTGAAGACATCGCGCACCGCGCCGGAACGGTTGATCATCTTGCCGGTGAGCGTGTCGCCCTCCACGTCCACGAGCACGGAACCGAATTCCATCATGGTGCGCTTCATCAGCGGAATCGTGCCTTTGCGGCTGATGCTCGCGCCGGCGTTGCCCGAGACGATGGCCACCGATCCCTGGTGGGGATGGATGCCCGCGCTTTTGCGGTAAGCGCCGTCGCCGTTCGGGTCGCCGTCGCCGTCATCGAACACGAAATTTTCCGCCAAGGAATTGGTCGCGCCATACGAGCCGTCAATCAGCATCGAGCGCTCGTAAATGTGCGAGTGTCCCGCCAGCACCAGGTCCACGCCGCCGGACTCGACGATGGGCATGATGTGCTGGCGCATTTCGGCGAGGTCTTTCTCCTTGTCCGAATCATGCGAGCCTTTCGTGTACGGCGGGTGATGCCAGAAGGCGATGATCCAGTCGGCCTTGGCTTTCTCCAAATCCGCCTTCAACCACTTGGCCATCGCGCCGCCGGGCTTGCGGTCGAGGTCGTGCGAGTCGAGGCAGATGAAATGAATGTTCGCCCAGTTGAACGAGTAATACGCCTCCGTGCCCGAGGACAGCCCGCCGACTTCCGCGTACCGCGGCACCACATACGCATCGTAATACGGCCCTACGCCCGTGGTGCCCTTCGAGGTCGCGCCCTCGTGATTGCCCATCGTGGGCCAGCACACCGAGCTGCGCAGTGCGCCCTCGTAAGACTCGAAGAAGCGGCTTTGAAATTCCATGTCGCGGCCCGTGCCGTAAGCCATGTCGCCCAGGTGCAGCCACAGGTCGAGCGGATGCTTTTCGCGCGCGGTGACTTCCAGCATCCCGCGATAAACATCCATCTGCTCCTGCCGCCCCGTGCCGCCGTCGCCCAAGGCCCAGAACCGCACCGGCGTCCGCGTGCCGATCATCGGCGGCGTGGTGAAAGAATACGTTTCATCCGACGGCGTCAGACGTTTCTCGCCGTCGAAGACCGCGTAATAGTACTTGGTGGCGGGCGACAGATCTTGCAGCCGGGCCTCGTATTGGAAGGTGCCGAGCGGCGCGGAGTGCAGCTTGCGCAGCTTCAAATTTTCCTCGGTGCGAAACTGCTGGAGGCTGCTGGGCAGCGCGTCCTTTTTGTCGCCGAGCTGCGCGCGCACGAGAATGCCCGCGCCGGATTTTTCACTGAGGGTCGAGAGTTCACCGGTGAGTTTGTTCAGCGCCCTGCCGAACTTCACCACGGGGGTCATCGGCCCCGCTGTGCGCCAGACGACGTAGATCGAGTTGGTGGTGGAGAATTGCAGATACGGCTCGCGCAGAAACGCCGGGCGTTCCTCGTCCGCCGCGCGCGCGCCGAGCGTGAGCGCCAAAGCCACGGCCAAAAGCAAAAGACGATTCATCGGGGAACAGACGTGCATAGGCGGAGGATTACGGAAAAAAGTTTTCCGTCAATCGCGCAGGAGGAGTGTGACCGAGCAAACGCAGCAACACTAATCGTCAGGTGCAAGAAGCCGGGGATCGGCGACGACGTTTTCCCATTCGTTTGCCCTCGGGAATGTGAACCACCAGGAGTTCGCCTTGAAACTGTTCTGGAAGAACGATGGGGTGGTGGGGCGGCGCTCTCCTCAGCGCGCCAGGCCACGACTTGACCGCCTGCCCCGTACTTCTCGCGCCGGGCTGAATGTCCCCCTTTCATCAGTGTTAATAAGCGTCCATCAGCGGTTAAAAACTCCTCCCACCTGCTTTCGCCACGCCGCTTGACCTCGGGGCTTTGATCGTCTGCAATCCGCGCATGATTCCACGCACCATTCTTTGCGCGCTGCTCATCGTCGGCAGCGCACTCGTCTCCCGCGCTGAACTGCGCCTGCACAACCTCTTCACCGACCACATGGTCCTCCAGCAGCACGCCACCGTCCCCATCTGGGGCTGGGGCGATGACGGCGACAAAGTCACCGTCGAGTTCGCGGGCAAGAAAGACACCGTGACGGTGAAGAACGGGAAATGGATGGCGAAGTTGAAGAACTTGAAACCCGGCCCGGCGGGCGTGCTCAAAGTCACCGCCACGCACGACGGCAAGAACACCTTGATCCAACGCGAGGACGTGGTGGTGGGCGAGGTGTGGATCGCCAGCGGCCAATCGAACATGGAGTGGGGGATGCGCAGCAGCTTCAACTCGACGAACGACATCGCGAACTCGGCGAACGCCAACATCCGCCTCTTCACCGTGCCGAAGCTCAAGCTGAACGCGCCGACGAACAACGTGAACGGCAAGTGGGTGGAGTGCGGGCCGGAGTCGGTGCCGGGCTTCTCGGCGGTGGCGTATTATTTCGCGCGGGATTTGCAGAAGGCGCTCGGCGTGCCGGTCGGCGTCATCCACACGTCGTGGGGCGGCTCGCCGGCGGAGGTCTGGATTCGCGAGGACTTGATGGCGGCCAATGCGGAATACAAGAAGGACATCCTCGACAAGTACGCGGCGGACAACGCGAAGCTCCCCGCGCAAATCGCCAACTGGGAAAAACAGCGCGACGCCGCGAAGGCCGAAGGCAAGCCCTTCACCGCGCGCAAGCCGTCGCCGTGGCAGCCCGCCGAACTCTACAACGGGATGATTGCCAACATTGTGCCGTACGCCGTGCAGGGCGCGATTTGGTATCAGGGCGAATCGAACGCGGGCCGCGCGTGGCAGTATCGCCGGCTGTTCGCGGACATGATTCGCAACTGGCGCGCGGACTGGGGCTACGACTTCACCTTCCTCGAAGTGCAGCTCGCACCCTTCGACAAGAGCAAGAAGCGGCCGGTGGCCGAGATCACCGCGACGCCGGGGGAGAGCGACTGGGCGGAACTGCGCGAGGCGCAACTGCTCGCGACCAAGAATCTGAAGAAGGTGGGCATGGCCGTCATCACGGATGTGGGCGACAAGGACGACATTCACCCGACGAAGAAGCAGCCGGTGGGCGCGCGGCTCGCGCTGGAGGCGCGGCGCATTGCTTACCGCGAAAAGATTGTCGCCAATGGCCCGGCGTACGACGGTGTGAAGTTTAAGGACGGCCAGGCGATTCTAAGTTTCAAGAATGTCGGCGGCGGATTGGAAGCGCGCGGCGGCGAACTCACCGGCTTCGCCATCGCCGGCGCGGACAAGAAATTCGTCTGGGCCACGGCGAAGATTGAAGGCGACAAGGTGGTGGTGAGCAGCCCGAGCGTCGTGAAGCCGGCGGCGGTGCGCTACGGCTGGTCGGATTTCCCGGTGGTGAATCTCTGGAACAAGAACGGCCTGCCCGCGACGCCCTTCCGCACGGATGATTGGGACATGGTGACGAAGCCGAAAGCCGTGGCGGCGAAGAAGTGATGAGTCTTGCCAAGACTTTTGTGGTCGTGGTCGCGACGTGCGCTTTGGCTGGAAGCGCGGTCGCCGCTGTCTCCATCGAGAAGTCCGGGTTCATCTACGAGCGCGAGCCGTTCCCCTCCTGCCACGCCTCGACCATCGTGGAAACGAAGTCGGGCCTGATCGCCGCGTGGTTCGGCGGCACCGACGAAGGCAAACCTGACGTAACCATCTGGACCGCGCGCCACGACGGGAAGAATTGGAGCGCGCCGGTCGAGGTCGCCACCGGCGTGCAGTCGGACGGCACGCGGCACCCGTGCTGGAATCCGGTGCTGTTCCAATCGCCGCAAGGGCCGCTCGTGCTCTTCTACAAAGTTGGCCCCAGCCCCTCGACCTGGTGGGGCATGGTCATGCGTTCCGAAGACGGGGGCCAAACGTGGTCCAAGCCGGAGCGTCTGCCCAAGAACATCGCCGGTCCCATCCGCGCCAAGCCCGTGCTGATCGGCGACACACTCTGGTGCGGCTCCAGCAGCGAGGACCACGGCTGGCGCATCCACCTGGAGTTCACCCGCGACCTCGGCAAGACCTGGACACGCACCGGGGAGCTGAACGATGGAAAGGAATTCAGCGCCATCCAGCCCACGATTCTCGCGTGGTCGCCGGAACGCATTCAGCTTCTCTGCCGCAGCCGCCAGGGCCGCGTGGTGGAGACATGGACGCACGATGGTGGAAAAACTTTCTCACCGCTGCGCGCCACCGAGCTGCCGAACCCCAGCACCGGCGTGGACGCCGTGTTCTTGAAAGATGGCCGCGCGCTCTTCGTGCATAACAACACGCCGCGCGGGCGCACGCCGTTGAGCATCAGCACCTCGACCAACGGCACGAACTGGACGCACACGCTCACGCTGGAGAACGAACCGGGCGAGTATTCCTATCCCGCGATGATCGTGACCCGCGATGGCCGCGTGCATGTGACCTACACTTGGAAGCGGCAGAAGATTAAGCACGTCGTGCTGGAGCCGTAGTGGGAAGTAATCAGTAATCAGTCGGCAGAGCGCGGACGTCCCCACTGTTTCACTGATTACTGATTACTTTTCACACATCCCGATACCGCTGCGCGATGGGGATGCGGCGGCCCACGCCAAACGCCTTGCTCGTGACCTTCAAGCCCGGCGCGGCCTGCCGGCGTTTGTATTCGGAGAAATCAATCAGCCGGACCACGCGTTTCACCGTCGCCTCGTCGAAGCCCATTGCGATGATGTCGCGCGTGGTCTTCAGGTTCACGACGTACTCTTCGAGAATGGCGTCGAGAATCTCGTAAGGCGGCAGCGAGTCCTGATCTTTTTGGTCGGGGCGAAGTTCAGCGGACGGCGCTTTGGTGATCGAAGCATCAGGGATGATTTCGCGCTCGCGGCCTGCTCGCGACGCAGCGTCAGAGTTAATCCACTTCGAGACGCGATAGACCATCATCTTCGGCACGTCGCTGATCACGGCGAGTCCTCCGCTCATGTCGCCGTAGAGCGTGCAATAGCCCACGGCCATCTCGCTCTTGTTGCCGGTGGTGAGGAGCAGCGAGCCGAACTTGTTCGACAGGGCCATGAGCATCACGCCGCGCAAACGCGCCTGAATGTTCTCCTCGGCCACGTCCTCCTTCAGCCCTTTGAACACGTCGCCGAGCTGGCCTTTCACCGCCTCGAACGCGGGCTGAATCGGCACTACGTCGTAACGAATGCCGAGGTTCTCGGCGAGAATGCGCGCGTCATCGAGGCTGCCTTGCGAGGAGAACTGCGACGGGAGCGAAACGCCCCGCACGTTTTCTGTCCCCAATGCGACCACGGCGAGGACGGCGACGAGCGCGGAATCAATGCCGCCGCTCAGGCCCAGCACGGCGGACTTGAACCCGCACTTGTGCAGGTAATCGCGCAGGCCCAGCACCAGCGCGCGATAAACTTTTTCCTCATCACAAATCACCGGCGGCAGCAACGGCTGCGCGCTGTCGAGATCGAGCACGAGGAAATCTTCCTCGAACATCTTGCCCTGCGCGATGAGCTGGCCATCCGAGTTGAACACCACGCTCGCGCCGTCGAACACGAGTTCGTCATTGCCGCCGACGAGGTTGCAATAGATGAGCGGCCGCCCGGTCTTGGCCGCGAGTTGCGAGAGCATGTCGTGGCGCGTCTCGTTCTTGCCGAGATGCCACGGCGAGGCGGAGTTGTTGAAGAGAATCGTCGCGCCCGCCGCGACGAGTTGCGCGGGCGGGTTCGCGTGGTAACGGCGTTCGTCCCAGAACGCCTCGTCGTTCCAGACGTCCTCGCAAATCGTGAGGCCGACGCTGCGCCCGTTGAACTCGACGGGCGCGTTCGAGGTCGCGGGCTGGAAGTAACGATCCTCGTCGAACACGTCGTAGGTTGGCAGCAAGGTCTTGCTGCGCGTGGCGATGATCTTGCCGTTCTGCAAGAGCGCGGTGGAATTGGTCGCCTCGCGCCCCACGCCCGCTTCATTGCGTCCGACGAAACCGACGAGCATCCCCGTCGCGCCGGTCGCAGCCGCGAGACGGTTCAGCACTTCGAGATTCTGCTGCACGAAGTGGCGCTTGAGCAGGAGGTCGCGCGGCGGATAACCGGTGACAGCGAGTTCGGGAAAGACGACGAGTTCCACGCCCGCCTCCACGCCGCGCTGGTAGGCGGCGAGAATTTTCGCTTCGTTGCCTGGCAGATCGCCGACCGTGGTGTTGATTTGCGCGAGCGCGATTTTCATCGAAGGGAATTGCCGCAAAAGAACGCAAGGAACGCAAAGAGATTCATCAAAGTGCCGCCAGCGTCTCGCTGGCGTTTTGGCCGATGTCGCCAGCGAGACGCTGGCGGCACGCTACACCGAGAACCCCGCCGCCTGCGCGTCGCTCGCAAACATCTTCACCGTGTCGAGCGAGAGCGCGGCGAGGTCCATACCCGCCATCTTCAGCGCCTTGTTCAAAATGTCATGCGGCACTGTGACGATGCGGCAGCCCGTGCGGTCAGCGTGCCAGATGTTCAGCACTTCGCGCACGCTGGCCCAGAGCAGTTCGGCCTTCGGCTGGCCGTGCAGCAGCGCGAGGCTCTCACGCATGAGCGGTTCCGGGTCCACGCCCGTGTCCGCGATGCGACCCGCGAACACAGAAACGACCGAAGCCACATTTGGATTCAACGCCTCCGCCACGCCGCGCACTTGATCGAGCGTGAGAATGGCCGTGACGTTCAACTGCACGCCGAGTTGGCCCAGCTCGCGAATAAGCGGCAGCGCGGATTCCGACCGCGTGTTCGTGATCGGGATCTTCACGTAAACATTTTTCTGCCACGCGGCGATCTTGAGCGCCTGGCGTTTCATCTCGGGGAACTGATCTGAGAACACTTCGAATGAAATCGGCTTGTCCTGCACGGTCTGGAGAATGTCCTTCGCGAACGCCTCGTAGTCGCTGATGCCCGCCTTGCGCATGAGTGTGGGATTGGTCGTGAGACCCTGGATGAGCGGGTTGGCGTACAAGTCGAGCATGGCTTTCTTGTCGGCACCGTCCGCGAAAATTTTCACCTGCAACCGGGACAATGGATTCATCGGCGCGAAATGTAGCGAGGGACGTAAAGAGCGCAATGGCGGGTTTCGCCGAACGGCCTGTCCGCAGTGGGACTGCCGCCCCGGCTGTCATAGTCCTGCAAGCGCCCCCGCTTGCAGTTCGACAGGCGGGGGCGCCTGTCGGACTAAAGACCGGCGAGGGCGCCGGTCCCACTACCGCTGATACGTCGCCTCGAACGGCGTGCGCCCCACTTGCTTGCGCACACTGTGATCAGGATTGGCCGCGAGATGCTCGCAAACTTTGAAGACCGTCTCGAAGCCGTCGTGCGCGCCGAGGCCGCTGGCAATTTGCGCCGAGGTCAGCGCGTGACCTTTCTTCTCAGCGAGGTAGGCGAGGATTTTCCCCTGTAATACAATGACCGCCGTGGCCGCCTTCTTCCCCGCTTCTACACCCGGCTGATGATACGCGTTGATGTTGATCAAGCTGGCGTAAAGCCCGACCGCGCGCTCGAACAACGCGATGAGCACGCCCACCGAGAACGGCGAGACCTCATTGATCGTCAGCGTGATGGACTCGCGCCCGCTCTCGTAGAGCGCGGTGCGCGTGCCGAGGAAAAAGCCCGCGAGATAATCGCCCGCCGTCACGCCCGGCTCCACCTCGATGCCCGCCGC